>JAEZSE010000039.1 GCA_023421955.1 Bacillota bacterium
GCAGGGGGGATCTCTCAGGGGGTATGGCCTCCGAAGAGGCCAGGGGGGGTTTACTACGGGCAAATAGACCCGACCACACATCAACCACAAAAAACACCCCCTCTCCCAATCCTGTGGGAGAGGGGGACGGGGGGTGAGGGTTGATGCGGGACGGGGGGTGAGGGTTGAATAGACGGGGGCGGGCTTTTACCCGCCCCGAGAATCAAACCATGAGAATGCTCTACTTGTCCCCCTCCTGAGGGGGATGTCACCACGCTGATGCGTGGTGACAGGGGGAGTTCATTGTTTCCTCACCGGGAAATAAACCTGATAGTGCTCGTCGGTGATCAGATAGATGGGCGTGAGCCTAAAGCCATGGTCGATGCCGCAGGTGCGGTAGCCCTCGCGCCACATCACCCACTCGCGCTCGCTGTCGGGCCGGAGCATCTTCTCGGGGTGATCGGGGTCGCCCACGAGCACCCGCTCATCCTCGCAGAGACCGGCCAGCACCACCGGGCCATCCAGGAAGGCCACGGTGTCCGGTTCGTCGGGCAGCGGCCAGGCGGTCAGCTTTTTCACAAGCTCGATGCGCACGGTGTCGTTCTGCCAGCTGCGCTTCAGCCGCAGGAACGCACCGGGCACGCAAGGCTGCTCCACCTGCTGGCCGTTCACGATGACCGTGGTGCCGGGCTGGGCCCACCAGGGGATGCGGATGTCCAGCGCGAACTCGATGGGGGCCCCGGTTTTCACAGCCAGATCCACCACCCAGCTGCTTGGGCGGCTCACGCATTCCACCTGCGGGTTGAAGCCCTGGCTCACCTCCACGGTAATGCCGCCGCGGGAGAATTTCGCCTTGGTGGGGATGAATTGGCAAACCGCCAGGCCATCGGCAGTTTCATAATAAGTGCTTGCGCCGTGGGCGGCGTGGGCCTGCACGAGCGACCCGTGGCAGCACCAGAAGTCCTCTGTTTCCGAACCCCACTTCTTCTGCGCCCCGGCGTGAAGCGGCAGAAAGTAGCTGATCTGGCCGGTCTTGGGGTGCTGCTGGGCCAGCACGCCGTTGTAAAGGTTCCGCTCCCAGTAGTCGGCATAGGCGGCGTCGCCGGTCCATTGCAGCAGCTTTTCGGCCAGCCGCATCATGTTGTAGACGGTGCAGTGCTCCTGGTTTTTCTCGCCCAGCCGCGCTGCCTGCTGGTGCGGCGGCGCCCAGATTTCACCCATCGTCTGCCCGCCGGTGCAGTAGCTGCCCCGCAGCGTCACGGCCTGCTTCCAGTAGGCGTCCACGATGTCGCGCCATTTCTGCTCGCCGGTCACCTCCCAGGCCCGGGCAGCGCCCAGCACCTCGGGGATTGTGGTGTTGGCGTGCTGGTTGGTGAGCGGGTCCTCCCCTTTCAGAAGCTTGTCAAACAGGGAGGGCCGGTAATAGCGGTGCAAAAGCTCCAGGTGCTTTTGGTCGCCGGTCACGGCATAGAGGTCCGCCCAGATTTCCAGCATGCCGCCGGTTTCCATATCCAGGATCCGGGCCATTTCCGCGGCGCTGAACTGGCCTGTCCAGCGGTGGAACCAGTCGGCGAAGCTTGTGAGCACCTCGAACGCTTCCTGGTTGCCCGCGATGGCGTACATGTCCCACAGGCCCATCAGCGTTTTGTGCAGCGTGTATTGCGGCGCCCAGATGCGATAGCCCTCGGCGAGCAGGTGCAGATATTTCTCCGGGATGGATCCGGCCCACTCCCCGCCGTTCACCTGCTGGCAGCGGGCCAGCTCGGAGACGATTTTGTCAGCCTTGGCTTTTGCCTCGCGGTCGCCGGTGGCGGCATAAAGCTGCGCCGCTGCCGAAAGCCAGTGGCCCAGAAAATGGCCCCGCAGCTGGCAGGTGGGCGACTCCCACCCCCAGTGGATGTGTTCCGGGTGGTTCGGCACCGTCCACAAGCAGGCTTCCAGGTAGAAGTTTTGCAGCAGGTTGTCGTTGCTCAAGCTCATCACATACTTGCGGTTCAGCGCGGCCCGCTCCTTAAGCACGCCTTGCTGCAGCTCCGTGGCGCCCAGGGGCAGCCTTTTCAGCTTCATTTCCATGTGCCTTTCTCCTTTTGTTTCTTGTTATGCCTGGGCCGAGCCATGTTCCAGCCACTCATGACTGTCTGCCACCTCGGGGAACACCCGGCCCATCTTTTCGTTCACATCATAATAGTCCGCAGGATCCAGCGGCAGGTCCATGCGCGTGTGCCCAAGGCTGCTCATCAGCATCGCCTGGATCGTTTCATAGCCCTGCCAGGCCATTTCGTAGCGGCAGGGGTGGGCCGGGCCGCCATCCAGCCATTCAGCAAACTCCCGCATGTAGCGGGCCTGCATCATGGGCTCCTGGCCGCCGCGGTCGCCTTCGTCGGTCCGGCTGCACTGCCCGCCATTTTGGCTGGTCACAAAGCCCCAGCGGTTCATGTTGTCCGCCCAGGCGTAGCCCTCGGTGCCATAGAAGGTGAGCCGGTCATCCAGCCAGTAAAACTCCTTCGGCTCGTGGGCCGGAGAGAGATAGCCGCACTCCAGGATGCCGCGCACGCCGTTCTCAAACAGGCACTCGCCCAGCAGGTAGTCGGCGCCGAAGTGGCCGTCCGCAGCCTTCAGGTGGTGCCGGCCATGGGCGTGGCCCACGGCCCAAAGCGCCCGGTGGCCGCCGTTGGCCCACATCATGTAGTCCATGAAATGGGTGCCCAGCTGCATGTGCCACGGCACCGTGGTGGCGTGGGCGTGGGTGATCTGGCCGATCAGGCCGCTTTGCAGCGTCTCTTTGAGCTTTTGCATGGCAGTCATATATTTCAGCTGGTGGGACACCACCACCTTGATGCCGTGTTCGTCGATGATCCGCTTCATCTCATGGGCCTCGCCGATGGAAAGGGCCAGCGGTTTTTCCATCGCGATGGCCTTCACGCCCTCTTCGGCGGCCAACCGCACCAACTCCGTTCGGACAGCAAGGCCGGTTGCAAAGCAGAAGATGTCCGGCTTGGTTTCCCGCAGCATCTGCCGGGCGTCTTCATACACCGCCGCGATGCCATATTTGGCCGAGGCTTCTGAAAGCCTGCGGCTGTCCATGTCGCAAAGTGCCACCACGTCAAACCGGTCCCCGTTGTTGAAAAACGCCCCGATGTGGTCATGCCCCCTTGGCCCCAGACCCAGGTGCGCCACCCGGTAACGCCTGCCAGCTTCCTGCATTTCCGTATTCCTCCTCTTGCTGTCGCAGTCCCTGTGAAGCCCGCGCCTGCCTGGCCGCACCGGATTATCATACCACAGCTGCAAGCCTCCGTGAACGGCCCGCCGCCTGTTCTTTTGATCTTACAGATGGAATAAGTATAACTGAAAGAGGCCGGGCGCTTACCCACAATCCTTGCGTATAGTGGAATACGTCGCTGTACATACTGAAGCATGGGTTGTGAAATCAGCGGTTGGGGGGCAAAAGCATGCAGGCTAAGACGGTCGGCACCCTTGGAAGAAACGTGTTGACCCGCAGTGGCTGGTCCGAAGCGGAGGAGGAACTGCTCAGAGGAAGGCTTTCAAAGGCGGCGCATGAGGGCACGCCGCTCCGGGAAGTGTTTGACGCGGTGGCGCTGGAGACGGGCCGCAAGCCCAACAGCGTGCGCAACTACTACTACACGGCGATGCGCAGCCGCATCGCGGGCCGTGAGGAACCGGCGCTGGTGCGCAGGGAACGGTCCAGCTTCACGCCCTTCACTGACGATGAGATACGGCAGCTGTTAAAATACATTTTGGGCCGTCAGGCCTCCGGCATGTCGGTGCGTGCCTGCGCCATGGCGCTGGGCAACGGCAACCGCTCCCGGATGCTGCGGTTCCAGAACAAATACCGGTCGCTTCTGAAAAACCGCCGCGCGCTGGTGGAGGAAGTGATGCGCTCGATGGACCAGGAGGGCCTGGCCTATGTGAACCCCTACGGCGAGGATGGCTTGTTCTTTGACTCAGGCGAACCCACCGGCCGGGAGGATGGCCGCAGCATCGCCCGCGAGGTGTTGGATGCCTTTGAGATGGAAGCCGGGCTGGACCTCATTGAGCTGGCCAACAACATGAACGCGCTGGTGGCCCGGATGAGCCGGGATGAGGAGGGCAACCTGAAAACGCGGGTACAGACTGCTGAGCAGAAGGCGGACCACTACATGAGCAGGCTCATGCAACTGGTCACCGCCGTGCGTGACTATCTGACCACCAAGGACCCGGCGCAGCTGATGAACCTTCGGTCACTCATTCAGGACGCGGAGGATGGCACGCTGCTCAACTGAGAATAGCAAAAGAAACAGAGACAGGGACCCGCTGGACAGGCGGGTTTTTGTTTGGATCGGCATCGGTGAAACTGCAAGAAAGGGCTCCCGCATACAGCGGGAGCCCTCAGGCCTGGCATTGTTATTCCTGCAACTTGATTTCAAATGTGCCGCCTTCGATTTCCTGCGGCACCGAGTCATTCTCCCAGCTGTCCCCCAGCGCGAAAGGCTGATCGATTGCCATTTCCTGCCCATTGAGTTTGCCCACCCGGAGGAATGAAGCTTTCAGTGTGAGGGTTTTGACATCCTTTGAGAGCAGCGGCGCAGCCAGCTCAATCCGATAGCTGCCGTCGCTTTCCCTGTTGGCAGTAACATATTCACCCACCACCTGGCTGCCGTCCATCAGCACCGCGGAAAGGAAGAACTGCTTGGGTGAGAACGGCTTCATCGCTGCCAACGCTTCGTTTGGCACAAGCCGCAGTGTTACGCCGGTTTCTGTGGGTTTTGTCACCACCGATTCCACGATGAGCTTGCTGCCGCTCAAGTCAAGCTGCCGGTTTGTCAGCACCGGTTTGCCGTTTTCCTCCGTTTCATCGGTCACAATCACCGAGCCGCCCAACAGGTGCTCCTTGGCATCATTGGCTGCAACCTGTGCCACGGAGCTGTTGCCGGCGTCCAGATCCAGCGTGAAGGGCAATGTGAGGTCACCGGCAGGGGCGCAGGCACCGGCTCCATCCACAATGCTGCTGAATTGCACGGTGAAGACAAGGTTGATCTTGCCGGAGTGGTCACGGAGGGTGCCGGCTTCATACTTTGCCACGTCCATCCAGGTGCCGCCGCCCATGTCTTGCTCGCCGCCCTGAAGCAGTTGCAGTGTTGATTGGTCGGGTAATGTGACCGACCCGGCGCGGAATTGCTTATATCCCACGTTTTGCCCTGGTGTCAGCGCGTCATAACCCCCCATCATGTGCTCCACACCGCTGCTGTCCACGGTGTATTTGACGTAGACATATTCGCCGTCATACAGTGTCTCAAGGATCTTTACCTTCACATCCCCGATCCATTCATTGCCATCCAGGCTCTTTGCCGCCGGGTCGGCGCTGCTGCCGGGCTGCACAAGGCCTGCCACTGCGGAGTTTTCCGGCCGGTTTGCGGTATCCTGCGCCATGTAGTCCGACACGCTGAACAGCCGGCCCAACAAGCTGCCCACCGCTGCCCTGGCTTCCGGCACTGCCGCCAGCGTCACGATCACCGTGAGCGCTGCCGCCATGGGAACGAGCCAGCGGGCAGGCTGGACCCGCTTCGGTTCGGTGCGGGTGGCCCTCACCCACACCCTTGCAGCGCTACCGTCGCGGAATTCCATCTTCTCTCCGGCTTGCCGGAGCGCCTGATCCAATTTCATATCCTGATCCATGTTTTCAACCTCCAAAATAGTCATAGCCTGATTTTTCCAGCTGCTGCCTGAGCCGTGCCCTTGCCCGTGACAGGCGCATCTTTGCCGATGCCGCCGATATGCCCAGCAGCTCAGCGGTCTTGGCTTCTGTGAACCCGCCGAAGTAATGCAGCCGCACTGCGAGCCGCAGCTTTTCCGGCAGACGGTCCACCGCCGCGACCAGCGCTCTTGCGCGCTCCCGGCTGCCTGCCTCTGCCTCTGCGCTGTCCGCAACGGGCTCAGGCATCCTGTCTGTCAGCTCATGCAGCCGGTCTTTGCGCTGAGCGTAGATCCGCCGCGCCTCATTGGCCACGGTCCGCATAAAGTATCCCTCTGCTGCAGTCAGGTCTCTCAATCTGGGCATTGCCCTCCAAAACCGGATCAATGCCTCCTGCACGGCATCTTCTGCCGATGCCCGGCTGCCGCAGATGGCCTTCGCTGCCCGATATGCCTTGGGGAACCACAGCTCATACAGCTCGCGGCAGGCTTTGTCGCTGCCGCCAATGGCTTCCAGTATCATTTGTTCCTGCATTGTTTTCTCCAATGAAGCTTCATCGCCAAATACACCCTTGAGGGGGCAGAAAGGTAACATCTGCTTATCAAAATGCTGCGCGTATGCCGGGGAATCCCCGGTCCTTACCGCCATATCACAAGTGCAATTCCCGTCCTCTGATACAGCTGTATTCCCCACCCGCCCTTGCGCCCGCTGGGCGTTCAAGGGGGGATGTCACCCACAGGTGACAGGGGGGATTTCCTGCCCGCGGGCAGCATATGCGCATGTCCGGTAAAGAGCCCACGTTAGCGGGCCTGGACGGAGCCCCATGCGTTTGCTTCGCAAACCGCATCGGCAATTGCCTACACATTCGCTGCGCAAATATGCTGCACAATTGCCGGGGTAACACCCGGCCCCTACTGGGCAACTTTTCTTTTACAGTTCTTTAAGCATGTACAAATTTAGATCATCATCATTCACACACGCCGCATACTGCCCCAGCAGCTTCTCCTGATACCACACCCCCGACCCGTCGGGGATGTAGCCCCTCTTCACATACATCCTCTGCGCGCTGCCATAGCCGCTGTGCAGCCCCACCGCAAGCGATACGCGGCTGCTTGTCTCCGAGGCCAGGCCCTCAGCCACATCCATCATCTTGCCGCCGATGCCTTGCCGCTGGTATTGTTTCAGCACGTTGAAGTCCACAATCTCGGGGATGCCCATGCAGGCAAATGGGCCAGTCTTGGCCTCCGGCAGCAGCGCGACATAACCGGCCACACTGCCGGAAACCTCCGCGACGATTACCGTCTTTTCGTCCTTTTCTTGCTGGGCGAGATAGGTTTGGAACAGCTCCAATGGCTTGTGCCAGCCCTGCGCAGCAAAGGCCTTGTGCAAGGCTTCTCTGTCCGGCTGCTCCATCTTGCGGAGGGTCAGGTTACTGTCTTGCAGATAGATGGCCATGGGTGGCCTCCGTTCACTAGATAGATAGCAGATGCAGTTTAGATAACAGCCCTCCCCACCCTCCCTTAATAAGGGGGGATGCCGCCCTCAGGCGGCAGGGGGGATTTCAACAAGATGCCAAACAGGGGGATCTTGACCCACCCCCTGCCCCCTCCCCGGTTAGGCCGAGACTTTCTGCCGTAACTACCGTGGGGAGGGGGTAGTATTAACGGGGCTTCGCCCCGCTGCCCACTGTAGTTATTCAAGGCGCCCCCTACCCCCTTTGTTTTACCGAAGGTAAAATTCAAGGGGGGATGGCTCCGCAGAGCCAGGGGGGATTTCTTCTGGAAGCCGGAATGATATGTTATTGGGTGATAGGGGGTGAGGGTAAATCCCTCAAAACCCGCCCAAATCCGCCATCGCCCCGTCGCAAAGTTCATCGTTTGTTTACACAATCACACCTTGCGATTCCGTCATACTGATTATAACATGATTGTATGTGTTTGCCATGACAACCGGCCGGCGCAAGCCGGCGGGCAAAAGGAGTGTGTTACAAGGAGGTCAGAGGATTGAACCAATCCAAGAAAATCATGCGCCTTGCCGCGGCCCTGCTTGCGGCGGCGTTGCTTTCCGGCTGCGGTCTGCAGAGCGAGCAGCCGGTTTTGAATCCGGAGCAAACCGCCCAGGCCGCGGCGAGCACCGCGCCGGCGGTCTCAAGTTCGCCTTCGCCGGACCCCACGGCGAAAGCCGGCACGCCGGAGCCAAGCCAGACGCCGGCCAATCAGCCCCAGTGGCAATATCCGCTGGTTGCAGGTTCGCTCTTCGGTGGGCAGGCTTTGCCGGAGGACTTTTTGTTTCCGCTGCGGCTCTGGGAGGATTGCGGCCAGTTTTTGTTTGCCACCACTGATGGCCGGGTGCTCCGGGCAAGGTGGGATGGCGTGGCCTATACCGCCGAGCCGGTGGCCGAGCAGCTGGACACTGGTGGGCTTTCCGCAGCCGTGGTGGACAGCGCTCGCCAGTGGCTCTTCGCTTTGGCTGAGAAACGGACGGGCAACAAAACAACCCGCTCCATCGTGATGGTGAATCTGGCCACCACAGCTCGCTGCGAACTATGCGACACGGTTGGCTGGAAGCCTGAGGGTGCGGTGCTCACTCGCGAGTTTCAGTATGCTGGCGGCATGGTGCTGGCCAGGCTGATGGATCCGGAGAGTGAAGCCGTGCTGGATCGTTGGATTCTGGTGGACGTGGACAAAAAGACATTTTCCACCATTGAGCTGGATGGATTTGCTGCACGGCACCTGAGCCAGTGGGAGCAAGCTACGGCTGCGCGGCTGATTCCGCTGGATGGTGACCGCCTTCTTTCTGTGTGGTCGGTGCGCGGAGCCATCCAGACGGACGGCCAGGTGATTGACGAAACCCAAGCGGTGGCCTTTGTGCTGGACCGGTCCGGTTCGGTGGTGAGCGCCCTTGGCGCAATCAAGGTGGCTGGCTCCGGCCAGCCGGCCATCACCGGTGGCACAAGCTTCACACCTTCGGCCGATGGGCATCAAGTGGCGTTTGGCGGCGCCGATGGCGGTGTGTGGCTTTATGACCTGCAGACCAATGCCGAGCAGGCGGTGGAGGGCGGTAAGGCCCGGCTCACCTTTGCCCAGTGGGGCGCCGATGGCAGCCTTCTCTACGGTGTGGGGTCCGGTCACGGCGCTACAGTGCATCGTGGCGCCGCCACGTCGGGCGGGGCCGCCTCGCCGATGCCCACAGCGACTGGCGCTACGAAATGACGGAATAGAAACGGAAGGGAACCCATATGGGTTCCCTTTTCGTTTTGCCGACCGGTCGGCAGATGGGATTCACTTCATGTACGAACGGGTGTCGCCCCTGCCTTATCTGCAAGGGTTTTCTGTTTCTCCACCCAGCAGGCCGCCGCAGTTGCAGAACAGGATCACAAGCAGCAGGAAGAAGAACAGCATGCTGTCGGTGTCCTCAAACAGACCGCAATTGCAGAACAGGATCACAAGCAGCAGGAAGAAGAACAACAGGCTGGTTCCGTCGAAATCTTCATCTCCCGCGCAGCCGCCGCCTCGATTAAACAGGTTACCCAGGAATCCCATATGTGTCACCTCCTTTTAAGCATGCTACATCGTATGCGGAGGTGGCTGGGGCGGTGAATGGGTGGGAGAAGGGTTTTATTTTCAGGTTTGGGGAGGGAGATCCCCGTGCGGCAGCGCCAATCGGTTCAAGATATGGTGGAGAGATATTCCTTCAATGCCACCAGGTCCTGCTCATACACTTGGGCCAGCTCCCGATTGTAGATGATGCTGGCCGGGTGGTAAAGCGGAAACAGCACAAACCGGCTGCCGTGCAGCTCCGCATCAATGGGCTGCCCGTGGCAGGCGCCGATCACGATCTTGCGGTCGTCAGCCACAGCTTTGAGCGCCACGTTGCCCAGCGTCACAACGACCTTTGGCTGGATGATCTGGATCTCACTCAACAAGATGTGGAAGCACAGCTCAATTTCCTCACGGCTGGGCGGCCGGTTGCTGAGGGAACCGGTGCGGGGGTGCGTTTTCACCGGCCGGAACTTCACCACGTTGGTGATCCAGATGTCTTCACGGGCTACGCCCAGCGTGGAAAGAAAGCCATCCAGGTTTTTCCCAGCCTTGCCCACAAAGGGCTTGCCCTGCAGCGCCTCCTGCTCGCCGGGGGCCTCGCCCACCAGCACAAGAGCAGCGCCCGGGTTGCCGTCGCCAAACACCACGGCCTTCTCCCGGCTTTCATACACCCGCTGGATCAGCTCACGGCCCCGACTCTTCAGCGCGGCCAGCTCATCGGCTTTATGATTGGCCATGTTGCCCCTCCAGTTCGCCGAGCTTGCGCTCCAGCAGCTTCAGGTCGCGCCATGCGTCGATTAAAATGGTCTCGTCTCGCAGCAGCGCTGCCGGGTGATAGGTGGCCAGCATCGCAAATCCGCCTCGCTCCACCCAGTGGCCCCGGTCACGGGTCACGCGGGCGGCGGGGTCGATGATGTGCTTGGCGGCGGTGGTGCCCAGGCACACGATGACGGCAGGCTTAATGAGCTTCACTTGTCTTCGGAGGAAAGGCAGGCAGGCCTTGGCCTCCTCATCGGTGGGCACGCGGTTGCCCGGCGGGCGGCACTTGACAATGTTGGCAATGAAGACTTCCTGGCGGGCAAGGCCGATGGCTGCGAGCATCTTGTCCAGCAGCGCGCCTGCCGGGCCCACAAATGGGCGGCCCTGCCGGTCTTCTTCTGCCCCCGGCCCTTCACCCACAAAGAGCACCTGCGCATCCCGCTTGCCCTCGCCGGGCACGGCATGGGCGCGGCCCTGGCAAAGCCCGCAGGCATTGCAGCGCTCCACATCGGCATTCAATTGTTCCCAGGAATCGGCCAAATCATTTTGCCCCCGCCGCTTGATGGGACAATTTTAGTGCATCGGGGGGCGATGGGCAAGGGGGAGGCAAGCCATTCCTTCTCTTCTGGATAATACAGTTCTCGATTTCGGCGGGGCATAAGAAAGGAAGGGCGGGGAGGTCTGTATTGTTTTACTATAGAAAATATATAATCTTAGTGAATTGAGAAAATATGCTGTTGATAAAACTGCTTAACGCTTTATTTTTGTAGTACTTAATTTGGTTCATTATGTGGTATATAATGTTAATACAATCAAACTGAAAGAAGGATGCATATGTCACTAAAGTCGATGTTATCTGGGAGTAGTGATGCTGACAAAGAATTTCAAGCGATATTGCGTGATATTGTTCCAGCGAAAGAAGAGTACCAAACAATATCAAAAGTTATTCCCTTTGGTGCTTATGAACCACTTGCGCCATATAGCTTAAGCAAACGTTCAGATGCTAGTGTCGTAGGTACTGCTTTTGATTATTTGGCACGTGCCATGATAGCTCAGCAGTTGAATGTTAATAAAGACGATGCTTATCTGGGATTGGTTGCCTTAGCTGGTTTGAAAAAAACAAAAAAACTAATTGACAAGAAAATACATGACTTGTTGATTGAGAAATACATCGATGTGTTAGCAGATTTTATTGATTACATATATAGCAACAATGCACGTATTATAAAAGTTAACGTCATCGTTCATCGATGTGTACAAGAAGAATGGAATGCATATAGTAAATTTATCACCAAGGCTGCATCAAGCAGATATGAACTAGACGACGATGTTGATCGACTTATTTCCGGGGCGTATTTTTTTGCAAAACTAGAACAAGTTTTTCGCTCAGGTGGAATTCTGCCAGAAGATATCAATAGTTTTTTTGCCGACCCCAATGAAGAAATACAAAGGGATTTACAGAACCTTAGTAGGGTGTTCAAAGAGAAGTTTATTGGCACAGGGCTTATTGGACCTGATAGTACTGTTATTTTCAATCCTAAATTTGGGCTTGGTTCAATAATGTGTGGAGGCGCTGATGCTGATGTCTATGTGGATGGAACGCTTTATGATTTCAAGACGAGTAAAGATACGCGTTATAATTGGAAAGAGGTTGCACAAATTCTGGGATATTTCTTCATTAATAATGTAGCCTTTTATGGGCGCGAATATAACCTTCCTGCGCCTTTGATGGAGTACAAGATATTAAGAATAGCTTTGTACAAAGCTCGTTATGGGGAGATTGAATATTTCGATACAAGCAAATTGGGACTGCAGACTATTAAGGAAACAACTGAAAGGTTGGCTCGATATTTTCAGAAGCATCCTGACAATTTGAATTGGGCAATTTTAAGTATGATGATACCACCTGATATAACTCCAGAGATATTTGATGTCCCCTACCCACTTGCTGACTTGGTTGACCAGTGAAAATATCATCATTAGCTCTGCCACTCCAGCAAGTTGCTTGTTCAAAGGAGAGGCAATATAATGCCTATAATATGCAGATATACAGGAATTAATCTGACAGTTTCAAACTTCGGATGATGTATACTTTCTTTGAAAGCAAGGGACTTGAATGATATCGAATTTGACTATTGGTGATCTCATGATTGACTGCGGGAACGCCGAACGCGCCCGCGATTTTTATGCCAACCTTACGGGTTGGGAGAAGACTGTCGCGTATGATTGCCTTGCGCTCAATACAGACAACGGCCTGACGATTCTGTTTGCAGAAACAGACATTTCGTATGTGCCGCCGGTTTGGCCTGAGGAACCGGGCCAACAGCAGAAGCAGATGCACTTGGACTTTACGGTGGACGATTTACCTTCCGCCGTGGATGAGGCTATTCATTTTGGTGCGGTGAAAGCCGCCGTCCAATATGGCGATGGGTATATCACGATGCTGGATCCCGATGGGCATCCGTTTTGCCTGTGCCAACGGCGAGGTGAATCCGAGTTTGAGTTGTATTTTAGGAAGAAGGGATTTGGCTTGATTCCGAACCCTTCCATCAATATCGACTGTACGGATGTGGCGGCACTTCGCGGCTTCTACGCGAAATTGACTTGTTGGGATCAGGATTTCCACTGGACGGCATTGGTGACCGAACATGGAATGGTCGTTCATTTCATGGGATGCGACTTTGACTTTATTCCACCCGTGTGGCCAGAAGAACCCGGCAAGCAGCAAAAGCAAATGCACTTCAATTTTCAAGCGGATGATCTGCAAATGGCAGTTGAGGAAGCCATCAAATTAGGCGCAACAAAGCCGGCTCAGCAATATGGCGGCGAAAAATGGGTTACCTTGCTTGACCCTGAGGGGCATCCGTTTTGCTTATGCGGCAGAAACTAAGCACACCAAGCAGTCTGTCATGGAGGGCGCAGCCCTCCAAATATGGCTTATGGTAAGGGGGGAGGTAATTCATTCTTTTCTCATTGAGGCTGCAATCCCGATTTGATAGGGGCATGGGAAAGGAAAGGCGGGGTGGCCTGCCGCTTAAGTATGTTGATTGTGCAAAGGAATGGCAATATAATGCCTTATAAACACAGAAAATCAGGATTATTCGGACGAATCTGACTGCGGATGATTTGTATTTGGTGGTGTTGAAGTGATAACATACAAGATGGTTGACAAAGAATTTTTTCCACAATATGACTTAATCCCCATGCTTGTTCACGTTTCAAGCTATTACAGGATAGAAAAAATTAATTGTGGGTTAGGTGGGTTCGCTTTGGTGGAAACCCCGGTCGAGCCATTTACCAAGGATTTTGAGCATGACGAACCAATACGCAATTTTGCGTCAAGGCAAGCTGAAAGGTTCGATATTACGAATTGGGGCTTTTTCATGGCGTTTGATAAGGAACAAGCTGTTGGCGGAGCAACCGTGGCATCCAGGACAAAGGAAGTCAACATGCTTGCTGGCAGAGATGACCTTGCCGTGTTGTGGGATATTCGGGTAGATGATGCCTATAAACGGCAGGGTGTCGGCCAGGCTTTATTCGAAATGGCTGTTGAATGGGCACGCAATGAAGGGCTTACACAAATGAAAATTGAATGTCAGAATAATAACATACCAGCTGTGCGGTTTTATCACAAGCAAGGCGCTGTCCTATCTGTGATAGATGAATATGCTTATTACGATGAGCCGCAATATAGACATGAAACGCAATTCATATGGTTTCTAGATATTTAAGCAGATAGAAGCGCAACGCCTAGTAAGCGAAAAATTTCATTTATCGGTGAGATAATGACCACACCCGGCAGCCTGCCATGGGTGTGCCTGTTGCTTGTTCCGCTTAGAATGCCTATAATGCGTAACGAAGAATACAGGTCACAAGCATTCTAGGGGAGTCAAATATGGATGAACAGTTTCTAGTCGAAATCAAGCGCTCACTGGGTATCGCAGTGGACGCTCTGCTGGATGTTTCCGGATTGAAACCGGGCAATCTGCTGGTGCTTGGCGCCAGCACAAGCGAAGTGGGGGGCAGCCGCATCGGCTCAGCTTCCAGCCAGGAGATCGGCGATGCGATCATCTCCACGCTTGTGGAAAGGCTCGCCCCGAAAGGCATTGTGCTGGCAGTGGGCTGTTGCGAACACCTGAACCGGGCGGTGGTGATCCCGCGGGATGCTGCCGAGCGCCTGGGGCTGACGATTGTATACGCCCGCCCTGTGCAAAACGCCGGAGGCGCATGCGGCGCAGCGTATTACGACATGCTGCCGGACCCAGCAGTCGTGGAGACCATCGAAGCACACGCCGGCATTGACATTGGCGACACACTGATCGGCATGCACCTGCGGCGTGTGGCGGTGCCGGTGCGCTGCGAGATCAAGTCGATTGGCCATGCAAACCTGGTGATGGCGAGCACCCGCCCGAAATACATCGGAGGGGTCAGGACGCAGTACCCGGATTGCTCCGTCCGGCTGGGTGCCAAATAGTAATGGGAGATAGGCACATGAGCAATGGATATCCTCTTCAAAATATCTTTACCAATACCATGGCGGATATGAAGTGGCCGGATATCAAGCGCCACGCAGACAATAACGCGATTGTATTATTGCCAATCGGCGTCATCGAGGAGCACGGACCGCATCTGTGCTTGGCAACGGACATTTATACAGCACATATTTACTGTTTATCCGTGAAGCAGAAGCTGGAGGAGAGCGGATTTTCAGCGATAATTGCACCGCCCTTTTACTGGGGGATCTGTCAGGCGGGAAGGGGGTTTATTGGGTCATTCAATATCAGGGCTGAAACAGCGAAGGCATTGCTGTTTGATATACTTGCGTCACTGCGAGATTTTGGCTTCAAGAGCGTATTTGGTGTAAACGCACATGGTGATGTTGAGCATAAAATAGCGGCTGTGCATGCATTTCAGGAAGCGTGTGAGCAACTGAAAATCACCGCTTGCTTTCCATATGATGGATTTTTTACGCAGTTTTTAGGATTTCAAAAAGAGGATCCTTGTTTTTACGAAATTGGGGAGCCTGAGATAACTGCTGACTCAGCGACAGTGCCGGACGTACACGCTGGGGATATTGAAACGGCGACAATAAATGCGTTCTATCCACATTTGGTAGATGCCGAAATCGCAAAATCTCAACCCGATGTAGCTCTTGGTGATCACTTTGAGGCATGGATGTTTGGAGGCCAACTCAAACAGCTCTCCCCACAAGGCTATATCGGTTCACCTGCGAATTACGTAAAGGTGAATGCTGCCAGGAATATCGATAACAATGCCCAAAGAATCTTTGAGGCCATTTTGAAACGGCTAAACAAAAACCAGTGAAATATCATGCGTCATAATCAAACTCGCCCGTCTGTGATGGATGCAGGGCGACCGTTGCCTTAACAACGGCTCGCACTACGTTGAGGAGCTTTCGAATGGTAGAGCTGAGGAGAATAGACAAGGACAACTACATCGAGTGTCTCAATCTGCAAGTAAGCGAAGGGCAACGAAACTTCGTGGCTTCCAATGTCTATTCGTTGGCTCAGGCATGGGTGTATTCGCAAACAGCATATCCCTTTGCCATCTATGCTGATGGCACAATGGTTGGCTTTGTGATGATGGGTTTTTATGAAGTGAAACAAGTATACACAATATGGAGATTGATGATCGATGCCCGATACCAAGGAAAGGGCTATGGAAAGACTGCTCTCCAGCTTTCTATTGATTACCTTCGTCAAGAGCATCATGTGAATCAGATTTATCTGTCTTTTGAACCAGACAATACTGTTGCTGAAAAGCTCTATAGCAGTTTTGGATTTCAGAGAACAGGCGAAGTGGCAGGCGGAGAAATCGAAATGCGGTTGGAGATTATGAAAGAGGGGGGTATTTGTGCTAATCCAACACGATAACCTTATAATAAGGGCCGCAACAGTAAAAGATGCTTCTATACTAGGGAACTGGTGGCGCGATGGCAGAGTTATGGCGCATGCTGGAGAGCCAAACGGACTTTCGATAAACGATGAAGATATTGCTGTTGAGCTTCTAAAAGAAACTGATGAGACAAGTAGAAGACTGATTGTTGAACTGGGGAATAAGCCTATTGGAGAAATGAGTTGGCATAACAAGGGCAGCAGGATCGTAGAAATTGGCATCAAAATTTGTGATTTTTCAGAGCATGGAAAGGGATATGGAACGAAACTATTTATATTGCTGATGAATTATCTTTTCAATGAGTTGGGTTATATTACGATCACTACAAGCACAAACACCAACAATATGCGAGCGCAACACATATATGAAAACAAGATTGGATTTCACAGAGTAGGGGTAGATGAAAACTCGTGGAGGGATCATGATGGTCAATGGCAGTCATATATCAATTACATGATTACAAAAGAAGAATTTGATCATAACCTCGTATATGAGCACCCAATAGTTCCTCATGTATAGATGGATGCTCCTCTCGTGGATGGTTTATGTAATGAGATATCATACATTGTGTTTTACTTCATGTTTCGACTCCAAATGAATCGCTATGCCACATATGTTGATTGTTCCATGGAAAGGCAATATAATGCCATATAAGCGTTTGGTATTCCATTTTCGAATTGACATGGAAGGGATTGATTCCAGTGACTGTCATCATCCCGTCTTATGAACCAACTGAGAAGCTGCTTGCCATCGTGTCTTTGCTGCGGGAGAAAACCGGTTACCGGATCGTCATTGTTGACGATGGCAGCGGCGACCGTTTCCGCTCCTTTTTTTATGATGCTGCTGCGCTCGGTTGCATCATTCTACGCCATGACGTGAATCGCGGCAAAGGTGCCGCGCTGAAGACTGCGTTTGCGTGGGTGATTGAGAACCACCCGGGGGAGCCGGTGGTCTGTGTCGATTCCGACGGCCAGCAACGGATTGAGGACATCCAGAAGATTGCCGAGGCCATCGAGCCTGACAAGCGTGAGATGGTGATTGGAATGCGGAAGTTCGAGGGCAATGTGCCCATTCGGAGCCGCTTTGGCAATTGGGTCATGCGATTCCTTTTCCACGCGGTAACTGGGAATTTCCTATACGATACCCAGAACGGTTTACGAGGCTATCCACCATCATTGCTGCCATGGTTGATTTCAATCGACGGAGAGCGTTTCGAATATGAGACCAACCTTCTTCTTCATGCCAAGGATGCGGGGGTCACGTTCCATGAAATCCGCATCCAGACGATCTACGAGAACAACAACAAGGGCTCACACTACAAAGCCTTCCGCGACTCCGCCCGGATTTACCGCTGCCTCTTGAACTACAGGCGGACAGCAAATGCTGTAAAATCCTGAGTTTGTCATCTGAAATCTCAACATTACTAGATTATGTACAGGGTTTATTCTACATGAGGTACAATATGAACTGCATGATTTGCGAACGCATTGAAATGATCAAGTCATCCTCAAATCCATACTTTGTTTATGAACTGGAGACTGGTTATGTGGTCATCGGCGACCATCAGCATTTTTATGGATACACCCTGTTCTTGTGCAAGGAGCATGTTACAGAGCTGCATTATTTACCCAAGGAAGTCAGACAGAAACACCTGGAAGAAATGTCTCTTGTTTATGAGGCCGTATTCCATGCATTCAAACCTGAGAAGTTGAACTGTGAGTTGCTTGGCAACGGAGAGGCCCACATGCACTGGCATTTCTTCCCCCGAAACTCCGGCGACACCCCGGAAAAAGGGCCTGTTTGGTGGCTCCCCAAAGAGGAAATGTATAGCGACGCGAAAAGACCCAGTATGATTGATTTGGTAAACATGAAAGAAAAATTGATACCTGAAATTGAGAAACTGATTTGCGCAGTATGAGCACCCTGTCAGCCTGTCATGCTTCTGTGAAACGGCTGCACCTTGTGCTGACGACGAATCCTTCGGATGATGCTCGCTCCTGCGCAGGATCTTTCGCCAGCGGCATGGGTAAGATCGGAGTTTTGGGAGGCAGAATCAATGAAGTATCCTGTTAAGTGGCTGCTGGAAGGAGACCCATGGGTTGCATATTCCACGCGGCGTGGGCTCCTTGACGAAGACATATCCAGTTCCGATATGAAAAACATTTATATGACGATGGAAAATGATCCTCTTGTCTCAAGGCTTTTGAACGAAATGGAAGGGTGGGGGCGCAACGTTGTAAATAACCACAAAAACCCTTCTCATCTTTACCATAAGCTGAACCTGTTGGCCGATATGGGGCTGACTCTCAAGACTCCGCAGATTGCAAAAGCAGTGGAAACGATCCTGTGCCACAGAGATGTCAACGGTGTGCCGCAAGTGCTGATAAACGTACCAAAGCATTTTGGTGGCACTGGCCGGGATGATTGGGGCTGGGCTCTGTGTGACGCGCCTGTTTTGCTGTATACACTGTTGAAGCTTGGCATGAAGGAGTGCGTGCTGGAGAGCGGGATATCACACCTGGTGATGCTGGCGCAGGAAAACGGCTGGCCGTGCGCGGTTTCACCGGAACTCGGAAAGTTCCGGGGTCCGGGCAGGAAGGACGATCCCTGCCCATACGCCACGCTCAGAATGGTAAAACTACTGCAATGTTGCTCTCGATGGAAGGGCAGCGCCGAAGCATTGTCGGGTGCGGAGGCTCTTCTGGGCCTTTGGGAAAGAAGCCTGCAGGAGCATCCTTATATGTTTTATATGGGTACTGACTTTAGAAAGCTGAAAGCGCCGCTCATCTGGTACGATATTGTCAGTGTATCCGATGTTTTGGCTTGCTGCCCACAGATACACAGTGACAAAAGGTTCAAGGAAATGCTTGATTGTATCATGAGCAAAGCAGATGCGAATGGCTACTTTACACCCGAATCCGTTTACCTCTCCATGAAGGATTGGGAATTCGGTCAGAAAAAAGAACCTTCAAGGTGGCTGACGTTGTGTATTTATAAGCTGCTCAAGCAAGCCGGGGTCCCAATGGAAGCATAAGCCATGTGTGCCACATCCATGAGCAATCTTATGTTAAGTCACCCTCATCGGACAATCATGGGTGGGGCACACAACCCCACCCATGCTTAATCTCTGCGATCTTTGCCCCATCAATAAGCCCGCCCGGGCATGATCTTGGCAGCATCCTCTGCATAGAAGATCTCTTCTTGCACATAGGCAATTTTGTCCACTTTCTGGTTTGCCTCCAGCGCCCGGATAATGCCCTCCACACGGGGCCCGTGCAGCGGGTTGCACTCCACAACGGCGTCAATGTTGCCCCTGATCATTGCTTGGAAGGCTGCCCTCACCCCGTCAAAGGAAATGATGATGATGTCACCCTTGGGCCCACAGGTCTTGCCGGCCGCCTTGATGGCCTTGATCGCACCGAAGGCCATGTTGTCGTTTTCAGAGATGACCACGTCAATGTCCGGGTATTTCTCCAGCAGTGAAGTCATGATCTGCTGGCCGGATGCCTCGGTGAAATCGCCGGGCTGCCGGTCCAGCATGACCCAGTTTTTATGGTTGAGCATCTTTTCGGCGAAGCCCTCGGTGCGGCCCAGCTGGGCGGAGGAGCCCATTGTGCCCTGGATCGTCGCGATGCTAATCGTCTTGGTGTCGGGCACACCGCGCTTTTCCAGCACCGTTTCCAGCGCCGTGACGGCGCTGTAGCCCTCCAGCAGGAAGTTGGAACCAACCCAGGCAGTGTACAGGCTATCGTCTTCGGTTTGGATCATGCGGTCCACGATGATCACGGGGATACCGGCTGCCCGGGCTTCGCCGAGCACGGTGTCATAACCGGTCTCGATGATGGGGGCCAGCACGATGTAGTCCACGCCCTTTTTGATAAAGCTGCGGATCGCTTCAATCTGCAAGGCCGGCTGCTGCTGGCAATCCACCATTTCAAACTGATAGCCGTTGGCTTCAGAAAACGTCTCCCGCATAGACTTGGTGTTTGCTGCCCGCCAGTCTGACTCGGCGCCCACCTGCGCAAAGCCGATGGAGATGGGTTTGCCGTCTGCCGCCATCGGCGCTTGGGTGCTGGCGAGGGGTTGGCTTGCGCATGCTGCCAACGATGTGGTTATCAAAAGCGTCAGAGCCAACGCAATGATCTTCTTCATGGGTATCATGGTGAGCCTCCTGGTGTGTTGGTGTTGTGGTCAAGAGGGCAGACAAGCCCGCCGAATGCCTCGCCATGGGTGCGGAGCTTCGACGGACCTGGTGGTTTTGTATGGATGCATGTTGACATATTGTACTTCGGAATAATGCGGCGGAAAGATAAGCAAGAATCAGGAATTTCGCTCTATTGCGCTTGCTGGAGATGGCAGGGAATGAAGGAAACAGGGAGCGTTTGCACTGCCTGCATAAGCAGTGCAAATTGCTCCACAATATTAGGATGCTGAATAACTGGAATCCGGAATACCTGTATATTGTTTTTGCATGGGTGGTAACAATACCCACCCTTCTGCTGCTCATTCCTAAAAAGAAGATCAGTGTTGCTGTGGTTGCCTTCCTGGGCAAGCAATTCGTCACATGGCTGCTCGGGCTGATCGTTGTCCAGCTTGGCTTGATCGAGTATCCGGTCCGGCTCTTTCCCAAGGCAAACATGACAAGCTTCACCTTTGAGTTTTTGGTTTACCCTTCCATCTGCGCGATATTCATTGTGCATTATCCGCAAAACAAAAGCAGGCTAACGCAACTGCTGTATTATGCCGTGTATTGCACAGCAATCACCATCGTTGAGGTGCTGGTGGAGCGATATACTGACATTATTGTGTATAAGCACTGGCATTGGTACACCACATGGTTGTCCTTGTTTGCCACACTCTATATCACCAAGAAATTTGTTGATTGGTTCTTCAGGAGAGTGGAAAAAGAAGCAAGGATGAATTGATTGACATCCCTCGCGCCGACAACCTGATCAGTGGGAGGGGTTCCGTGGAAGAGGAAACCCCTCCGTCAACCAGCGCATGACACTTCCACCCGGCAGTCAGTCCACAAGGATGACCTTGTTGGTGCCATTGCCAAACTTTTCGATGATGGCCTTTTCCGCCTGCCCGGCAGGATACTGCCGATACCCCTTGTCAAGGAACGGCAAGGAACTCGTTGTCAGCGCGATGAACGTATTGTCATAGATCTCCGGTAGAGTTTTGCCCGTCATCGTGCAGACGAACAACCAGCCGTAGCATCCGAAGAACAGGTTGTTGTGGATGCGGAGATTCTTGTTTGTGTTGGGATACTCGGGCAACCACAATCCGCTGCCCATCGGGTAACCTTGGGTGATTTGCGTATTGCCCCAGGTGAAGCCGCTCATCATGGCGATGTTTTCGGAAATGTCGTAGTCGTTGTAAAACGGCTCTGAGATCCCGTCCTTCTTCCAATGAACGATCATAATACTGTCGCGTGAGCGCTCAAGCAGATTCCCTTTAATAACGATGTTGCGATACGGTTTGCTGTCGATGTTGCCTTCTGACGTCATTCCTTCCTGGAATGTATCGTGTACATAGTTGTTTTGTATAGTATTCTTTTGACCACGGATGTTAAAGCCACCTCCCGCTACATTGACCAATTCCGGAGGCGGAGCGAACGGCTCATTGCCATTGTCTGAGAGCATCGCTCCGCCGCACCAGCCTACTTCACAATTCTGGATCTTGCTATCGGCGTCGGCGGTACTGATGCCCGATGTGCCCACGTATCGAATACAAAGGCTGTCGGCCGTGCAGCCGTTTTGTAGCTCCAGGAAGCAACTATTATTACCTTTACCCCGGCATCCGAACTCAATGGAATCGAAAACCTCACCGGGGTTACCCTCATCACATCGGAAATAGAGCGGCCCGTCCGTGATATAGTTCGGATACCAGATGTATTCCACCTTTTTCGTTTTTGGCAGACCACTCTCCACGCTGGAAAAGAACGCATGGTTGCGGTAGAGCTGCTTTTTCACATCGAAAGCCGTGCCGTCGGCGTTCGTCCACCGCCCTTTGCGCCAGTGCGGGGCCACCTTGTATGCCCAGCTCTCCCCGCCGTTGAAATACAGGTTGCCGCAGTCATACATCTTCCGGTGATAGACCCAAATCTTCTCTCCGTTGGCACCCTCGTGATAAAGCGTCCACTTGCCTGCGTCCGCGCCATCCTCCGGCGAAAGGGTGAAGACCGGTTTGTCTCCCTCTCCATAGGCCGAATAGGTCACGCCCTGCTTGCAGATCAGATACTCTTCGCAGCGCCACAGCCCGCCGCGCTCGAAGAACACGGCGTCGCCCTTCTTCAGTTTGGCTTTGTTGACCCGCTGCACCGTTGCCCATGCGGTTGCGGGCGTTTTGCCGTCCTTCTTGTCGCTGCCGCCGTTGGAAACGTAATAGGCCGTGCCGGTGTAGCTCACCTTCGTGGGGCTGTTTCGGATTTCTTTACGCCGCGCTTCGGCCTGGGCGAAATAGGCCAGTGCTTCTTCACTGCACCACTTTCTATAATCCACCTTCAGCGCAACGTCCCAGTCGCTCTCATACAGGCGCAGCGCGGCCTTGATGGCAGCCTCCCGGGTAAAGTCGTCACCGAAGCGAATCAAGCCATCCTTGTCAAAATCAAAAAGCGTTGAGCCATCCACGGAGGAGACGCGCCGGATGACGAACCAACAGGCCACGGCAAACACCTTGTTTTCCGTCTCCTTGCCGCTTTTGGGATCCACCCAGAGCTTGTCCCAGCCGGCAAACAGCGGATAGTCATATTGAAGGCCGCCCCACCAGTTGTCGGCGCCGATATAACCCTCCAGATCAAAGCTGGCCTTGTAGTCGGCCAAGCCCATTGCCTCTGCGGCATAATAGAGGGCCAACGCCCCGTCATCCCGCTTCATTGGCCGGTCAGAATCTAGCGCCAGCGCGGCTTTTTCCTTCCAGGCAGCGGTCTCGCCCGCGTCATGGAGCGTGACCAGATTGGTCAGCATCCCGCAGAACTCGCCATAGGTGACCGCCCTGTTCCAGTCGCCCTGCAGCTCCTGCGGCACAAAACCGTAAGAAACCGCGCGCTGCACTTCCCGGTCGTCGGAAGTTTCTGCTGTCGGCTCAGCCGTCGGCGCAACCGTTTGCTCAGCGGTGGGGTTCGGCGTTGGCTCAGCCGCCGGCATAGCTGTTGGTTCGGTTGTTGGTGCTGTTGTTGGATTTATTGCTGCTTGTCCGCAGGAACAAAGAGAAATGAGCATCATGAGTACAAGCAAAGAAGATATCACTTTCTTCATAAAGCGGGCCTCCGGAAATTTACAAAGTCATTATAATATTTATCATTTGAATGTAAAGCGCTTTTCTTCCATGTGAACAATACAATGTGGGACTTCCTTCAACGGTGGAGGAAGCGATTAATCTCCTTCATCACACTCTCTTCGCGAATCGCCGGCAACCCTGCAATACGCCGCAGAGATCACCTTCACCCCCACCTTCGAAAACCTCACCGTCACAATGCAGCTCTCCCCATCCACCTCCAATACTTCTCCCCGCCCAAACTGCCTGTGCATGACCTCCACCCCCGGCTCCAGCCCCTCCGGCATCCCCGAAGGCATTTCTGCAGCCTTGGGCGCAGGCTGCTTGGCGATGTGGCTGGCCAGCGCGCGCTTGAGTGCGACGCCTGGCAACGCCTCGGCGATGAACCGCGAAGGCTCGGCCTTGTGCCCCAACACCTTCTGGCAGGTCACCAGCTCTGCTGACTGACGGGCGCGGGTGAGCGTCACATAGAAAAGCCTGCGCTCCTCCTCTATGGGTGCGGCGTTGCGCTCGGCGAGAGCAGCGATGGCGTTGCCGGTGGGGAACCGGCCATCGATGAGGTCGGCCACCAGCACGTGGTCAAACTCCAGGCCCTTGGCTGAGTGGGCCGTGGAGATGGTCAATGCGCCGGGGCCGCCGGAGCCGCCGCGCTGGGCAAGGGCCGAAAGCTCGTCGATGCGGGCCAATAGCGCCGGGGTGTCGCCCACGCCGGCGATGATGGAGGAGAGGATGTCCAGCGTGTGCAGCGCCGAAAGCATGGCGGGGCCAGCGCCGAACGTCTTTTTGAGGTGGTCGCGGTAATTGAGCCTGTCCAATACGAGGGCGATGGCATCCCGCAGCGGGGATTGCGCCAGCTCCGCCATGCCGGCGCGGACTTCAACAAGGCGCTTGACCGTGGTTTCGCGCAGGTCGGGCAGCGCCAGCAGCGCCTCCAGCGCCGAGGGGGCCTGCCCCCGGGCCAGGAGCTGGGCGGCGGCGTCCATCTGGTCGCGGCTCACGGCGGCGCCCAGCTTCCAGTAGATCTGCCGCAGGGCAGCGGCATCCAATGGGTCATGGGCCAGCGCGAGGAACGCCAGCAGGTCGCGCACCACGCGGCCGGTGAAGAAGTCTGCCTTGTGCTCCCGCATCGTGAAGGGCACGGCGGCGCGGTCCAGCGCGTCCATCAGCGCCAGCGCCGAGCCGTTTTCCCGCAGCAGCACCGCCCGGCTGCCGGGAAGGTCGTGCTTGAGCCAGGCCAGCACATGGCCGGGCAGGCCGGCGCTCTCCGGCAGCGTGGTCTGCGCAATGGCGGGCCCTGCGACGCCTCGGCCTGCCATGGCCTTGGCGCGGCGGGCACGGTTGCGGCGGATCAGGCGGTTGGCGGCGGCGATGATCGGCTCGGCGGAGCGGTAGTTGCGCTCCATCAGCAGCACCTTCGCCCCCGGATAGTCCTGCTCGAAGCGCAGCAGACGCTCGGGGCTGGCGGCGCGGAAGCCGTAGATGCTCTGGTCCTCATCGCCCACCATGAAAAGGTTGTTGTGCGGCGCGGCCAGCAGCCGGATGATCTCGTGCTGCAGCAGCGAAACATCCTGCGCTTCGTCCACACTCACATAGCGGTATTGGTCGCGGCAGCGCTCCAGCAGCCGGGGCATCACCCGGAAGGCCGCCAGCGCCTTGTCCAGCATGTCGTCAAAGTCCATGCAGCCGTTTTGGTTCTTATAGCCTTCATAAGCGGCAAAGATCGCTGGGAAGTTGCGGGTGGCCCATTCGCCGGCTTCAATCTGCTCGTCGGTCATCATGCGGTTCTTTGCCAGGCCGATGGCGTTGGTCAGCTCCTCCAGCCTGTCGTCCGGCAGAAACTCGCCGCCGTTGATTTCGCTGTGGATCTGCCGCAGCAGCCGGGCCTTGCCATCCTCGATGAGCCGGGGCACCTGCCTGCCCACCGCGCTGCCATATTGCCGCAGCACCGAGTTGCAGAAGCTGTGGATCGTGGCAAACCGCACCGCCTCCGCCCCCCGGCCCTGAAAGAGCGACCGGAACCGGGCCTCCATATCCAGCCGGGCCGAGCGGTTGAAGGTGAGTGTCAGAATGTGCTCCGGTGGCACAGCCCGCTCCATCACCAGAAACGCCGTGCGGGCCGCCAGCACCGTGGTCTTGCCGCTGCCGGGCACAGCCAGCAGCAGCACCGGCCCCTCCGTGGTCAACACGGCCTGGCGCTGCTGTGGGTTCAGGTGGATGTTGTGATGGGCTGCAAGCTGCTCAATGAAATCCAATGCTGCCTCAAGGGTGTGTGATGGCATTACGATACGGCAGATCGGGGGAGTGGTCAAGGGGATAAATCCCCCTTCATCACCTGTGGGCGACAACCCAAAGAAATCCCCCCTGCCCCTGCTGGGGCATCCCCCCTTGAATTTTTGCCTTTGGCAAAAACAAGGGCGGGTGGGGAAGTCGCGCTCTTGCTTAACAGTAGGGGCCGGGCTCCGTCCCGGCCCGCGTTAATAACTCCCTCGTCTGTTTAGCGCTCACCCTTCGGCCCCTCTCCAATCTTCAGAGACCCTCTCCCCCCACCCCCCCTCCCCCTTGCTAGTGGGAGGGGGAGATTCTACTCCGGGGGCTGTCGCCCCCGATCCCCCGCGCCTTAACCATGCGGATACGATCATATAGGTAGGATTCGGGGTAATAGGGGCGAAGCCCCTAAACTAGAATACCCCTCCCACAGTGATGGGGGAGGGGTAAAGGGAGAGGGTCTCTGAAGATGGTAGATTGGGCTAGGGTCACTCAAAATACACCCCATCCCGCTCCAGCGCCTGCCGCAGCGCCGCATAGGGCAGCTGCCTCGTATCCACACCCTGCTTGGCGCAGAGTGCCGCTGCCGTGCCGGCAGCCTGCCCCTGGCCCATGCAGCACACTGTGTTGCGGGTGGACATGTGGGCGCGGAAGTCAGAGGTGATCAGCATGCCGGCCACAAAAAGGTTTTGCACGCCGGTGGGCAGCAGCGCCCGATAGGGCACGCCATAGGTGCCGCCGTTTTTGATCTGGTAGCGGGGCGCCATATCGTGGAAGCCGTAGGCCATGATGTCATCGGCGAAGTGGCGGCCCTCAGTCACATCATCCAGCGTGATGTCATAGTCGCAGACGATCCTGCGGCCCCGGCGGATCGAGACGGTGGGGCTGGTGCGGGCGATGAAGGCATGCTCGCAGCCGGGGATCTCCCTGCGCAGCAGCGCGATGGCGTCAGCCTGCCTCTGCCGCAGCGCAAGCTCCAGCTGGGCGGCCTCATCGCGGCTCACCGGCGAGGCTTCGGGCATCAGATTGAGCTTCAAATACATGATGTAGCCGTCGTGCAGTGTGGTCAGCTGCAAGGATAGCCCGATGCGGGCCGCTTCCTTGCGGAACGACTCCGGCAGCTTGCTCATGTTGGCGTTCAGGCGGATGATCTGGTTGGGCTTGCCGCTGCGCGTGCCGTAGGCCAGCTCGTGAAGCGCGCCGTTTTCGACCAGGTAACGGTGCAGCCCCTCCAGGTCCACGCCGGAAACACCGGCGCTGTTGGCCACGGCGTGGTCGTTGGGCTCGGTGAACTCCGCCCCGGCAAATGCCGACAGGTCGCCGTAACCGGTGCAGTCCACATAAGCCCTGGCCACAAAAGCCTCGCGGCCCGAACGGCTTTCGGCGATCAGCGCCTTGATTGCTCCGTTTTCCATGACCGCGCCAGCCACCAGTGTGTTCACGCACACGCGCACGCCGGCCTCCTTCAGCATCTCAAACAGCACAAGCTTGGTGATCTCCGTATCCACACAGGTGCAGATGCCGTCGTAATCGGCGCCCTGGGCCACCTCCACATGGCCGGAGGTGCCGCCCTTTTCAGCCAGCCGGTCAATGATCTCCTGCGCGATTCCGCGCACCACCTGCCGCTTCTCCACGCCGGGGAAGGGCTTCCACACGTTGAAGTAGCTGTGCAGCGCCGTGCCGCCCTCCACCACCAGCCCGCCGGGGTAACCCTTGGACTCGATGAGCACGGTGGAGGCGCCATTCCTGGCCGCGGCGATCGCTGCCACCACGCCGGCTGTGCCGCCGCCGGCTACCACCACATCCACCTCGGTTGCCGGGAGCTTGCGCGCCGGCTCCTCCACAAACATCAGGTTCATACATATCCTCCACAGTAAAAATCACGCCGGCCCTCTCGGTGGAGAGCCGGCGCAGGTGCCTTGTTCTCAGAAATCGGCGCTCCCGGTGGTCCTCGGGAAGCTCACCACGTCGCGGATGTTCTTCATGCCGGTCAGATACATAATCGCCCGCTCGAAGCCCAGCCCGAACCCGGCGTGCCTTGCCGTGCCGAAGCGCCTCAGATCGAGGTACCACCAGTAGGGCGCTTCCTCCAGCCCCATCTCGGCCATGCGGCGCTCCAGCACATCCAGGCGTTCCTCGCGCTGGCTGCCGCCGATGATCTCGCCCACGCCGGGCACCAACAGGTCCATCGCCGACACGGTCTTTTCGTCGTCATCGAGCCGCATGTAGAACGCCTTGATCTGCTTGGGGTAGTTGGTCACAAACACCGGGCTTTTGAACACTTCCTCGGTGAGGAACCGCTCATGTTCGGTCTGCAGGTCGATGCCCCACTTCACCGGGTACTCAAACTGCTTGCCGGATTTTTCGAGGATGTCGATGGCCTCGGTGTAGGTCACGTGGCCGAAGGTGCTCTCCGCCACGGCTTGCAGGCGGCCGATCAACCCCTCGTCCACAAACTGGTTGAAGAACTTCATTTCCTCTCCGGCATGCTCCAGCACGAAGGAGATCAGATATTTCATCATGTCGGCGGCCAGCGCCATGTCGTCCTCCAGGTCGGCGAAGGCGATCTCCGGCTCGATCATCCAGAACTCGGCGGCGTGGCGTGCGGTGAAGCTTTGCTCTGCGCGGAACGTGGGCCCGAAGGTGTACACATTGCGCATCGCCATTGCATGGGTCTCCACATTCAATTGCCCGGACACCGTGAGGTTGGCCCGCTTGCCGAAGAAATCCTGGCTGTAGTTAATGAGCCCGCCCTCTGCCCTCGGCGGCTTGTCCATGTCGAGGCTCGTCACCTGGAACATTTCCCCGGCGCCTTCGCAGTCGCTGGCAGTGATGATCGGCGTGTGCACATACACAAAGCCCCGCTCCTGGAAGAACTTGTGGATCGCCCAGGCGGCAAGGCTGCGCACGCGGAACACTGCCGAGAATGTGTTGGTGCGGGGCCGCAGGTGGGCGATTGTGCGCAGATATTCAAAGCTGTGGCGCTTCTTCTGCAGCGGATAGTCCGGCGTGCTGTTGCCCTCCACGTGCACCGTGGCGGCCTTGATTTCCATCGGTTGGGCCGCGCCGGGCGTCAGCACCAGCTCACCCTCCACGATCACGGCAGAACCTACGTTCAGCGCCGCCGCCTTGTCAAAGTCGGCGGTGATGCTGCGGTCCAGCACAATCTGCACCGGGTTGTAGCAGGTGCCGTCGGCCAGCGCCATAAAGGCCAGGTTTCCGCCGCCGGCGCTCCTGATCGTGCGCACCCAGCCGGCGGTTTTCACGCTCTGGCCGGAGAGCAGGTCCTGGTTTTTGGTCACATAGTCCAGCGTCAGGGTGTTGAGCATGGTGGGGCCTCCTTTAATCCCCCCTGTCGCCTGTTGGCGACATCCCCCCTTGAATCGCTGCTTCGCAGCGACAAAGGGGGTAGGGAGCGTTCTTCCAAGCTGAGGCACGGGGCAAAGCCCCGCATCACAATCCCCCTCCCAACGGTAGTCAAGGTAGATCCGTTTAGTTTTAAGGGAGGGGGCTGGGGTGGGAAATGATAGTATCCCAACCTGATTATAGTATGGACAGCACAGACCCTTTTTACAGAGTTGCAAATCCAGCATATAGGCCCGAAAGCCAGAATAGATTATATCGCAACCCATCTGACGCGTAAAGGGGAGTGCGCCATGCGTCCGGTTCCAATGCTGGTCATCCGTTCTACTGTGCCCTGCCTGCTGTTTGCCAACAACGCCCCCGCCGGTGAGATTTCGCGGGAACACCCGGCCGGGCTGCCCATGCCCGAAAACGGCCGGTGCTATATCCATTATGTGCCCCTTTCGCAGGGCAGGATGGCCGGTGCGTTCCGGCTGGACTTTTCCGCAGGTGAGCTCTCGCAGCCTGTGGAAAGCATCCCGGCACGCATCACCCGCTGGCCGCGGGGGATTTTGGAAGCCGAGATTGACCCGGAGCGCAGCCCCACGACGGAAACGGTGCCGCTGGCGCCGGACACGCTCACCTACACAGACCTGCGCGGTGGTGTGCGGGCCTATATCCTCCGGTATGTTTCCCACTGGCTGGTGCTGGAGGAAAGCGGCGGGCGGGCCCTTTTGACGCTGCCGCTGCCCGGCAACCGCACGCCGGAGATTGTGACGCTGAGCATTGGCGGCACCGAGGCAGTGGCAGCCCGGGCCGGCGGGGCGCTCTGCGACTGGGTGGTGATCGCCGCGCCGCAGGATGGCGAGTGGAAGGAGCTTTTCCGCCTGGAGCACGGCCAGATCGAGCTGGACCGCAACGGCGACGTGACGTGCCTCATCCCGATGGCAGACACCGCCGGCCACGCGGAGCTCACCGTGTGGAGCTATACAGGCGGCCAATACACCGAGACCCGCAACGTGGTGTGGATGGATGGCGAGCCCCGCCAGCCCGCCAACCAGGAGGAAACGGCCAAGGCCTTCCTGGAGGCCTGGGCGATGGGCCTGAAGGACGAGGCATTGGAGTTTCTCTCCGCAGATCTGCGCGGCGGCCTTTCCGAGGAGGACATTGGCGGCTTTCTGGGCCAGTTTGACCGCATCGACGCCGCCCGGTTCGCGCCGATCCATGGCGAGGGCGAAGTGGCGCTGGCGCTGGTGCGCAAAGAGGCGGGCGATATTTTCGGCGCAAGGCCGGTGGCCATCAAGCTTGTGGAGGAGGCGTCGGAGAAGGGGAAGTGGAAGGTGGATAATATCAGGGCGCTGTGAAACAGGATTGCGATATTTTATGGACAGGCTGCCGGAAGGCGGCCTGGTTTGTACATTTCTATAAATCGTATGGCTTTGCACCCATTCTCTCAATCCCCCCCTGTCGCCTGAGGGCGACATCCCCCCCTTGAATTTTTGCCTTCGGCAAAAACAAGGGCGGGTAGGGAGTGCTTTGAAAATGTTGCGATATTACTCCATTTGGCAAGCCTTCCCATATCCTGACATTCACGCTATAATCATAGAGCACAATCAATCCAGCCAATGAGGAGATGACCGGGAGGCTAGGGGATGGAGCAAATCACCGTGACCACAAAGCTGAGAATGGAGCATAGTTTTACTGTTATCTTTAACCTTGCAGCGATCAGCTGTTTAGTGATTTTCATTCTGGTTTTCCATGATTGGCAAAACTCAAAATTCCTTCTATTCCCGCTTATGGTTTCTTCCTTATGGTTCAGAACGATTTCTGACTTGCCAAAACAGAACATCAGAGCAGTTGTGTTGGATCACACAGGGATCACCATCCAGAGACGTCTGTTCAAGGATCTATATTTGCCTTATAAGAAACTTGCTTATGTATGGAATTACACCTTCCACTTTCGTGGGTTTGAGCTGGATACGAATCTATTTGTCAATCAACGTGAAATTATCGATGCAATCAACCGCTTTCGAACAGAAGGGCTGATCCAAGCGCCGGAGCGCAAGCCAGGCTTTTGGGAAATTATGGAACAGTGGGCATTGTCTGTTGTTGTTGGTCTGTGTCTGCTTGCTGTGATGATTGCTTTCGGTTATGAACTATTCACAGGCGCAGAATGGCTGACCAGAGCGACAATGCTATGCGCGATCATTGTTTGTGCAGCGGCTTTTCTGGCGCAAACCGCATACCGCTTCCTGTTGCGGTCTAGGAAAACCGCAATAAAGGCGCAGCAATAATGATGGAATTCTTCAAACTAAGACTTAGGCAGAAATGGACAAGATGGCTGTGGCGGCTGAACGTTTCCTTACCCTTTTTTATCATCCTCATAAAAGGCATCCGCTTTGATTCTGAGGGAATTGGCTTAATGATTGGCGCGGCATTGCTGTTTGGGCTTATCGTGGTTGCCTTCCTCATCGGAAAAGCCCGGTTCGTGGAAGTCTCTGACCATATTGTTATCAAAAGGTATTTGGCTCCAGATCATTATGTGGGGTTTGATCAGACTTTGTTTTTTGACGATGATGCACTGCTGTTGGGCAGGTGTGCAATCGAGCTGGATGAATTCAGCAACACCCCTGAGCTCCTGGTATATTTGGCAAACAACCCCAGAGTGACGCTTTCCTTGTTGAAGCCGGAAGATACCAAGCGGGTTGCGTTGGTGGGGTGGAACAGGATCCGGCAGGTGATCCCCTTTGTGGTTTGCTTCGTATATGGGGTGTTTTCGATAACGCTTCAAATCCGGCTCCTTGCCGGAAGCTGGGACTTTGTTGTGGTGCCGCTAATTGTGTTTGCGCTCTGGTATCCTCTGAACTGGTGGCTGGACAAGCGAGCAATAGAAAATCCAATGGCATGAGTATGCACACTCCCCACCCTCCCTTAAGCTGGCGCAGCGCGCCAGCGGCGAAGGGGGGATGGCCTCCACAGAGGCCAGGGGGGATTTCCTGCCCGCAGGCAGCTTAAAGCGGGCCGGGACGGAGCCCGGCCCCTACTGGCAGGCTGGGGAAACGCTCCCCATCCCCTTTGTCGCTGCAAAGCAGCGAATCAAGGGGGGTGTTGCCCACATCGCACCGTGGCGGTGCGATAGAACAGGCGACGGGGGGATTTCCTGCCCGCAGGAATATCTCCCCCTCTCCCAATCCCATGGAAGAGGGGGTCGGGGGGTGAGGGATGCTCTACCATTTTCCCCCACTGAATGCTATAATTCGACCATGAGCAAAGCGAAACTCACGGGCCGGATCGCTGCGATCCTAATCGCCCTCATCATGGTTTTTCCGGCGTCCGGCTGTCAGAATGTCAGCGAGCAGGACACCGTCAATCGTTACCTCTCCTTTTTAGAAAACGCCCAATACGCCCGCATTTATCAGCTTTTAACCGAAGAAGCCCGCGAGAAGCTCTCGCTTGCGGCGTTTTCGATGCGCTATGACGACATCTACCGCGCCATTGGCCTGACCGCGATGGACTGCACGCTAACCGGCGTGGACGATGTGGATGAGGAGCACAAGACCGCCCGCTTCACGATGGCGATGACCTCGGAAAAGGTGGGCCAGTTCAAGCTTGATATGGCCGCGCCGCTTGTGAAGGAAGGCCGCAAATGGCTCATTGACTGGAGCCCGGAGCTTATCCTGCCCGGTCTTGTGGAGGGTGGCCGCGCGGTTCTCAAGCAGCTCACGGCCAGCCGGGGTGAGATCTTTGACGCCGACGGCAACGTGTTGGCAAAAAACGATTTTGCGCTGTCAGTCTATGTGGACTCCTCCAAGGTGCAGAATTATGAAACGACGATCCGCATGCTGGCCCCCCAGCTCGGCATGACTGAGGCAGAGGTGCGCGCCAAGCTCAAGGGCATGATGAAGCGGGATTCGGCCTGGACCGGGCCGGAGGATGACGAGGTGCCGCCGCAGGCGGAGGGTGTTTCCGGCGCCACGGCTACGCCGCAGCCCTCGCCCACGCCGGAGCCAACGGCCACAGCAGCCCCCACGGCCACGACGGGCAATTCCACTGGCGGCAAACAAGAAGAGAAAGAGGAGAAGGCCACGCTCCAGGTGGTGAAGGCCTATCCCAGAGACGGCCTGACCTGGGAGCAGCAGCAGGAGCTGAAGAAGATCCCCGGCGTGGGGGTGGACGACAGCACCTGGACGGTGATCCGCTATTACCCCTACGGCAACATGCTGGCCCAGACGCTGGGCTACACCGGCGTCATGACAGCGGAAGACCAGGCAAACCCGGACAACGCCGGCCTGCCGCAAGATGCCGTGGTGGGCCGCGACGGCCTGGAAAAAACCTGGGAAAAATACCTGCGGGGCCAGCCCGGTTATGAGCTTTATATCGAGGATGCCGCGGGCAACCGCAAGACCACGCTGGCCAGCAAGGCCGCCAGGAACGGCCGGGACCTGCGGCTCACGATCGACCTGGAGACCCAGCAGCGGGCCGAACTGCTGCTGCGGCAATACCTCACGCCCAAGATGGCCGGCACCGTGATCGTGATGGACCCCACCACCGGCTACATCGAGGCGATGGCCTGCGCGCCCAGCTTTGACCCGAATATGTTCACCTTCCCGGTGGATCCGGTGGAGTGGAAATACCTGAGTGACCCGGTGAACATGAAGCCGCTGTATAACCGTGCCACAATGGGCCTTTACCCGCCGGGCTCCACATTCAAGCCGTTCACGGCGTCCATGGGGCTGGACGAGGGTGTGATCAGCGCCAATTTCGTGTTCAATTACCCAATCGTGAATGATTACTGGACGCCCGGTGACGCGTTCGGTGTGGACACGCCGATCAAGCGCGCCGAATCCACACCGGGATATCTAAACCTGCAAAACGCGATCATCCACTCCGACAACATCTACTTCGCTTATGCGGCGCTGAAACTGGGCGGCGCAAAATTCTACCAGCACTGTCTGGATCTTGGTTTTGGGCTGGATAATGAACACCGCATGAAGTTTGACCTGCCGCTGGAAAAAAGCTCCATCACCAACTCCGGTGTGATGGACGACCAGCGGCGGCTGGCCGACTCCGGCTATGGCCAGGGCGAGTTCAAAGTCACGCCGCTGCAGATGGCGTCGCTGTTCGGCAGCCTGGCCAATGGCGGCGACATCATGCAGCCCCGGGTGGTGCAAAGCGTGTGCCACACCGAGGGGGCCCGCTATGTTGCCGATGTGAGCAACCCGCCGGAGGTGTGGAAGCAGGGCGTTGTGTCGCAGAAGAACCTGAACCTGCTTCTACCTGCGCTCAAACGGGTGGCCTCCGAGGGCACGGCCAAAGACCTGAATAAATTCAGCAATTTGAAGGACTATAAAATCTGCGCCAAGACCGGCACGGCGGAAATCGGCAATGACAAGACCCGCGAGATCGCCTGGATCATTGGCTTCACGACCGAGAAAATGAAACGCCTGGTGTGCGTGGCTATCGAGGTGCCGGCCGATGAAGGCGGCATTCGCATTGAGATTGCTAAGAGGATGTTTGACCTGCCGCCTGCCCAGACCGAGGAGGAGCAGGACTGAAACTTACCGCGCCCTAGCCGGGCCCCTCACCAGCACCAGCTTGAGCAACACGCCCAGCGCCACACCGGTGCTTACCGCTCCTGCAAGATGGACCACATACTGGGCGATCGGCCTGGGGTCTGTCAGCCGCCCCTCAATAAACGCCGTGGAATAGAGCCGGAACAAAAACCAGCCCATCAGCGATGCCGCAATGGCCTTGTTTACCACATTGTCTGTCCCATAGCGGGAGAGCGCCCAGTTTAAAAGCACTGCTACGGCCCCGCCCACAATGAAATTCACCACAAACCCCATCCAGAAACTCTCCCGGTTCAGCGTGATGACAAGGCTGTCAATGCTGTACATGTCGAGGGACGCAACTCCCAGCTTTACCAGCACCCAAGTGACGAGCTGGCCAAACAGCGTGGCAAGGGCCCCCAGCGCCGCGGCGGTGATTTGCCGGTTGAATCTCATGCGATCCACTCCTTTTTCATTTATGCTGTGCAATTGCACTGTGGCTATACCCCGTTGAACACAACGGGAAAACCGGGAATATGAATAAATCAGATATCAAAGGAGATGGGCCGATGGACATACTTCGGTTTGTGGAGACGAACAGGGGCCCCGTCGCGTTGCGCAGGCACGAACATGCCGAAAACAAATATTACACACAGGTTTGGAGCAGGACCGAAAACGGAGACTGGAAGGCAATGCATTTGGAACAAAAAGACCGGAGCGAATCATTGGGCTCCGGTCTTTTGGAGGCGCTCTATCAAGGCACAAAGGCCAAGGGGCTGCCTTATGAGGATTTCTGGTGAAGGTCAGGCCATGTGCCTGTCCAGATAGGCAAGGAAACGATGCCAGTCCTGCCGGGTGAAGAAATGGCTGCCCTTGCGCATGTGGTAGCCCAGCTTGCCCTCCAGCAGTGCGTCGCCGGGTTGGGGTAGACTGTCCTGATGCAGCAAGCCCTTCAGCCCCAGCAGCTCCCACGCCTCGCTTGCGGCGGCGCAGCCCAGAAACTCATTTTGTGGGTCAGACCAAAGATCTCCTTCGGCGCTGCCCACGCACAGAAGACGGGGCGCCACCGCTGCCAGCAGCCAGTGCTGGTCAAAGGGCATCTCGTTTTCCCTGCCGCCGTATTGGGCGAAGTTTTCGCAAAACCAATGGGGGAATGCCTTTGTGATGCTCTCCACGGTTTCCCCGGTCTTGCCCCTTGCCAGCGCCGCGCCGGAGGAGCCGGACTCGTTAATGAGTGCCGCGGCGAACCGCTCATCCTGCGCGGCGCACCACAGCGCGGCCTTGCCTAGCCGTGACATCCCCACCACGGCAACCCGCGCCTGGTCCACCTCCGGCACTGTGGCCAGATGGTCCATCACCCGGCTGGCGCCCCAGGCCCACATCGCGAGCTTGCCCCAGGCGTCCGGCCCTGTCCTCGGGTAGTGGCCAGCCACGCCGGAGGTGAAGCCGTCATCGCCGTCCTCCGTCACATCATTGCAGCAAAACAGCGCCACAGCATAGCCATTGTCCACAATTTCCTCTACCGGCGTCAGCAGCCCGCCGGGGAAGGGCAGAAATGAAATGTGCAGCACCAGCGGCTTTGCCTTGCCATAAGGCAGCACCAGATCCACCGGGAATGCAAACTCCCCTGCCGGTGTGGGGAAACTGAGCCTCACCCGGCGGTGCAGCGCCTTGCCGCCAAGTGTTTCCATCTCCAGCAGCGTTTCGGCCTTCACCCATGGCGGGGCCGGCGGTGATACGCCGTATTGTACCTTAGCCAGCCCGTCAAGCAGCTCCGTGCGGCGTCCGGGCCAGTCGGAAGCTTTCATGCCTTGGGGCAGCAGCGGCGGCAAGTTCTGTTCTTTCAGCAGTTGTCCGATCATCCTGTTTTCTCCTTTGATCAAGGGTGCAGTGCCCTTCGCCCATTTGGTTTTCGTGTTATGATCTATTCTGTTAAAACTGCAAATATCCTGCTCCTCTGAAAGCTGCATCGGCGAAAACACAGGCTCATTGATTTGAAATTCTCCAAAATGAAAATAATACTATCGCAATGGTTCGTAACAATTTTGTGAACAATGGTAAAACCAGGCCGGTTCGGTTTACACATTGGCTGTTTGTTGGTATAATCATGGCATGTTAGGATAAGTAAATAACAAACACAAAGCCTTTCAGCCAAAACTGAAGGGCTTATCCATTGGGGGCCAATCCTGCCCCCAGGGCTTAAGAAAGGATGAAATGCAATGAAGAAACTGATATCCATCGCGCTGGCGGCGCTGATGAGCATGACGCTGTTTTCCGGTGTGGCGCTCGCCGACGGCAAAGACAACTCCCGCGTGGTCTATGGCCACGACCTCACCGACAAGCAGAAGGCAAGCCTGGAGGAGTACTTCGGCGCGCCTGCCGGTGTGAAAGAGCTGGAAGTGACGATTGATGAGGAAAAGGCCTGGCTGGGCAACCTGATCCCGGCGGAAAAGATCGGCAAGCGGTCGCTCTCCAGCATCTACATCCAGTCCACCGATGAGGGCGCCGGCCTCAAAGTGGAGACGAAGAACATCAACTGGGTCACGCCTGAAATGTATATGGCGGCGCTCACCACCGCCGGCATTGTGGATGCGGACATCAAAATCGCCGCCCCTGTGGATGTATCCGGCACGGCGGCGCTGGCAGGTGTCTTCAAGGCCTATGAGGACATCACCGGTGTTACATTGAGCCGCGACGCCAAGCAGATTGCCGCCGACGAGCTGGCGCTCACCGGCATGCTGGCTGACTATCTGGGCAACAAGGACGCCACCGAATTGGTCAACGAGCTGAAGACCATGCAGGACCAGCTCAAGGGCAAGACCAAGGAAGAGATCCGTGAGATCGTGGTGCAGACGGCCAAGGACCACAACGTCAGCCTGACCGACGGCCAGATTGACCAACTGGTGAACCTGGTGAAGCGCCTCTCCGAGCTGAACATAGACCCCGCGCTGTTTGCCCAGCAGGCCAAGCAGCTGCAGGCGATCACCGACAAGCTGGGTGGGCTCACGCAGGCCACCGGCGACCTGGGCAGCTGGTTCACCAAGGCCTGGGATGACTTCACCAAGTGGCTGAAGGGCATCTTCGGCTGAGGCACAGAAACTCTGAGATCAACCAACGCCCCCGCGCAAGTCTTACGCGGGGGCGTTTTTCATTGATTCTTTCCTTGGCAGTAGGGGCCGGGCTCCGTCCCGGCCCGTACATAGAGAGAAAGCTCTTTGCTGTACTTCATAAACCTTGCTGTATGGGACATGAGTGAAACAAAGAACATGGCGGTCCATGTACGGGCGGGGCTCTGTACCCGCCCGATGTAGAAGATGTTAGTGGGAGTCAGACTTGAGATGCGATTATTTGCCCATGAATAGCCGAATGGCCTTCACTCCGTCCAGTCCGATTGCTGCATGCCTACGGGCAGAAATCCCCCCGCCGCTTTGGCGGCACCCCCCTTGAATCGATGCCTTGGCATCGACAAGGGCGGGTAGGGAGAGTGGTCTTTAATAAATTCAGAACACGCCTCCTACGCTATCGTCTCCTCGTCCTCCATCTCTTTTTCTTTCATCCCGGCCAGCACCTTTTCCAGCTCTTCCGGCGGCATCGGCTTGTAATAATAGAACCCCTGCACCTCGTCGCACTGCTCATGCCCCAGCAACACCAGCTGCTCTGCGTTTTCCACACCCTCCGCGATCACTTTGATGCGCAGGCTTTTTGCCAGGTTGATAATCACCTTTGTAATTGCCAGATCCTTTTCGTTTTTCTCCATGCCCTGCACAAACTGCATGTCGATCTTGATGCGGTCCACCGGCAGCTGTTTCAGGCGGCTCAGCGAGGAATACTCTGTGCCGAAATCATCAATGGACAGCTGCACGCCGATTTGCTTCAGCTGGTTCAGCAGCCCAATGATGTAGACCGGTTCCCGGATTGCCACGCTTTCAGTCACTTCCAACTCGAGCCTTTCCGGGGCAAGGCGGTGCTTTTCCAGCATCTGCCTGAGCTGTTCGGCAAACTGTGGGTTGTGGAGCTGGATGGCGGAAATGTTCGCCGCAATGCGGATGGGCGGCAGCCCCTTGGCCTGCCAGGCGCTGGCCTGGGCGCAGGCCTGGCGCAGCACCCAGTCGCCGATGGTGCCAATGAGCCCTGTCTTTTCTGCCAGGGGGATGAACACACCCGGTGATACCTGCCCGAATTGCGGGTGGGACCAGCGCAACAGCGCTTCCACACCCACAATCCTTTGGCTTTTCAGCGCGATCTGCGGCTGGTAATATACCATAAGCTCTCCTCTATCCAGTGCCCGATAGAGGTCGTTTGACAACTGGGCCTTATACCTGGTTTCCTCTTTCATATCCTCCGAGCAGAAAAGATATTGGTTTTTGCCCTTATCCTTGGCGCGATTCACTGCGATGTCTGCGTTTTTCAGGAGTGTGTCGGTGTTGTCACCATCCTGCGGATATACTGCGATGCCGGCACTGGCCGTCACAAAAAACTCCTGGCCCTGCAGTTGGAGCGGCCCGTCAAACAGCCCCATGAGTGAGTTCGTCACCTTCACGATGTCCTGTCTGGACTCCATGTTGTTGAGCATGATCAGGAACTCGTCGCCGCCAAAGCGGGAGACCGTGTCGCTCTTGCGCACACTGCCGGTCAGCTTGCGGGCCACTTCGCGGATCAGTGCATCACCAAGGCGGTGGCCCAGTGTGTCGTTCAGGCTTTTGAAGGAGTCCAGATCCAGAAAGATCACCGCGATCATCGTAGCGTTCCGCTTTGCCAGGTGGATGGCCTGTTCGGTGCGGTCGGTGAAAAGCCGCCGGTTGGGCAGCGCTGTCAGGTGGTCGTGATAGGCCATAAACTCGATTTCCCGCTCGGCAGCCAGCCGCGAAAGGGAGTCGGCGAAAATGTTGGAGAGCACTTTTATTGTCTCGATCTGATCCGCGAGCAAAGTGGATTTCTCCTGGTATGCCAGCCCCAGAAACCCCATGCATGCGCCTGAGAGCACAATCGGGTGCGAGAGCACCGACGTGATCTGGTTTTCCGCCATGAACGCCGCCCACTGGTGCAGCTCACGTAGCCCGCTGTTGTCGGTAACGGGGCCGGCGGACAAAATGCCGATGAGCACCTGGTTTGCGCTTTCATCCTGAACCAGGCACTTCCGGGTTTTCTGCCCTTGCCACACCGTCACATCGGCCACGCTGTCGCCCTCGGTGTTGATCAGGCAGAGAAACGATGTTTTGGCAGATAAACAGGCCGCTGCCTGCCTGAGTGCCTGGCTCATCTTGTCCTGACGGTTGTCCTCAGTAATGCTCACCATCTGCGCCGACACCTCGGAGATGAGCTTCTGATACCGGTTCTTGTCTGCATTTTCCTTCAGGCGCCGCACATACACCGTGTTCACATACAACGCGATCCAGATTGACAGCGCAAGGATGCCTAAGCGGACCAGGTAGTCGCTGGAGTTCACATCAACGAGCTTGTTTGGCGCGGCAATCCACATGAGTGCCTGCGTGAGCAACGTCGTGATGGATGCTCCCACCAGCAGCCTGCGGTTGTTGAACAGCATGGAAAGCACAATGAAGATGAATGGGAATGCCCAGATGGTGATGCCTGCGGAGCTCATGAAGCTCAGCGTGACGATCGGAATCGTCGCCATGGCGATGCCGATGATCAGACTCTCAAGGTTTTGATTTTTCTTACTGAGTTTCTGCAGGAGCGCTACCATAATGCCCGCCGCCAGCAGCATGCCTGTCAACACAGCCACCTCGCCCAGCGGCCTTCCGTCAATCAAATGCTGCGTCAGGAAATAAATCACCGATCCGCTCATCAGCACCACCGCCATGAAAAACAACAGGCTGGAACGGGTCTGGCTGTTCATGATGATCTCCAGCTCGTTGTCGGCTGGCTTCACCATCAGGCTGTGCTTGCGCATATTGTGGTCCACCACGAGAATCGGGATCAGAAAGGCCAGCGGCGCCATCTGTGGGATGGGAAGCAGCCAATAGGTGCTGTTGACCAGGTCGGTGACCGTGCCCAGCAGGATTGCTGCGCCAAAGGCAAGCAGCAGGGCAAGCGCCTGGTTGCCGCGGTCATCCTCCCGGCATCGGTGCCACTGCCTGAAGAACAGCGCCATCGTGATGATCGCGCCGGCCGCCAGATAGGTGTAGAAGAAGTAGTCCCAGCCGTTGTTCACCTGCTCGTTGACCCAAAGGCTGCCCACTTTCACCAGGTGGTATTGGGATTCTGCCATCGGGGTTGAAAGGGAAAACACCCACGCGCACAGCACCGCCGGCAGATAGATGGGCACATACACCCAGCGCCGGGTCAGCAGTTTGTCATACCCTGTGAAGCTTAACGTGAAATGCACGATTACAGAAAATATTACGCTCCAACCTAGAGCCGCCACTCGCCGCCAAACCAGGCATTGCGCTGCTGTGGGTGCTATTGTGGCTGCCGAAAACCCGAAGGCCCACAGCCCCAACAGAAAGCTGATCACGAAAAACAACCTGTTTTCCAGTGCCCGCCGCCCCGCCATGAGGATGTTGACACCCATGAACATGCTCATCGAGCTGATGACCAGAAACACGATGGTGAAGAATACAGCGGTTTGTGTGTGCATGGCAATCTCCGGCGCCGCATGTTGGGATGGCTAGCATGCTTTATATGCCCCGCTGTGGCACCGAATTATCACTTTTCGTATAAATTCATATAAGAAATATGCGGGTCCCAACCGACCGTATGAGCGAATGAAAGAAATCTCAACAGAATTATTGCTTCTCATTGCCACCAGTCACAACATATGGTAGAATACACCCATTCTTGTTGAAGAAACCGGCTGACCTGTCGCAACCGGAGCATGACGGAAACATTTTGTCTACTTATGAAATTTATTGAAACTTTTTTAGGTTTTTGTTGACACACCTTGACATCTTTGTTAAAATAGGCATCTGCGTTAATATGGGATAGACTGCCACACATCGCCGGAGATTTCTTCGGTTTTTCGGCCATGTGGGGTGGGGGTTTCTTGTATAATGCGCCTGTTTTCGAATTTCGATGCAGGGATCCGATGACCATATTTAGGGGTGATTCGGTTACATGACCCATGAAGTAAAGGTACACGAGTTCAACACTGGCCGACGCAACAGAATGACCTTTTCCAAAATCAAGGAAGTCCTTGAGATCCCCGACCTGCTCAATATCCAGAAGGCTTCCTACAAGCGGTTTCTAGACCGCGACCTAAGGGAAGTCCTCAAAGACATTTCCCCCATCACCGACTATACCAACACGTTGAGCCTTGAGCTTGTCGACTACCGCGTGGAAGACGAGCCCAAGTATTCGGTCGTGGAATGCAAGGAGCGTGACGTCACCTATGCCGCGCCCCTGAAGGTCAAGGTGCGCCTGGTCAACCACGAGACCGGCGAATTGAAGGAGCAGGAGGTGTTCATGGGCGATTTTCCGCTCATGACCGACCAGGGCACCTTCATCATCAACGGCGCCGAGCGCGTCATTGTCAGCCAATTGGTCCGTTCCCCCGGCGTGGTTTATGACCAGTCGCTGGACAAAAACGGCGTGCCGCTGTTTGCCTCCACAATGATCCCCAACCGGGGCGCGTGGCTGGAGTTTGAATCAGACTCCGCCGGCATCCTGTGGGTGCGTATCGACCGCACCAGGAAACTGCCTGCCACGGTGATGATCCGCGCGCTGGGTTACGGCGCCGATTTCCAGATCACCGAGCTCCTTGGCGACGAGGAACACCTCAATGCCACTCTGGAAAAAGACAACGCCAAGAATGAAGACGAGGGTCTGCTGGAGATCTACCGGCGCATCCGCCCCGGCGAGCCGCCGGTCGTGGAAAGCGCCCGCACGATGCTGAACTCCCTGTTCTTTGACCCCCGGCGTTATGATCTGGCCCGCGTGGGCCGCTACAAGCTCAACAAGAAGCTGGCGCTGGCGATGCGCATCATGCACCGCGTGGCAGCCGACGATATCGTGAACCCCGAAACCGGCGAGGTGTTTGCCCGCGCCGGTGAAAAGATCACCCGTGAGGTGGCATGGGCCATCCAGAACTCGGGCATCAATTCGGTGGACATCCAGCTGGAGAGCCGGAGGCTCCGCGTGCTTGGCAACAACTTTGTGGATGCCACCCAGCACCTGGCGCCCTTTGGCATCAATATGGAGAGCATCGAGGAGCTCCGGCGCACTGACCGCGACGCCGCCGCAGCACTCGAGGGGCTGCTTTCCGAAAAGGTGCATTACCCCACGCTGCAGGAAGTGATCGGCCAGGCCGAGGGCAAGGATATCCGCGCCCTGCTCATCGATAACAAGGACCGGCTTGTGCCCAAGTATATCTATCCGGATGATGTGCTGGCCGGCTTCAGCTACATGATCGGCCTGTTCCACAACGTGGGCCTGACCGACGACATTGATCATCTGGGCAACCGCCGCGTCCGCAGTGTGGGCGAGCTGCTTCAAAACCAGATCCGCATCGGCCTTGCAAGGCTGGAGCGTGTGGTCAAGGAGCGCATGGCCATCCAGGATCAGGACAACCTGACGCCCCAGAGCCTGATCAACATCAGGCCCGTCACCGCGGCGATCAAGGAGTTCTTCGGCTCCTCGCAGCTGTCGCACTTTATGGACCAGACCAACCCGCTGGCCGAGCTGACCAACAAGCGCAGGCTTTCGGCATTGGGCCCCGGCGGTTTGAACCGTGACCGCGCCAGCTTCGACGTGCGCGACGTCCATCACTCCCACTACGGCCGCATGTGCCCCATTGAGACCCCTGAAGGCCCCAACATCGGCCTGATCGGCTCGCTGGCCATTTATGCCCGCATCAACGATTACGGTTTCATCGAGTCCCCCTACCGCAAGGTGGACAAGAAGAACCGCGTCGTACTGGACGAGATCGTCTATATGACTGCCGATGAGGAAGACCAATATATCGTCGCCCAGGCCAACGAGCCCACCGACGAGGCCGGCCACTTCCTGCATGAGCGTGTCGCGGCCCGCGCCCACAAAGACATCATCGTGGCCCATCAGGATGAAATCGACTTCATGGACGTTTCGCCCAAGCAGGTCGTCTCCGTGGCCACGGCAATGATTCCGTTCCTCGAAAATGACGACGCCTCCCGCGCCCTGATGGGTTCCAACATGCAGCGCCAGGCGGTTCCGCTTCTCAAAACCGAGGCCCCGATCATCGGCACCGGCATCGAGGGCCGCGCGGCCCGTGACTCCGGCGTGGCGTTGGTTTCCAAGGTGGATGGCGTGGTGGAGAAGGTCACGGCCAACCGCGTGAGCATTCGCGGCAACGACAAGCAGCTGTATCACTACGACTTGCTGAAGTTCATGCGCTCCAACCAGGGCACCTGCATCACGCAGAAGCCCATCGTGATCAAGGGCGAGGTCATCAAAAAGGGCGATGTGATCGCCGATGGCCCCAGCACCGACCAGGGCGAGCTGGCATTGGGCCGCAACATTCTGGTGGGTTTCATGAGCTGGGAAGGCTACAACTACGAGGACGCCATCCTGATCAGCGAGAAGCTCGTGAAGGAAGACGTGTTCACCTCCATTCACATCGAGGAGTATGAATCCGAGGCCCGCGACACGAAGCTTGGGCCGGAGGAAATCACCCGCGAAATCCCCAACGTGGGTGAAGACGCGCTGAAAGACCTTAACGAGCGCGGTATCATCCGCGTGGGCGCCGAAGTCCGCTCCGGCGACATTCTGGTTGGCAAGGTTACACCCAAGGGCGAAACCGAGCTGAACCCGGAAGAGAAGCTCCTGCGCGCGATTTTCGGCGAAAAGGCCCGCGAGGTGCGCGACACCAGTTTGCGCGTGCCCCACGGCGAGAGCGGCATCATCGTGGATGTGAAGGTGTTCACCCGCGAAAACCACGACGAGCTGCCCCCGGGCGTCAATGAAATGGTGCGCGTCTACATCGCGCAGCGCCGCAAGATCAGCGTGGGCGATAAAATGGCCGGCCGCCACGGCAACAAGGGCGTTATCTCGAGGATCCTCCCCGAGGAAGACATGCCCTTCCTGCCAGACGGCACACCGCTGCAGATCGTGCTGAACCCGCTGGGCGTGCCTAGCCGCATGAACATCGGCCAGGTGTTGGAAGTCCACTTGGGTCTGGTCGCAAAGGCGTTGGGCTGGCACATTGCCACCCCGGTCTTCGACGGTGCCACCGAGGAAGACATCCAGGCGCTTCTGGCCCAAAACGGCTTTTCTCCCGATGGCAAGACCGTGCTCTATGACGGGCGCACCGGTGACCCCTTCGAAAACCCGGTCACCGTGGGCTACATGTATATCCTGAAGCTGATCCACCTGGTGGACGACAAGATCCACGCAAGGAGCACCGGCCCCTACAGCCTGGTTACGCAGCAGCCCTTGGGCGGCAAAGCCCAGTTCGGCGGCCAGCGCTTCGGTGAAATGGAAGTGTGGGCGCTGGAGGCCTATGGTGCGGCGCACACGCTGCAGGAAATTCTGACCGTGAAGTCTGACGATGTGGTGGGCCGTGTGAAGACCTACGAAGCCATCGTCAAGGGTGAAAACATCCCCGAACCGGGCATCCCGGAGAGCTTCAAGGTGCTGATCAAGGAAATGCAGAGCCTTGGCCTGGATATCAAGGTGCTCAGCGAAGACCACGAGGAGTTGGAGATCCGCGAGCTGGACGATGAGCCCGGCTTCCTCAGCCATGTGCCGGTGCCCCGCCGCCGCGACGACGATGAGGCGAGCGATTATGGCGGCGCTCATCTGGGCGGCGAGGAAAAGGAAAGCGCTGACACAGGCGACTTCACGCTGGATCTGGATGAGCTGGATGACCTGCCGGGCCTGGGGCAGATCATGAGCGAGGGCCCTGCCGGTCTCACGCTTGATGAGGAAGACCTTGCCCTGGATGACACCGACGGATTTGACGAAGAATGAGGGATTGATACATGATGGAACGCATACCCGAAGAGCAGAGTGGCAAGCAGGAGAAGAAGGAGAAAGTCCTTTTTGACCTGAACAACTTCGACGCGATGCAGATCGGCCTGGCGTCGCCGGAGCGGATCCTTCAGTGGTCCCACGGCGAGGTCAGGAAACCTGAAACAATCAATTACCGCACGCTGAAACCGGAGCGCGACGGCCTGTTCTGTGAGAAGATCTTCGGGCCCACCCGCGACTGGGAGTGCCACTGCGGCAAATACAAGCGCATCCGCTACAAGGGCATTGTGTGCGACAAGTGCGGTGTGGAAGTCACCCGCGCCAAGGTGCGCCGCGAGCGCATGGGCCACATCAAGCTGGCAGCGCCGGTTTCCCACATCTGGTATTTCCGCGCCATCCCCAGCCGCATGGGCTTGCTGCTGGATATGAGCCCCAGGCTGTTGGAGCGCGTGCTCTACTTTGCTGCTTATGTCGTGACGGCTCCCGGCAAGACGGGCCTCATGTACAAGCAGCTGTTGAACGACCGCGAATACCGTGAGGCCCGCGACACCTGGGGTGACGCCTTCAAGGCCGGCATGGGTGCCGAGGCCGTGAAGGAACTGCTGAAGCACATCAACCTGGAGAAGCTGGGGGACGAGCTGCGCGGCGACATCCAGAATTTCTCCGGCCAGAAGCGCAGCCGCGCCATCAAGCGCCTGGAAGTGGTGGAAGCCTTCCGCCAGAGCGGCAACAAGCCCGAGTGGATGATCCTGGACGTGGTGCCCGTGATCCCGCCGGAAATCCGCCCCATGGTGCAGTTGGACGGCGGCCGCTTTGCTACGTCCGATTTGAACGATCTTTACCGCAGGGTGATCAACCGCAACAACCGCCTGAAAAGGCTGCTGGAGCTGAACGCCCCTGAAATCATCGTGCGCAACGAAAAGCGCATGCTGCAGGAAGCCGTCGATGCACTCATCGACAACGGCCGCAGAGGCCGCCCCGTGACCGGCCCAGGCAACCGGCCCCTTCGTTCCCTCTCGGATATGCTGAGAGGCAAGCAGGGCCGCTTCCGCCAGAACCTGCTGGGCAAGCGCGTGGACTACTCCGGACGTTCCGTGATCGTGGTCGGCCCTGAGCTCAAGATGTATCAGTGCGGCCTGCCCAAGGAAATGGCGCTGGAGCTCTTCAAGCCCTTCGTAATGAAGAAGCTGGTGGAAGAGGGCTATGCCCACAACATCAAGTCCGCCAAGCGCATGGTGGAGCGCGTCCGCCCCGAGGTGTGGGACATTCTGGAGGGCGTGATCAAGGAGCATCCGGTGCTCCTAAACCGCGCACCCACGCTGCACCGCCTGGGCATCCAGGCCTTTGAGCCGGTGCTGGTGGAAGGCCGTGCTTTGAAGATCCACCCGCTGGTCTGCACGGCGTATAACGCCGACTTTGACGGCGACCAGATGGCCGTGCACGTGCCGCTGTCCGTGGAGGCGCAGGCCGAAGCAAGGTTCCTGATGCTCTCCACCAACAACATGCTGAAGCCCCAGGATGGCCGCCCGGTGGCCAGCCCCACGCAGGACATGGTCATCGGCGTGTATTACATGACGATTGAAAAGCCCGGCGCTAAGGGCGAAGGCCGCGTGTTCATGGATCCGGACGAGGCCGTGATGGCTTATGAATTGGGTCACATCAGCCTACAGGCCAAGGTCAAGATTCGCGTGACCCGCGAAATCGAGGGTCAGCAGATCACCAAGCTGTTGGAAACCACCGTGGGCCGCTGGATCTTCAACGAAGCCATCCCGCAGGATCTGGGCTTCATCGAGCGCCCCACAGCCGAATCCAGGATCGACCTGGAGATCAACGAGCTGGTCACCAACACGCTGCTGCGTGAGATCGTGGACCGCACCTATCACACCCACGGCAACGCAAAATGCGCCATCGTGCTGGACGGCATCAAGAAGCTGGGCTTCAAGTATTCCACCCGCGGCGCGATCACAATCTCCGTGTCCGACATTGAGATCCCCAAGGAAAAGCCCGCGCTCATTGCCAGCGCAGAAGAGCGCGTGACCGAGGTGGAGCAGGCCTACAGTGACGGCTTGATTTCCGAAGACGAGCGCTACGGCCACGTGGTGTCCATCTGGAAGGAAACCACCGACGCCGTCTCCAAGGCCCTGATGGACAACCTGGGCCGGTTCAATCCGGTCTATATGATGAGCCACTCCGGCGCCCGCGGTAATCCCAACCAGATCCGCCAGCTGGCCGGCATGCGCGGCCTGATGGCCAGCCCTTCCGGCCGTATCATCGAAATGCCCGTCCGCGCCAACTTCCGCGAGGGCCTCACCGTGCTGGAATTCTTCATCTCCACCCACGGCACCCGCAAAGGCTTGGCCGACACAGCGCTCCGTACAGCCGACTCCGGTTACCTCACCCGCCGCCTGGTGGATATTTCCCAGGACGTGGTCGTGCGCGAGGATGACTGCTTCGCCAGCCGCAACGAGCGTGTGCGCGGTGTGGTCGTGAAAGCCATTACCGAGGGCAATCGCGTGATCGAGCCGCTGCGCGACCGCGTGTGGGGCCGCGTGCCGGTGGAAGACATCCTGCACCCCGAAACAAAGGAAGTGCTGGCGAAGGCCGGTGAAATCATCAGCCGCGCCAAGTCTCGCGAGATTGAAAACGCCGGCGTGACCGAGGCCCTGATCCGCAGCGTGCTGACCTGCCGCAACGAACATGGCGTGTGCGCCAAGTGCTACGGCCTGGATATGGCCAACGGCACCAAGGTGTCCGTCGGTGAGTCGGTGGGCACCATTGCCGCCCAGGCCATCGGCGAGCCGGGCACGCAGCTGACGATGCGTACATTCCACACCGGCGGCGTTGCCGGCGACGACATCACGCAGGGTCTGCCCCGCGTCGAGGAGCTTTTCGAAGCCCGCAAACCCAAGGGCCAGGCGATCATCAGTGAAATCTCCGGCAAGGTCGCCATCGTGCGCCATGAGGACTCTCTCAAGCGTGAGATCAATGTGACCAATGAGGATGGCGAGGTGAAGTCTTACCCCGTGCCGTTCGCCTCGCGCATGGCCGTTTCCGAAGGGCAGATGGTGGAAGCCGGCGACAGCCTGACTGAGGGCTCCATTAACCCCCATGACATCCTAAAGATCAAGGGCATCAAGGGCGTGCAGGAATACCTGCTTAAGGAAGTGCAGGCAGTCTACCGCCTCTCCGCCGGTATCGGCACCGCCGACAAGCACATCGAGGTCATTCTGAGGCAGATGCTGCGTAAGGTGCGCATTGAGGACGCTGGCGACACTGACCTGCTGCCCGGCAGCCTGGTGGATATCTTCGTGTTTGAGCGCGTGAATGAGGAGACCATCCTGCGCGGCGCCAAGCCGGCCACGGCCCGCCGCGTGCTGATGGGCATCACCAAGGCATCGCTTGCCACCGATTCGTTCCTCAGCGCCGCCGCTTTCCAGGAAACCACCCGGGTGCTCACCGACGCCGCCATCAAGGGCAAGATCGACCCGCTGGTGGGTCTCAAAGAAAACATCATCATCGGCAAGCTGATCCCCGCCGGCACTGGCATGCGCCGCTACAAGAACATCCAGATCAACACCGACTACCTGCCGCTGGAGGGCGCCTTCACTGGCATGGACGGCGGCGACGACGGTGACGAGGAGGATCTGATCACTGCCTCCGCCGATTATGTGACCGCCGATGTGTCCGGTTATGAGAGTGTGGCGGCTGAGCCCGGTGACACCGCTGCCGCCGGTGACGATGAGCCGCTGGAACTGGACAATCTGCTGCTGGAAGAGGACGAGTAAATAAAAATCCCCCCTGTCGCCTGAGAGCGACATCCGTGGGAAATCCCCCCTGGCCCCTGCGGGGGCCATCCCCCCTTCATAAGGGGGGTATGGATTTGTTTTTCAAACTTTCGTGTAGGGGCGGCTCACGAGCCGCCCGCACGATACATCTACGATGATCTCTGAAGCAGCTGTGTTGGGTCATGGTTTATCTACATCCCCCACATATGGTAGTTCATCACAGATCAATTGGCTATTGCTGGAAAACCCGAACAATCCAGCTGGGTTTTCTGCAAAAAACCCCCGGAAATGCAAGGTTTTTATTGACTTCCGCCCATGCGGGCGCTATAATAATCGGGCGTGTTTATACGATGGAAAATTCGGAAATTCTAAGCGCGCTGTCCAGGCAAAAGCACCGGCTCGCAGGCCTTAAGCAGGTTCTGCGGGCGCTGGAAAGTGGCAAAGCAGAGTCCGTTGTGCTGGCGGGCGATGCCGATGACCATATCCGGCGCAAAGTCAAGGTACTCTGCCAGCAGATGGGTGTCCCCTGTGCGGACGGGCCCGCCATGGCCGAACTCGGCCGGATGTGCAGGCTCCAGGTTGGCACGGCGGTGGCCTGCATGCTCAAACCCGATGGTTCGGCGTAGGGAAGCGGTGCTTCCCACAGGGATGCCAAAAAGCGTTCCCAGTCAGGCAGTCATGACCCCGGCGGGTTGCAGGGGTTTGCGATAGAACCCGCAAATCAACAGGAGGTGCCATTACGGCATGCCAACAATCAATCAGATCGTAAAACAGGGCAGGAAAAAGGTGACTTACAAGAGCAAGTCTCCGATCCTGGAAGGCAACCCCCAAAAGCGCGGTGTGTGCCTGTCTGTCAAGACCATGACGCCCAAGAAACCGAATTCGGCCCTTCGCAAGATCGCCAGGGTCCGCCTGGTGAACGGCAATGAAGGCACGATCTATATCCCCGGCATCGGCCACAACCTGCAGGAGCACAGCGTGGTGCTGGTGCGTGGCGGCAGGGTGAGGGATCTCCCGGGTACGCGCTATCACATCATCCGCGGCGCGCTGGACGCGTCCGGTGTGGATGGCCGCCGCCAGGGCCGTTCGCTCTATGGCGCAAAGAGGCCCAAGAAATAAAAACATCTTGCGATGACGCAAAGGAGGATTCATCATGCCAAGGCGTGGAGGCGTGCCGAAGCGTGAAGTGCTGCCCGATCCCATGTTTGGGAACGTGGTGCTGTCCAGACTCGTGAACCGTGTCATGTTGGACGGCAAGAAGGGCGTTGCCCAGCACATCTGCTACGGCGCTTTGGATATCGTCAAGGAAAAGACCGGCAAGGACCCCATGGACGTTTTTGAGACGGCAATGAACAATCTCATGCCGCTGCTCGAGGTGAAGGCCCGCCGCGTGGGCGGCGCGACCTATCAGGTGCCGATGGAAGTCCGCCCGGCCCGCCGGCAGACGCTGGGCCTCAGGTGGCTTGTGAGCTTCGCCCGCGAGCGCAGCGAGCGCACGATGGAGCAGAGACTGGCCGGCGAGATCATGGACGCAGCCAATAATACCGGCAAGGCGGTGGCCCGTAAGGACGACATTCACCGCATGGCCGAAGCCAACAGGGCGTTCGCCCACTATCGGTGGTAAGCGAACCACCATTATCACAGGGAGTTCATTGCGGGTGTTTGAGCCAGGCGCTGAAATCGCTGGGGCTCTAGCACCCGCAAAGTTTATTCTTGGCACAATCAGGATTCCGGCGATCCCGCCGGGTGTGAGTTTGAAACCGCTGCCGCAGGCAATGCTGGCTTAACAATACATTGGTATCATAAAGATTGAATCAGAGGCGCAGGCCGCCCAAAGTGGCGGCGGCCCACTAGGAGGAAACGAATCGTGGCCAGACAGGTATCATTGGAAATGACCCGTAACGTGGGCATCATGGCCCACATTGACGCGGGTAAGACGACGACAACCGAACGCATTTTGTTCTATACGGGCAAGCTGCACCGCATGGGCGAAGTCCATGAAGGCGCCGCCACGATGGACTGGATGGAGCAGGAGCAGGAGCGCGGCATCACGATCACCTCCGCCGCGACAACTGCCATGTGGCGTGACCACCGTGTCAACATCATCGACACGCCCGGACACGTGGACTTCACTGTGGAGGTGGAGCGCAGCCTACGTGTGCTGGACGGCGCCGTTGCCGTGTTCTGCGGCAAGGGCGGCGTGGAGCCCCAGAGCGAGACGGTGTGGCGCCAGGCCAACAAGTACCAGGTGCCGCGCATCGCGTTTGTCAACAAGATGGACATCGTGGGTGCGGACTTCCTGCGCGTAGTGGGCATGATGAAGACCCGCCTCAGTGCTAACGCCGTGCCGATCCAGATCCCGATCGGCAGCGAAGACAAGTTCAAGGGCATGATCGACCTGGTGCGCCAGATCGCCGTCATCTACAACGACGACCTGGGCAAAGACGTGGTGGAGACTGAAATCCCCGCGGAATACAAGGAAGTGTTTGAGGAATACCGCCATCACCTGGTGGAGGCTGTGGCCGAGACCGAGGAAGAGCTCATGGAGAAGTATTTTGCCGATGGCGAGCTCTCTGAGGAAGAATTGAAGAGCGGCATCCGGGCCGCCTGTGTGAAGTGCCACATGGTGCCGGTGCTGTGCGGTTCCTCCTATAAAAACAAGGGTGTGCAGCCGCTGCTGGACGCCATCGTGGACTATCTGCCTAGCCCGCTGGATGTGCCGCCGATCAAGGGCACCGAGGTGGGCGGCGAGGCTGAGCTTGTGCGCCACTCCTCCGATGAAGAGCCCTTCGCGGCGTTGGCCTTCAAGATCATGAGCGACCCCTTCGTGGGCAAGCTGGCGTTCTTCCGCGTCTACTCGGGCAAGCTGACCAGCGGTTCCGCCGTGTATAACAGCTCCAGGGGCAAGCGCGAGCGCGTCGGCCGCCTGCTGCAGATGCACGCTAACCATCGCGAAGACATTGAGGAAGTGCTGGCCGGTGATATCGCCGCCGCCGTGGGCTTGAAAAACGTGACCACCGGCGACACGCTCTGTGACGAAAACAACCCCATCGTGCTGGAGAGCATGGAGTTCCCCGAGCCGGTCATCAAGGTGGCCATCGAGCCCAAGACCAAGGCTGGTCAGGACAAGATGACGATGGCGCTGGTGAAGCTGGCCGAGGAAGACCCCACGTTCAAAACCTATACCGACACCGAGACCGGCCAGACGATCATCGCCGGCATGGGCGAGCTGCACCTGGAGATCATCGTGGACCGCATGCTCCGCGAGTTCAAGGTGGAGGCCACCGTGGGCGCGCCGCAGGTTTCCTACCGCGAGACGATCCGCAAGGCCAGCCGCGGCGATGGCCGCTTTGTGCGCCAGACCGGCGGCCACGGCCAATATGGCCACGCCGTGATCGAGATCGAGCCGCTGGAGCCCGGTTCCGGCTATGTGTTTGAAGACGCCGTCGTGGGCGGCGTGATCCCCAAGGAGTTCATCCAACCGGTCAACGCCGGCATCAAGGAAGCCCTGGGCAACGGGCCCTTGGGCGGCTATGAGCTGGTGGACTTCAAGGCCCGCCTGGTCGATGGTTCCTACCACGAGGTGGACTCCAGCGAAGTGGCCTTCAAGGTGGCCGGCACGATGGCGCTGCGCGAAGCTTTGAAGAAGGCCGCGCCGGTGCTGCTGGAGCCGATCATGAAGGTGGAAGTCGTGATGCCGGACGAATACATGGGCGACGTGATGGGCAACCTGAGCGCCCGCCGCGGCCGCATCGAGGGCATGGACACCGTGGCCGGCAGCCAGGTGGTGCGGGCTCATGTGCCGCTGGCCGAAATGTTTGGTTACGCCACAGACCTCCGCAGCCGCACGCAGGGCCGCGGTGTGTTCACGATGCAGTTCGCCCACTTTGACGAGGTGCCCACCAACGTGGCCGAAAAGGTCACCGGCAAGAGGGTGCAGGGCTAGAATTATTCTGCTGATATGGGGGCGGGTTGTGAAACCCGCCCTCTTTCTGTATCATTACTGATTGGAACTGGACGCTTTTATTTTGCGTTTAATTGATATCACAATTGAGAAGGTGATTCGATGAAGAGGCTGCTGTGCGTTCTATTTGTCTCCATTACGTTACTGTTTACAGGTTACGGTTTCGTCCAATCCACAGTCGCGCAGCCCGATCCAGACGGTAAAAACCTTGACTATTATCAGCTTAAAGACGATGGTACCATTGTGGCGCCGGACGGAACTAAATATGTGTCAGTCTGTGTCGAGGGTTTCTTGGAGCTGATGGGAAAAAAGACACGTATCGGTGTGGTAGCAGGAGAAGAAGGCCATAAAAGTTATGGCTTCGAAAATGGCCTGTATGTTTGCGAGCAAGATACAGACCATGTGATGCTGCTCCGGTACATGCCTGAAAGCGAATGGGGCGTGTTTTATCGCAAGAAGACGGCCCCACCCCTGGATTACTCGCTTCAGAATTGTGTGCGCTTGGAGCTTGTCGGTTACCAGGAATTGCAATCGGACCAAAACATGTATTCCGCAGGTGCGGATCACATCACCTGTGGCAAAGGTATTGTTGGTAGAGAGAAAGTAGCCGCCTTTTTCAAGGCTGTGATGTCTGCAGGCCCTGCGGTCGGTTTGAATGAATCGGTGGAGAAGGAAGACGGAACTCCAGAGAACATCTATGCGTATGGAAATATCTATGGCTTTTTTGAAGGCGAAACTGCTGCCGTGATTCCCTTTTGCGTGACGACCTATGATGATAAGGCTTTCTCTGTCATGATTGATAATGTGGACTATGTGTTACCCACGGAATATCTGGAGCAGCTTGTGGCTCTGCAGTAGATTGCGAGACCTCGTCACGAAGCTGCCGCTAAAAATGGCGCTGTTTTCCGCCGTTCCGGCGGGCCTCACCGATATGGCGCTGATCATCGTGGATTTCGGTGCCGACGGCATGAAGGCGGCCTAGCTGCAGATGCTGCGCCTGATCGCCGTGGTGACACTGTTCCCGTCGTTGATCCGGCTGGCTGCGCAGTGGCTGGGATAATCATGCTCCCTATTCTTCCGTTATGACTGCGCTGCGGCTTGCCTGCCCCACCATCGGCAGCCGCACCAAAAACAGCGCCCCGCTGCCCGGCTCGCTCTTCACCGACAGGCTGCCATTGTGCTTATCGATGATATTCTTGCAGATCGACAGGCCCATTCCCATCCCATTGCTTTTCGCCTTGGTGGTAAAGCCCATATCGAATACTTTGGACAGGTGCTCAGGCAATATGCCGCATCCAGAATCCTGTACGGCAATATAGGCAGACTCCTGTTCGATCCATGAGTTGATTTTGATCGACCCGGTGCCTTCGATGGCCTGCACGGCGTTCACGACCAGGTTCATGAATACCTGGTTGATCAATCCCGGATAACAGGGCACCGGGATGTTGATTCCAAACTCCGTGTGGATCTCGATCCGGTTTTTCCATAGATTGGAGGTGAGCACCAACACGCTTTTCATATTCTCATCGAGATTGGATGCGACGAACTCCGCCTGATCGAGCCTTGAAAAAGTTTTCAGGCTTTGAATGATCTCCGAAACCCTCTTGCACGCCAGCAGGCTGATATCATTGGATTGCTTGAGCGCGCCTGCTGTTTCCGCCAGGGAGTCGTTGGAAAGAATTCTCTCCTCTGCCTGTAGGGCTGAAATCAACAGGTCGGCCATCTGGCAGTTGCTGTTGATCGCTCCCAGCGGCGTATTGATTTCATGGGTGATTGCCGCTGTGAGTTGCCCGACGGACGCCAGGTTGGCATTCTGCACAAGCTGTGTCTGGGCATGCTCGATTTGCTGCTTTGAAAGGGCTAGCTGGACGTTCTGCGCTTCCAGTTCCTCTTTCTGCGCTTCCAGTTTTTTGCTTTGCGCGTCCAGTTCAGTGTTTTGGCGCTCCAGTGTTTTTGCGTTGTTTTGCATTCGGCGCATGATCGTGTTGGTGGACTGTATGATGGACTGTATCTCTTTCAGCGGCTTTTTCAACTTCAACTGCACGTCGCTATATGTGTTGGCATCGGCCAGCGCCACCTCTGAGACGTGCTTTTCCAGTTGGTTCAGCGGCGATGTGACCAGTCGCGAGAATATCCTGCTCACGACCAACGCGATCAGGAACGATAACAGGGCAGCCGCGGCGAAAAGGGAGATCATAGCAAACGCGAACAACGATAACAGATGCTGCTGGAAGACCACTTTCACGCTTCCCGCCACTTCGCCCCTGGAGTTGACGATCATACGGGTGGACTGCACGTTGGACAATTTGTCATCGAGGTCAGCCAATTCAGGATTCATATGAATGTCCTGATAGAAGATGTCGGCCGGGCCTTCGGCAAATTGGTCACTTGAGAAGATCGGGCTGCCATTGATTTCAACGATGATCTTGACTGCTGAGAATTGGACGTTGGTGAAGGAAGCATCCGGTTGATCGGGGTTCACAGGCAATTCGTTGAACAACAGCTTGATGCTGTCGGCGTAGTTGGCTGCCCACGCGATGTATTGGGGAGAGTTGACGTCCAGCTCTTCGATGCTGCCGATGCCCATTTGCTTTAGGAAGTACGGCGAGTTCAGTTCCTTCGAGATAGAGATGCTGAAATAGCTGCAAATGAGCTCCGCTTCGCCCCTGGACATAGCAAGCGCGATCGCCGAGGCGATCAACGTGAATATCAGAGCCGTGATGAAGATTGACAATACGATGATGACGCGAACCCTTTTCTTAAACGTCCGCTTATTGCACCTGTAATCCGGTGTGACCATTTTGACACCTTCCTTGACAAATGGGGTCTGTTATGACGCGCTCTGAAGGATTCCCTCAAGTTCTCCGCTGTTCAGCATATCAAGCAGGAGCCTCGTAATGTCTTTGTCGAGAGCGCCCGCGTCTGCCTCGCGGTTTAATATCTCGATGATACTCTCCACAGGAAGCCTGTTCCGATAGGGCCTGTCAGAATTCAGAGCGTCATACACGTCGGCCACTGCCAGGATCCGCGCTTCCAATGACAACTGGTCTCCGCTTAAGCCGTCCGGATAACCTTTTCCGTTTGGTCTTTCGTGATGGTGGCGTACCGCATCCACACAGCTTGACAGGCAGTTCAAAGGCTTGATGATCGTTTCACCGATGACGGAGTGCTTCTTCATCGTGTCAAATTCTTCGTCGGTCAGCTTGCCTGGCTTATTCAAAATGCTGTCTGAAACGCCGATTTTTCCGATATCATGGATGATACCGGCAATTTCAATCGAATCCAGTTGATCGCCAGGCATTCCCAACTTCTCAGCAAGTTTACGGCTCAATGCCCCTACCCTGCGGGTGTGCCCGTCGGTATATTCATCGTGGGCCTCGATTGTATTACACAGGGAGATCACAAGGTTTTTAACGTTATCTACTTCATTCTGATAATCATGTTTCAATAGCTCATACAGGCGGGTGATTTCCCGGTTCTGGGTCTTCAGATTGTCTGTGAGCTGTTTCTTTTCAATGCCGTTTTCAATGATCTTTATCAGTTGGTTGTTATCCCAGGGCTTTTCCATATAATAGTAAATGCCAATTTCGTTGATGGAGCGGATGGCGTTTTCCTTGTCCGCGTATCCCGTCAGCATAATCGTTACGGTATTGGGCGAAATGTCTTTGGCGCTTTTCAGAAACTCAAGCCCGTTCATGCCGGGCATCATAAAGTCTGAAATGATCAGGTCGATGTTGTTGTTGAGCAGCTCTTCGCAGGTAAGCGCCTGGCCGGGATCGTTATATGTGGTGACATTGCATTTCAGTAACATTTTGATCAACGTTGAAAGAGTTGAAGTGATCATCTTTTCATCATCAACAATTAAGATGCTTTTGCTCAAGGGTTCCCTCCAACTGATACAAACTATTTTCCGCGTGACTTCCGGGTCTCAACGGCACTTATAATAGATACCCAGGAACTCTGGCACCAATCAACAAAAATTGGGTTCTGGCGTTGTGTTTTAGAATGAGGCAAACATGATCCTGCTCGGTTCATTGGCATACCGGCGCTTGGCGCCTTTGCGCGGGGCGGCGCTGTGCTTTCGCCCTTTTGGCTTTGTTCACCGCTTGTTCACACACTTCCTTGATTTTTCAAGCCAGATTCCAGAATCCATCGGTATAATTCAAGACATAATCAGAAAGCGTCAGATCGCAATCTGAATGTGTAAATGCAATGATTGATCGAAGAGAGGAGGAACTTATATGAAAATCAAAGTTTGGGTGTTTACCATCATCGTGTGCGGCGCGGTGTTTTTGGGTGCTGCAGGAGGATACTTGCTTTCGCAGGGCTTTTCATTGGTGAACCTGATGGCGCAGGGCATCAAGTCCATGCGGGTCGAAGCACCGGATCGTGTACAGATCCAAATACCACCTGATCAAGGCGGTTGGTACCAAGGCGGCGAGGGCGACGATGGGTTGCCATGGGGTGGCGGCAGGCAGGGCCAGCCGGGCGGCTATGAGGCATTGCCCGAAGGGTTCAACGCTGGTGTGTCCATTGCCGGCACTTATGGCGAGATGACGAAACGCACTGAGGAAGAGGTGCTGGCAGCGGCGAAGCAGGCCAACACTGACATCTTCGGCCTGGCCAAACAGGAAAGCAAGCTGGAAGAGCTGAAGACCACACTGCGGCAGAAGGTAACCGCCTCGCTGGACAAGATGATTGAGGAAGGCAAGATCACTGAAGGCCAGAAGCAGACCTATCTGCAGCGGGTGGAGCTGATTCTGCAGTTTGCCGGCGAGGTGGATTCCACCGGCGGCGCGTTGCCCGGCAACGGCGGGAGCGAAGGCGATAAGCCTGACGCGTAACCGTTTTCCATATACGCAGGCTGCCACATCCGGCAGCCACCGGATCATTGAAGAGCGCCTGAAAGGGCGCTCTTTTACAATGATTCACAAACAGCTTGTTTCAACACATGTACTTCATGCGTGTTTGTTCTTTCGTCTCGATTTTCTTTCCCATTGTTGAGAGATAATCAACAGTTGAATATAATGGTTTAAGGATTTGAACCATTACACAGAAAGGCATATTGATGTCTAAGGATTTTGAAAGAATTAACAAGCTTTTCTCAGACAGCTGTAAATGCATTGCGGCCATTGGCAACGAGACCCGTCAGTCCATCATTCTTCGTTTGATGGAAGGGCCTAATGAAGGAATGCGTGTCGGCGAAATCACAAAGAAAACCCACCTTTCCCGCCCGGCTGTGTCCCATCACCTTAAAGTGCTGTGTGACGCCAATGTCATCACCATGAATAAATCAGGCACCATGAATTTCTATTGCCTGAACCCGGACAAATCTGAGGTCACCAATCTGCTCACCCTGTGTCAGGGCATTCTTGATGCCATGCGCAAATGCGAGAGCCGATACAGTAGCCAATTGGCTGAGGAATTGCAATGAAAGCTGTTGTGATAAGAGGGTTTGGACCACCCGATGTGTTGGCACAGGAAAATGACTATCCCATGCCTGAACCATTGAGCAATCAGGTATTAATCAAGGTAACTGCCTCCGGTGTCAATCCTCTTGATTTGAAGATAAGAAAAGGCATGCTGCGATTCATTGCGCCTTCGAAGTTTCCTGTCATATTAGGCAATGACGCCAGCGGTGTAATTGTAAAAAGCGGAAGTGATGTCCGTGATTTTATAGTGGGTGATCAGGTCTATTGTATGGTTGACTCCAACAAGAGGTTTGCATCTTCCGGGTTTGCCAAAGGCGGTTCCTATGCGGAGTACTGCGTAACGCGCGAAGACACATTGTCATTGAAACCAGGCACCATCTCAAGTGAAGAAGCTGCAGCGGTGCCGCTTAGCTGCCTGACCGCCTATCAGGCATTGGTGCATCAAGCCCGGATCGATAATAGAAGCAAGGTATTGATCAATGGAGCATCGGGCGGCGTTGGCGTATATGCTGTTCAAATTGCCAAAGCCCATCACGCTGAAGTCACAGCAGTCTGTAGTTCTAGAAACACAGACTTGATGAGAGAACTAGGTGCTGATGATGTAATTGATTACAGGGAGCAAGAATTTTGCCGGTTACCTGACCAATTCGATTTGGTTTATGATGTAGCTGCTACCGCAACTTATTGGAAGTGCAAATCCATACTTAAGAAAAACGGCCTATACATCTCAAACGTTGCGAAACCAATGAATATCATAACTACATACCTGTTTCCCATATTGGGGATATTTGGCTTTGAAAAGCGCAGCACATTTGCGTGGGTCAAGCCGTCGGGGAAGGATCTAGCCGCAATCACAGGCATGATAGAGGCTGGAAAGATCAGGCCTATTATTGATAAGGTTTTCTCACTGGATGAAATCAAGGATGCTCATCAATATCTTGAAAGTGGAATGGCCAAAGGTAAAATTATTATCAAAATGCAATAACCGGATACGCAGGCATTTTACGCATAAACCAAACGCCCGGCGATTGCTCGCCGGGCGTTTTTTCCTTGGTTATTGGTTTGCTTACTTGGCGTTCTCGATGGCCTTCACGGCGACCTTGATGAACTCGTCGATGCCGATTGTGGCGGATGTGACCAGGTCGGCTTCGTCAGCAACGTTGCCTTCCTTTTCGGTCGTCTTCACCTTCATGGCCTTGATCTGATCAGCGGTCTTGCCAACCATCCACTTCTGGATGGCGTCAACCTGCTCATACCACTCGCGGCCGATGCCGGACGCCTTCTTCATGCCGTAGGCATCGCCGAGCTCGCGCTTGGTCTTGAACTCAGTGGCCTTGTCGGTGGTGATCTTGCCGGCTTCGTCGAAGTTGACCTTGGACTGCACGGTGTCGATCTTGATATCAACGACCTTGCCGTTGGCGTCCACAACCACGGAGCACATCATCGTGTCAGCCTGGGCCAGACCGGACTTCACGCCGTCCTTGTCAGCCAGGTCGGAAGAGAAGCCGATTGTGGTAATGCTTGCCATGCCGTGCTTGGTAGCGGCGGGCGCGGCGGCGCAGCCGGCGAGGATCAGAGCGAGCACGAGGGTGACAGCCAGTAGTTTCTTCATTGCATAGCCTCCTTGCGTTTTGTAGTTCTCTCTTACTATATCATGCCGCAGGTTTGGCGGCATTGATACCATAGCACACGGGAATCATTTCCATTCAGCAGATCGCGTGGGCAATGCTGCGCAGCATTTCGCGGCCCTCTCCGTCGGGCAGGTCCTTCAGCAGCAGCAACCCCCGGCCAATTTCCTGATCGAGCACCTGCCGGGTCTTGTCCACTGCGCCCAGGTTCCGCGCGGCGTCCAGCAATGCCGGAGCCTTGCCGGAGGGCATGCCGTCGTGGAAGAAGGCGTCCAGCGCCCGCCGGTAGTCCTCATTGGCGGCGGCCAGCAGGATCGGCAGCGTCACAATGCCGTCTGCCAGGTCGCGGCCAGTGGGCTTGCCATCGGCTCCCTCCATGTCCAGGATGTCATCCCGGATCTGAAAGGCTGCTCCCAGGCGCATCCCGAACCGCCAGAGCAGCATCGATGAGCGGTCATCCAGGCCGCCGCTGCGGCCGCCGGCGGCGCACGCAGCCGCGAAAAGCACACCGGTCTTGCCCATGATGCGCTTGAGGTATTCCCGGTAACCGGGCACCCTGCCGCGCCCCAGATATTGCGCCACCTCGCCAGTGCACATCGCGCCGATTGCCTGCGCCATGCGCTTCAGCTCGCCGCTGGAGAGACTGGAGGAGGAAAGCAGCAGCACGGCCTTGGCCAGCAGATAGTCTCCAGCATAGATCGCCATATGGTTGCCCATGGCGCCGTGCAGCGTGGGCATGCCCCTGCGGGTTTCTGCGCCGTCGATCACGTCGTCATGCACCAGCGTGGCGGTGTGCAGTGCTTCCAGCGCCGCGGCCACCGGCAGTGCTTTTTCCCTGTCATAATGCCCAAGCTTAGCGGAGGCGATCACCAGCGCCGGTCTCAGGCGCTTGCCACCTCCGGTGACCAGCTTCGTTGTTGCATCCTGAAGGAATCCGGAGCCGCCGAACTCGCGGTTCAGCAGTGCTTCCAGCGCCTCCAACTCCGCCCCCAGGCCGGGGATCCTGTTCCAAAAGATGCTGCTCATACTGTTCCTTTCCGCGATGAAGGTATTGGATTATACACATGAATTGTATAATAAAAACCGTCAAAAAGGAACATCGCACCATCCCAAGCCCTGTGTTTTACTTCTTTTTCGGGAAGAACAGCTTGATTTTGCCGTTCTTCCAATAGTATTCCCAAGCCCTGGTGTACCAGGGGGTGAGGTAGTAGTCCATGCCGAAGGCGCGGCCTGCGCCGGCCATCGTGGCGATGCCCGCAAAGGCCATCCACCAGGTGTTGAGGTAAAGGCCGGTGCTCGTCAAAAACATGCCCATGAGGCCGAGGGAAGCTGCCGACGCGAGGAACGTGAACGTGCCGGAGAGCAGCATCAGGCCCACGATGATTTCAGCCAGCACGATGACGATCTGGAAGAACATTTCCCAGAAGTTGGTGCTCAGCACCCAGCCGTTCATCAGCCAGTGGATCAGGTCAAAGTTGCCGAATTTCAGCAGGTCCACCCGGGCGAAAATCTGGCTGGACACTTCCTGGCCCTGCACCAGCTGCGTGGCATTGCCAGCCACTAGCCGGATAATACCAATATTGATATCAACTGGCAGATCCATCCGCAGCTGCCCGGAGCTGGAGGCGGAGGTCACCACGTCGTAGCCGCGGCTGAACCCCTTACCCAGATATTCGGCAAGTTTCGGGTCCTTGAACCAACCCTGCAGAATCTTTTCCACGCCTTCATAAATCCAGTAAGCGCCCAGGAACATCCGCAGCGGCAGCAGCCACCAGGCCTGCACGCGCTTAGTGTAGTTCTTCTCCAGCCAGCTTTGCTTCTGGCGGCGCTCCATCACTTCATCCCACAGGTATTTGGCCGGGCCGCGAAGGCCCATGATCTCAAACAGGTAGTGGGCGTTCACCATAATCTTCATCAGCATCGAGATCCAGCTAGGCAGCTTCATACCCATGATGTCTGACACGGCGAAGAAGTTGCCGATGCTCACCATGATGCCGTGGAACTTCACTTCCACCTTTTCCTGCTTCTTGCCCCGGATGTCTCTGAGGATGTTATCCGCTGCGCCGTCGGCGGTCTGGATCGCGTTTTCCACCATGGCCGGATAGGGCTTGCCCTTGCTGTCCAGCAAGCCGCCGCAGTCGCCCACGGCATACACGCCGGGGTTCTCCGTGCGGCACTGCTCATCCACCTTGAAGCGCCGGGCTCCGCCCACGCGCTCGCACTCAGCGGAGCTGGCGTCCACATTGCAGCACACGCCGGCGCACCAGATCATCGTGCGCGTTTCCAGGTCGCCCTTGCTTGTGACTGCCAGGCCTGGCTCCAGTTTGCTGATGGCCGTTTCCAGCATGATCTCCACGCCGAGCTTCTTTTCCATATAGCGGTGAGCTTTGGCGCTGGTCTTCTCATCCAGCACCGGCAGCACGCGCTTGAGCATGTCCAGCAGCACCAGGCGCACTTCGCTGCGTTGAATGCTGTGCTCCTCGCAGAGTTGCTTCACCCAGTGGCCCAGCTCGCCCACCATTTCCACACCGGTGAAGCCTGCGCCAGCCACCACGAAGGTGAGCAGCTTCGTGCGCTCTGTTGCGTCTTTCTCTTCTTTTGCCTTGGCAAAGCAATCGCGGACGTGCTCGCGGATCTTCACCGCGTCATCCAGCGACCAGAGTGTCAATGCGTTTTCTTCGAGGCCAGGGATGCAATAAAACGCAGGCGAGCTGCCCACGGCCATGATCAGGTAATCATAGCCGTATTGGCCCTTTTCGCCATTGAGCTTCTTGCTGTCGAAGTCGTACTCGTGGATGTTGTCGGTCACAACCTTGACCCGTGTGTCGCCGAAAATCTCCGCAAGCGGAATGCGCATGCACTCAGCATCCTGACGGTTGCCTGCAACCTCATGGATTTCCGTCAGCAGCGTGTGGTATGGGTTGCGGTCGATGATGGTCACATCGATGTCGTCCCGTTTCCCCTTTTTGTTCAGGTGCAGCGCGGCGGTTACGCCCGCGTATCCCGCGCCCAGGATGACGATTCTCTTTGCCACGGCAGTCGTGCCTCCTTGTTAAGAATTTAACAATCCATTGCATTACAAGCGAATTATACCAGACATCAATTATCCATTATGTGCATTTTAGCACACAACGAAACCCTTAGCCACGGAGACAGGCTGAAAACAGCCTGCCAATATCTGGTATAATGCTTAGACATACAAGGTAAGTTTATCACGGAAATTGTCGAATTACAACGAATAACGTCGAATAATTGCTCTCTTACACAGGATTTTACGCTGGATGACAGAAGTCTCCAGGGCGCTCACTCCGGCACTTTGTACAGGAATACCACATGCCCCGCTTCCTGAAACCCATGCTTTTTATAGAAATCCATCGCCGGATAGAACCGGTTGGTCAACAGCGTGACGCCGGCCAAGCCCGTTGACCATGTGTACGCCTCGACGGCTGCCATCAGCTCACCGCCGAGGCCCATGCGCTGTTTGTCGCTTGCGATGTAAAACTCATCCACAAACAGCTCGTCAGCGGTCCACCAGGTGCGGCTGTGGCAGAACGCCGCGCCGACTGCCTGGCCCTCTTCCTCCATCAGGAACCCCTTGAAGCGCTCCACCTGCAGAAACTCGCGGAGGAACCGTGTTGCGATTTCCATGGTCCAGTGGTCATTCCAGGGCTCTCGGTTGTAGGCGTCTATCAGCAACGCCGCACACACTTCGATGTCTTCCGGGGTAATGTCTCGTATGGTTCTCATGTATGCCTCCTATTTTTGAAACTTGCGGAAGAGATCCAGCTTGCCGCCGTAGGGCGGGTAACGCAGCAGGAGCTCCGGCCGGTTGGCCTTGCGCAGCACGCCTCGCCAATGGGTGAACGTGTCAAACCCCCACCGACCATGGTAATGGCCCATGCCGCTGTCGCCCACGCCGCCGAAGGGCAGTGACGGTGCGGCGAGGTGCATCACTGTGTCGTTGACACAGCAGCCGCCGGAGCTCACGCGGCGCAGCAGCTCCCGTTCGGTTTGGCTGCTCTTGGTGAACAGATAAAACGCCAGAGGCTTTGGCCGGCTGTTGATGAACTGCGCAACCTCGTCCGTGCTGGTAAAGGGCAGCACCGGCAGCACCGGGCCAAAGATTTCCTCCTGCATCACCGGTGAACCAGGCGTCACGCCCAGCAGAATTGTGGGTTCAATCTTCCGCGCCGCGCGGTCCAGCCTGCCGCCGGTATACACCTGCCCGTCCTTCAGATATCCTGCCACCCGGTCAAAGTGCTTTTCATTGACGATGCGTGGGTATTCGGGGTTGGTAAGGGGATTGGGCCCGAAGAACTGCGCAATGCACTTCTTCATTTCCTCCGCCAACGGCTCCAGCACATCGCGGTGGGCCAGCACATAATCCGGCGCTACGCAGGTCTGGCCGGAGTTCACCGTCTTGCCCCAGACGATGCGCCTTGCGGCCAGGGCGATGTCGGTGTCCTTGCACACCACGCAGGGGCTTTTGCCGCCCAGCTCCAGCGTGACCGGCGTGAGGTGCCTGGATGCCGCTTCCATCACCGTCTTGCCCACCTCCACGCTGCCGGTGAAAAAGATGGTGTCAAACTGCTCGGCGAGCAAAGCCCGGTTGGCCTCCCGCCCGCCTTCAAACACCGCCACATAGTCCTGCGGGAAGCACCGGCCCAGCAGCCGCCCGATGATAGCCGATGTGGCCGGGGCATAGGCTGAGGGCTTCACCACGGCGGTGTTGCCGGCGGCCAGCGCCGCGATCAATGGGGCCAGTGTGAGCTGAAAGGGGTAGTTCCACGGCGACATGATGAGAGCCACGCCATAGGGCTCCGGCTCCACCCGGCAGGAGCAGGGCATGTTCACAAGGGGCGGAGCGGCGCGCTTCGGCCGGGCCCATTGCCTGAGGTGCCGGATCGTGTGCGTCGCCTCCATGAGCGTGAAGCCCACCTCGGTGCCAAAGGCTTCCGCTGGGCACTTGCCCAAATCGGCATGCAGCGCCGCCAGAATCTCCTGCTCGTTTTGCTGTATGGCTGAGTATAGCCGCCTAAGCCCGTCCAGCCGGAAGGCCAGGTCCAGCGTTTTGCCGGTGGCGAAGAAATCGCGCTGCTGCTGCAGCACCGATGCGTAGTCGGGCATGAAGGCCTCCGGGATATTGAGATATTACAATAGTACATTGAATGGGTAAGATGTCAAGGGTAAGGATGGGTATAACAAAGCGGTGTTGTCGAAAGGGCGGGATTGATGGCTTTAATACATCTCCTCCAAAAACCCTCTCCCTGTCTCCGTGCGAAAAATCCTCTCCCGCACGCTATGGATGGCCTCCGGCGCCATCCTGTCCTCATAGGCGTTCACGAGGAAATCAGCCTCCACGAGGATCTGGTAATCGAGCCCCTGGATGTCATGATAGGTGTGGTGATGGGCGATCAGCCAGCACACCCGCGAGACTACTTGTTCTTCCACACCCAAACCCCGAAGCAGTTGTTCTGCCTCCGGCGGGCCTTCCACCTGCTGGTGCTCGCCGGACGCGCTGCCATACTTCTGCTCGCTCAGTTTGATGCCGATGTCGTGGGTGAGCGCGGCGATCTCAAGGATCTCCTGTGTGGCACCGTCCAGCCCTTCCAGCTCGCCGATGGCGCGGGCTATGGCATACACCTTCAACAAATGGTGGATGCGCCGCGGGTCACCGGCGTTGTATTGGATCATGGCACTGGTGATTTTTGAGATCATAGTCATTTCACATCCTCCCACGCTCCGCTGGCAAACGACCGCGCCGCAGCCCCCATCACCTTCTGCACCTCCGCCGCCTCCAGCAAAGACGGCGAGGCAGGCCTGCCCTCATAGGCGGCCTGGAAGAAGGAGCACAGGCAATGGGCGTGGCTCCTGAGCCACCCGGCGGAGTTCTTGTAGGGCGGGAACGCCGCCGGGGCCGGATAGCGCTGGGCCGTGCGGATTTTCTGAAAGCCACGCTCGCCGCCGTAAGGCTTCTCCGGGTCGTTATCGTCGAAGAATTGCAGATGGTCTGCATCGGAAAGATCCAGCAGGAGGGCCCCTTTGGTGCCGTGGAGCTCCACCTTCAGCTGGTCATCGATGCCTGTGGCGATCTTGCTGGCTTCCACCGTGCCGATGGCCCCATCTTTCAGGCGCAGTGTGAGCAGGCAGTGGTCTTCCGCTGTCACAGCCACACGGCTGCCGTCGGGCAACGGGCGCTCGGGATAAAGCACTCTTGACACGCCCCACACGCTTTTGGCAGGGCCGGCCAGCCAGGTGAGCAGGTCCAACGCGTGGCTGCCCAGGTCCAGCAGCACGCCGCCGCCCTCCCGCTGCTTCCAGCCCATCGGCTTTTCAGCAGCAAGGGAGCCGGAGTGCAGATAGCTGGCGCGAAAGGCAGTGATCTCCCCGACGCGGCCCTCATCCACCAGCTCCTTTGCCCGCATCGCCGAGGCAAAGAACCGGCAGTTGAACACGGCCTGGTGCGTGATCACGCTGCCTTTCAGCGCCCGCGACACCTCATCGGCCTCGTCCGCTGTGGCGGTGAGCGGCTTGTCGCAGTAGATGTGCTTTCCAGCCCCGATGGCCGCCAGCAGCATTTCCTTGTGCAGGCGGTTGGGTGTGCAGATCGCCACAGCGTCGATGTCATCGCGCTCAATCAGCTCCCGCCAATCCTCCAGCACCATGGGGAAGCCGCCCTCTGCCTGCGCCAGCCTTCGGCTTTCTACCGACGGCGAGGCCACGGCGGCAAGCTCCACGGCAAAGGGCAGGTCGCGGTAAAAGAAGGGCAGCGACCGGCAGCCCCAGGCGTGGGTGCGGCCCATGAAGCCATAGCCGATGATGCCGAAACGGATGGTTTGTTTCATGGATTCCTCCAGTTGGCGGCGTTGAGATGGCAGGGAATTATTGGTATAATAGTAGCATAGATGTGTTGTTGTGAAAACCAGACTTGCCTTGATCTTGTGCCTTTTGCCAGTCAAAAGGCACCAAAACCTCCGGGGGAGGCAAGTTCCCAAGACCTCGGATTTTCCGTCGTCGGGGCGGGTCGAGGACAACTCGTCGCATCCGTTGCAGCGTTGCGCTGCAACATAGGGGCACGCGCTCCTCACACAGTCCCTCGGCCTGATCACCCCGATCTCCGAAAATCCGAGGTGGAACTTGCAAACCCCCGGACCCCCATAGAACGGACAAGAGTTGATGATGTCTGGCTCTGAAAGGAAACAGTATGATCCAAAAGCTAAAATCCCTGTTTGAAAAATACCGCCAGTTCCTGCTGTATTGCATTGTCGGCGCGGCCAACACGCTGATCACCTGGGGTGTGTTCTATGTGCTGAACAAGCTGCTGGGCTGGGGCGAGGTGCCTTCCTCGATCCTGTCCTACGCGGCGGGCATCGTGAACGGCTTTTTCTGGAGCACCCGTGCTGTTTTCAAGACCAAAGGCACTGTCACCAACCTGACCAAATTCATTATGGTCAACGTGCTCATGATCGGCCTCAACGCGCTGTTGGTGTGGCTGTTCCACCAGCAGTTTGGCATTGACAGCTTCGTTTCCCAGATGCTGGCCACGCCGTTCACATTCATTGGCAACTTCACGCTCAACAAGCTGTGGACATTTCGCGGCGAGGAAGGGTCTCGCTGATTGATTTCTGCGTTTGGAACACCGTTCCTGTGGTTAAAGTAACGTGTGAAATCATCGTTGGAACGGATGGGATGGCATGTTGTTCGCCGCTGCCGGGGTTCTGGCAGGTTTTGCCTCGTGGAAATGGGGCGACTGGAGAAACTGGCAAAAGTATTACCCCACGATCCTTTATGTGATCATGGGGAACATGGCCAGCGAGCTTCTAATGTACCGCACACCGCTGTGGGAATACAGCGATGTGTTTGGCGACTATATGGTTTTGCTCATTGGCCAGATGGTATTGCTGTTTCCGGGCATCGTGATCCTATATTTGTCTCTTTATCCGCAAAAACCGATTCATCAGGTGTTGTATATTCTCGTTTGGACACTGGGATTTACGTTATTGGAAGTTGCTGCGATGCGCACAAACACATTTGAGCATTACCGTGGCTGGAACATTTGGTATACGGCCCTACATGACCTGGTGATGTTCTTGCTGCTGCGGCTACACTTCAAAAAACCGCTGCTGGTTTGGCCGGTTTCCTTTGCGGTTGCCTTTGCGGTGTTGTGGTATTTCCGCTTGCCGCTAGAGATTGCGCGTTAGCCTCATGCGTTGTCGCCCTGGCTGGCGGGGGCGATACCATCTGGTCAGACCTTTTCCAGCGCCCCGGTCGTAGGATCGATCAAAAAGCCGTGCACGGCCACGTCTGCCGGCATCAGTGGGTGCTCCCGGATCTGCTTCACCGTTTGCGCCACCGACTGCGCCACACTTTCAAACCCTTTGAGCCAGCTGTTCAGGTCCACACCGCAGCTCCTGATGAACTCAATCCGTTCCTGCGCGACACCCCGGTCCACCATTTTCATTAGCATCCGCTCCGGCTCCATGCCCTGCATGCCGCAATCGTGATGGCCGATCACGAGGATGTCGGTCACACCCAGCTCGTAGACGGCCACCATCAGGCTGCGCATCACGCTGCCGAAAGGGTGGGTGACCACGGCGCCGGCGTTTTTGATGAGCTTGATTTCGCCATTGCGAAACCCCAGCGCCGCCGGCAGCAGCCCGGTCAGCCTTGTGTCCATGCAGGACAGCACAGCGATGCGCTTGCTTGGGTATTTGTCGGTCTGATATTCCGAGGAACGGTTTTCCTGCACGAACCGGCGGTTGTGTTCCAGCATTTGCTCAATGTGATCCATGTTTACTCCGTTTATCAATCCGCCACCCCATCAGTAACAAGCCCACGCCTGCTAGGATTAACAACACATCGATCCAAAGTTGAAATGGCCCACTGCCCAGGTCGCTGAAGGGGTAAGGCCCATGGATGATCCACATGTAGCGATCATAATTTTCATGAATAAACCAATACAGAATCAAAGGGCCAGCCAAGAATAAACAACCCAGAATCGATACCACTTTTCCAAGTGTCTTCACGAAAACCAGCCTCCCGGCTCCCTGCATACATGTTGTTATTTTATTCTCTGTACATCCTATATTTCTCAACATACTCAATAAAGCTCATGCCACTCATGTCAGCTAAAATCTCATCGTCAGTCTCCCACCATGTATCCGCGATATCGTGTACGGAGCATATCGTGTACCATGGAAATAACTCTTCATTGTATGAATCATCTATATAGAGTTTTTTTACATGATATAAATAGGTATGGGCTTCTATTGAAACGGCAAAGTTCTTGCTGATCTTATACAGTTTACGAAATAATTCATTCTCTTGCCCGGTTTTCAATATTTCTTGGTATTTTGTATACAGCGAGGACTCTTCCCATGTTTCAGTATCTATCTCAATGTTGAATAAATTACAGATGATATCCCGGTCGCCAATCCGTTCCCTGAATTGGCGAATTGTTTCACCGTCGGGACCTTCTGCAATCATACTTATTATCGCTCCATTTAATGACCCTTCTGAAAAAACACCTCTGTGTACAAGAATCTCCTCAAACATAATGAACTCTCTCCGTGATGGTTGCTAAACAATAGAACTACTAGAAAGTCTTCTTCGCCTCAATGATATGAAACCCCGCGCTCTTTGCAATCACTTCCACCCGGTCAAACAGCGTTTCCAAATGCCTCTGCGCCGAGGGTGCGCCCTGCTTGCGCTGCAGCACCACATAGAGCGCTCCGCCGGGTTTGAGCCGCTCTGGAGCCCCGTCAAACCAGGGGTAATACACTTCCTTGCCTGCCCGCACCGGCGGGTTGGTCACGATGGCGTCAAACTGGCCTTGCACATTGGCGTAGCCGTCGCTTTCGAGGATCTCGGCGGCGATGCCATACTGTTTGGCGTTCTGCCTTGCCAGGTCCAGCGCCCGGCGGTTCACGTCGCACATCACGATGCTGAGGCCGGGGTTCATGAGCCCCATCGCCACGGATAAGAAGCCGTAGCCGCAGCCCAGATCCAGCACCCGCCCGGCAAGCTTTGGCAGGCTCTCCACAAGCAGCTTGCTGCCGTAGTCCACATGGCCCCGGCTGAACACGCCGGAGTCTGTCAGAAACTCAATTTCCCTGCCGTCATGCTCCCACACCGCCGTGGCCACGCGGCTCTGGCTGGTGGGGTCTTTGGTGAAATACTGCTCGCCCATGGTTGCCCTCCGGCTTTGATTGTATCACATTGGCAGGTTACGTTGCCATGGCTGGGTAACCGCGGTTAATCTGCCGGTTCGCTTCCAACGGTGCCAATGATATAATCAATATACTCCAACGCAGCGCGGTGCCGGAGCATTGGCTGCAAGATTTGCGGTGGAATGGCCCCGTCTCTCCGCCGCAATGCCTCCTGGATCACCGGGTGAAACCGCTCCGGCACCGTGGCAAGGGCATAGCGCCCGGCGGCCTCCTTGCCGGTGATGCCGCCCTCTCGCAGTGAATAGAGTATCCTCGAAACCCCAAGCACGCCCCATTCCAGCGCTGCCGGGCCCAGCATGAGCCCAAGCCCCCTGGGGCTTAAGGGGTTTCTGCAACGGTTCGCCCAGCCCCGCCAGTATGTGGCCAGGTTTTCCGCCATGGCCTGCCGCACCAGCGCCCAGTCCGGGTCGAAGGGCAGCACCTCGGAACCAGCACCCAGCAGCGCCACGCCATGGTGCTTCAACACCCACCCATCCACCCCATGGATCGGGAAAGCTCCTGCTTCCCGAAGCTTGCCATCGTTGAACCGAAGGCAGGGCAGGGCTTCTCCGGCCAGTGAGCCCTCGGGCACATACCAGCCGTCCAGCGGCCTGAAGAGCCACCGGTTATTGAGCTGCCGGTGCGCCTTCTGGAGCATCGCCAGCTCCGTTGCGGCAGGCGGTCTTGTCACCACGGCCACAAAGTCCAGGTCGCTCACACGCCGGTCAAAGCAGCCCAGCGCTGCCGAGCCCATGGCAACCCAGCCGGTGAGCCAGCCTGGCAGCAGGCGGTTGAGCAGCGCAATGTGGGTGTTGGCCGTCACCTGCACGATGGCAGGCAGTGAGGCCGCATTTCGTTTGATCATGGGTCTATTATACCGCCTATACGGCGGTTTGTATGACGGTTGGGAGGCAATCCGATGAAAATCCTTGTGGACGCTGACGCTTGCCCAGTCACCCACATCGTGATCCGCCTGGCGCGGCAGCGCAGCATCCCGGTGGTGCTGGTCACTGATGACAGCCATGTGATGCAGAGCGACTATGCCGAGGTGGTCACCGTGGGGCAGGGGTCCGACGCTGTGGATCTGGCGCTCATCAACCGCGCCCAAAGCGGCGACATCGTGGTCACGCAGGACTATGGCGTGGCGGCATTGGCGCTGGGCAAGAGGTGCCTTGCGATCCATCAGAGCGGCATGCGCTATACCAATGAAAACATTGACTTGCTCCTGAGCGAGCGGCATGAGTCGCGCAAGGCCAGGAAGGCGGGCAAGAGGGGCGGGGGGTTCAAGAAGAGGACGGCGGAGGATGATGAGAGGTTTGAATTTCATTTTTTGAGCTTGATTAATCAAGTTGTAAAGACTTATAAATAACTTTCAGTGTTAGCGATAAAGTTCTATCATGGCGGTCAATGTACGGGTGGGGCTCTGTACCCGCCCCGATATTCCGTTGTTCGTAGCATAAATGTTTGTTGTAGGGGCGGCTCACGAGCCGCCCGCGCTCTTGCTGCCAGCGTGTACAAATCCCCCCTGCCACTTCGTGGCATCCCCCCTTCGAAAGGGGGGTTCTTTATCTTCTCTCTCACACTACTGTGCGATAGACCGTGAAAGCAACCCCCTTATGAAGGGGGTGCCGCCCAACAGGCGGCGGGGGATTGAACACCGTCGGCCTAGACAACCATTCCCCTCCCCCTTGAAGGGGGAGGGGTAAGGGGAGAGGGTCTTGTGGTGGGGCATTGTGAGAGGGTTACGCGCTCTTCGTCATATCCAAATTCACCCGTCCATCCCGAATCTCCACAATGCGGTCGGTCTTCTGCGCGATCCGCCGGTCATGTGTGATGATCACAAACGTGGTGCGGAATTGCTCGTTGATATCCCGCAGCAGGTTGTAGACCGCCTCGGTGGATTCGCTGTCCAGGTTGCCGGTGGGCTCGTCGGCCAATATCACCTTGGGGTTGTTGATGAGCGCCCGGGCGATGGCCGTGCGCTGCTGCTGGCCGCCGCTCATCTTGTTGGCGCGGTTGTGCATCACCGCGCCCAGGCCCATCAGGTCCATCAGCTCCTTTGCCCGGTCACGGGTGGCCCTGGTGACGGCCCCCTTGATGCTGGCGGGCATCAGCACGTTTTCCAGTGCGGTGAATTCGGGCAGCAGGTGGTGGAACTGGAAGATGAAGCCAATCGTTTCGTTGCGCAGCGCCGCCAGGTCCTTGGCCTTCATGCCGGCAGTAGGCACGCCGGCAATCGTGACCTGCCCACTGGTGGGCCGGTCCAGTGTGCCAACGATGTTTAAAAGTGTGCTCTTGCCGGAGCCCGACGCGCCGATGATGGAGTTGAAGGACTGCTCGGCCACCTTCAGGTTCACATCAAAGAGCACCTGCGTGGGCACTTCGCGGCCATAGAATTTATTCACATGATCGAGCGTGATGATATCAGCCATTTTTGATCACCTCCATGGGGTCGAGCCTTGCAGACCGCCTGGCCGGGATGAGCGCCGCCAACGTGGCGCTGAGCACACCGATGAGGCCGGACAGACCGATGAACACCGGGTCGATGAACAGCGGCACCACCGGCGTGCCATCGGCGTTGACGGCAAACTGCGTGAACATTGCCGAGAGCCCCAGCCCCAGGCCCACGCCCAGCACCGCGCCCAGCACGCCCAGGATCAGGCCCTGAAAGAGGAAGATCAGGCTGGCTGTGCCGTTCTGGATGCCCATGGCCTTCAGAATGCCGATCTGCCGGGACTTTTGAAGCACCGAGATCGCAAGCACGCTGGCGATGCCCAGCACCACCGACACCAGCACAAACACCTGGATCATGATGCTGGAGACACTCTGGCCATTGAGACCCGAGAGCAGCTGCTCGTTTTGCGACTTCCAGTCGCTCACATCAAGGTCACCGGGCAGCGCCTGGGCAAGAGACAGCGCCAGTGTGTCGGCCTCGAAAACCTTGTCCACCTGCGCCTCCACCGAGGTGATCTCATCACCGTAGCCAAAGGCGTCCTGCACCAGCGCCATTGGGACGATGGCCCAGCTCTTGTTCAGCGACGAAACCTTCAGGTCAAAGATGCCGGAGACGGTCACCTCCACGGGCTTGCCCTGCGGGGTCAGAAGCTCCACGGCGCTGCCGGGGGCAAGGCCTGCCTCATCGGCTAACTCCTTGCCAATCAGCACCTCGTTGCCGGAGGGCAGCGCGCCGTCCACCAGTGCTTCGCTAAGGCGGTAAATACCCTCTGCCGCCTCGATGTCAAAGCCACGGGCCAGTACGGGGTAGGTTTCCTCTCCCGCCTTTAAAAACCCGGAGCCGTCTGCCGCAGGAGACACAGCGGACACACCGGCCTGTGCCTTCATCGTGCCCACCACTTCCTGCCAGCCGGCAATGCGGTCATTGCGGCTTTCCCCTGCCACGGTGATATGCGGTGACCGGCCAATCGTTTTATCCAGCAGGCTTTGCTGCAGGCCGGTGATCAGGCTGCCGATGAACACCTGCACGGCGATGCCGATGGCGATGCCCAGCGCGATGAGGATGGTTTGCCCCCGGCTGGTGGTGAGGAAACGCCATGCGATGGAGAATGCAAGCCTCATACCAATCCCTCCCCCAGCCGCAGCACGTCGGCGAAGCTCTGCACCTCGCGGTCCGCCCCCACGTCCTGCGCGGTCATGCCGGTGTGCTTGAGGGCGCTGCCGGCCACGGCGATCATCGTTTCGCAGCCAACCTTGAGCCGCAGCTCCCGCACCAGTTTTTTCAGCGCCGAAAGGTTCAGGTAGTTCGTCACGCTCACCACCAGGATGTGGGGCCGAAGCTCACCGGCGGCCTGCAGGATGGACTTCTGTGGCGTGTTGCAGCCGATGAACACGGTGTCAAACCCGGCGATCGTGAAAAAGTCTGCTCCCATGCGCACACCCAGCTCGTGGTATTCCTCCTCCGGGCAGAGCAGCAGGGCGGTCTTGGCCGGGGTGAGCGTCCGCCGTTCCTTCTGCACCCAGGGCTGGGCGTTCTCCACGATGGTGCGCACGATGGCGGTCATCACATGCTCGCGCCAGATGCCCCGGTCTTCTGTTTCGCGGGTCGCTTCCACGGCGTTCAGCGCCGGGGCGAGCACCTGCTCGTAAAGCTCCGGCACGGTGACGCGGCCGTCGCGCAGCAGCCCCAGCGCCAGGTCGATGGCGCCGTCGCGGTCCATGGCCTCCAGGCGTTCGCGCAGGGCGAGGGATGCCTGTTGCAATGATTCAGTCAATTTGAACCACTCCTTTTGTCAGCGCTTGATTGGTGTCTGATGGCGCAAGTATAGATGGATCAACGGTGGATTGAAAGTGATGGATATTACACAGTTTGAATTTTTCTGAATCGCTGCCGTTTGACCCCCTGCCGCTGCCTGTGCTATGCTCATAGCCGTACAACCCAAGGAAAGGGGAGCCCTCTATGAAGTTCTCCCTTGCAGGTTTATTGATCTCTCTGGCCATTCTTGCACCCAACCTACTGATGATCCTGCTTCCGCCGAAGGAGGTCCCCTCTGGTGCAAAGGATGCGGGGCCTGTGTTCACGATCCTCGAACGCCTTGGCCAGGCTGGCTGCTTTGTACTGCCCATGTTAGTGGGCGCGAGCTTCAACGGCCGTGCCCTTGACCTGTGGTTTGTGTTGATGGCGTTCTGCGTGATGGTTTATTGGGCTTTATGGGTGCGATATGCCACCAATGGCCGGGGGTTCCGGCTGTTGTTTGAGCCCGTTTTGGGCATCCCCATGCCGATGGCGGTATTCCCGGTGCTGGCATTCGGGTTTGCGGCGGCATGGGGGCGGTCAGTTTGGCTGGGTGCGGCGGTGATTGCGCTGGCAATCGGCCACCTTGCCAACAGCTGGCGGGCGTGGAAGGCCGTTCGTGCCAGCGGCAACCAGCCCGGCTGAACACAGCTTCCAGCAAAAGCTACCTCGCACAAGGAGACCCAATATGATTTTAAGCGCCGACTGCATGCTTTGCCTGATCACCCGCCAGGTGCAGCACATGGACCCTTCGCTGGATGAACCGGCCCGCGCCGATTACCTGCGCGATGTGCTGCGCGTGCTGCTGGAGGCAGACCCTGCTGAGTCAGCCCCGGTGGCGTTGGAGCGGATCAACGCGCTACACAAGGAGCGCTTTGGCAGGCCTTTCGGTTTTGGCAGGCCCTTCGGCTTTGACAGCCTGAAGCGGCAATACAATGAACTGATGCTGCGCAAAGAAGCAGGCATTGCCGAGCAGATCGCTGCCGCAGCAGACCCGCTACTGGCGGCAGTCCGGTTTGCGAGAGCCGGAAACTACATTGACTTTGGTGCTCTTGGCGCTGTGGAGGATGACAAGCTGGACCGCCTGCTCGAAAGCGCCGGGGGCGAGGCGGTGGATGTGGCCGTCTATAGCAACTTCCTCCGCGACTTATCCGCAGCGAAAACCCTGGTTTACCTCACCGACAACTGCGGCGAGATCGTGCTGGACAAGCTGCTGATCAATGAAATCCGCATGAAATTCCCCCGGCTTGCTGTCACGGTGATCACCCGTGGCGCGCCGGTGCTCAATGACGCAGCCGTGGAGGATGCCCTTGCCGTGGGGCTGGATGGTGTGGCGGAGGTCATCGGCAACGGCAACGGCATCGGCGGCACACATCTACCTGCTGTCAGTGAAGAGGCGCGGCAAAGAATCCTCGCCGCTGATGTGATTATTAGCAAGGGCCAGGGCAATTTCGAAACGATGCACGGCTGCGGGCTCAATGTGTATTATCTGTTTTTATGCAAATGTGATTGGTTTGTGAAACGGTTCGGCATGAAGCAGCACCAGGGCGTGTTTGCCCGCGAAAAGCAGGGCGGGGAATAGGCCGCGGCTTATTTATTGCTTGACCGCTTCTCCGCCAGGCGGTGCAGCAGTGCGAACCCGCCGCCAATGGCTAGCACACCCAGCACCACGGCCAGCATGATCAGCTCCCGGCTTTTTGGTGCCGGGCCGGATGCGCCGCCGGAGCCCTGCTCACCGATGGCCGCGATTGCGCCATCGGGCTTGGCGTCATCTGCGCTGCCGGGTTGGCCTTGAGCCGCTGTAATTGTTGGATCGGGGGTTGCAGTGGTTCGCGGGGTTTCTTCGCCCGGCGTGGGGATCGGCGAAGCCGTGGCGTTTGGATCCCTGGGCATGCTGTCCAGCTTCTTCTGGGCCTCGAAGTAAGCTCCCTCGTTGATATATTGCTGATAACGCTGCGCCATCTCTACATCGTTGCAGTGCACGATTTCCAGCGTCTTGTAGTCGCTTGTGCTGCACTCAAACACCCAGCTCTCGTCAATGGTTTGATCATCCAGAAGCAGTGCCACAATGAAATCGCCCTTGCGCGGGTTATGGGGATAAATGCTGTAGGATTCAAACCGCTTCACCTCAAGCGGGCCTGCGCTGGCATCACCCATCATCACGGTGAGCGGCTCGATGGTGATGGTATCTTTACCGATGGCGTTGATCTGCCCGATGAGCATTGCCATGTGACCGCCTGCCATGATGGATTCGGGGATGTCTCCGGCGTGGGCGACGCTTCCCACCAGCAGCATCAGTAAAAACAGCAGGGCAAAAGCTCTTTTCGGCATCGGCTCGGTGCTCCCTTGCATTGATTCATTTATTACAGTATTGTCAAAAGCAATGACATTTTAAACGTGACTATGCCATTATAAATGAAACGGGGTGTTATGTAAATAATTCCCTCTGCATTCAATGCGTTTATTTTCCGGGAGCATGGCTCTTGTCACTTCATCGGCTCACTGTATTGGAACGATATCCACACGCCGAAATTGTCCTTGACGTTATAGTAGCGCTTGCCGCCCGCCGACGCGTCAGGGTAATACTTATATTGCTTTCCGACGGTAAAGCGGCCTGCGTAGTCCCCCTTGAACACCTGGGGTTTGTCTGCAAACTTCAACTCTTCCGCCGTCACGCGCTCCACGGTGAGCAGGTTTTCTTTCTTTTGGTTCGCGTAATTCTGCTCATCAATCGTCTGGCCGCCGTTGCGCTCGATCAGCAAGTCAATGTCCTTCTGCATTCCTTTTTGGATCTGGTCGGTCGCCCCTGCTTTTGGGTCCGCGCCGGATGCTTCCGGGGTTGCCTGTGCCGATGGGCTGGCCGAAACCGATGCAGAAGGGCTTTCCTGTATCGGTGTTGCGCTTGGCGGGGCCGATTGCGCCTGCAACTTTGTGCCGGCCGGAGTGATCGTGATGCCTGGCTGCTTTGATGAAGAGCAACCGCACAGTGTCAGTGCTAGTAAAACCAACATGATTTTTTTCATACTCAGAACCCTCCCTGTTACTCATGGATAGCTTCTCCATCCGTCGCAACTCTGTGCTGGCTTTTTACCGGAAAGTTATGGTAGAGCAGAAGGCATCATGTTTTTGTTTTCCCTGTTTTTCAAATTGTGGTATAATCCGGATAAAGCAAATTATCTCTGGAGGCTTGTGATGGCCACCTATAAGAAAGCTTGCGCCAAATGCGGCGAGCTGATCCCCGGTGACGCCGGCTTCTGCCCCTTTTGCGAAAACCAGGATCCCTTTCACCTGCGCTGCCCCAAGTGCCGCCAACCCATTGAGGAAAACTGGAAAATCTGCAGCAGCTGTGGTTTGAAGCTGAAAACCTTGTGCGCCTATTGTGGCAAGGAAACACCCACCGGGCCCAAGTGCGCCCATTGCAGCGCCCCTGTGCTGGTGCAATGCAAAAACACCAAGTGCAATGAAGTGCAGATTTACACCCGTGAGAACCTCTGCGTGAAATGCCGGAAACAATTGAGATGATATAGGAGGGAACCAGGATATGGCGATGCAATCTTTCACCCGCAACTATCAGGACAACAGCACTGAGGCCGGCTTTGAGTTTGTCTTCGACTGCGACAACTGCGGCGACGGCTTCACCACCTCCTTTGTGGAATGCCGCAGCTACAAGCGGGGCAACCTGTTCCGCACGCTGGGCGAGGGCATCGGCGCTGGCGCCCGCATGCTGGGCCTGCACGACATCGCCTATGGCGTGGACCGGGCTGGAGACCTGGCAAGCCGCCGGTTTGACGGCATGAGCCCCGAGTGGCACAAAGAGCACGAGGCAGCTTTCCGCAACGCGATGAACGAGGCCAAGGAAACCTTCCACCGCTGCCACGGCTGCAACACCTATGTTTGCGACGCCTGCTTCAATGAGGAAGAGGGCCTGTGCGTCAACTGCGCTCCCCGTGAGAATACCACCGTCAGTAAGGCCCGCAGCCGCCGCATGGTGGATGAAATCAACGAGGTTGCTGACACGTCAAACGTGTTCAAGGGCAGTATCACCAGCAAGCAGATCATCTGCCCCAAGTGCGGCAAGCCAGTGGCCCAGGGCAAGTTCTGCGGCAACTGCGGCGCCAACGTGAGCCTGATGGTGTGCCCCAAATGCGGCGCGGAGAACCAGCAGGGCACCAAGTTCTGCAGCGAGTGCGGGCAGAAGCTGGGCGGTAAGCCCAAGTGCCCCTCCTGCGGTGTGGAGAATGAGCCGGGGGCGAAGTTCTGCTGCGAGTGCGGGGAACGTTTATAGTTTGACTTGATTGCAGGGGCGCGAGAGTGCCCCTGTGGTTTTTGTGCCTTAGGGGGTCTTGGTTATCAAGGGATATGCCTGGACACCCTCCTCCTGTCGCCTGCGGGCGACATCCCCCTCATGGAGGGGGACAAGAAAGAATGAGAGTGCGCCTTCTTCTCGCCTCCCTCTTGGAGGGAGGTGCCCTCCGCAGAGGGCGGAAGGAGGGAGGTGCCGCCCGAAGGCGGCGGAGGGAGTTTGCGTAGTCCCAGCCATAGCCGTAAAGAAGGAATGTCAGTTATGAAAAAACGGCTCTTCCTATATTTTGCTGGAGGTGTTCTATTGCTGGCCGCCCTTGCAGTGGGTGTCTTTTTCTTGATTGAGAAAGAAACAATTAGAGCTGGCTCAATTTCTATCAATGGGAATGTGATCCCCGGTGTAACTGCAAAAATCCGTAATAAGGATGCCTTGTTGCCATTTACAGAGGTGTTGCGTGGGTTTGGGTTCAATCTCGTATGGCGGGATAACAATACTGCTGATATCACGTATGAAAACAAGATGTTCGTGTTAGATGTGGAAGAAGCATCGCTGGTCGAAGAAGGGTTTGACTACAATCTGCTCGATACTCCACCTGGAAGCATCAGGTATTACTGCAAGCCAGAAGGAAGAGAACTGGTTACAGACAGTGACACAGTAAATAGTGTTATGTATGATCTTGGGAAGAAGATCGATATTGATATCGATCGAGATAAATTGGCTGTTTATGTATCTCTGAGAGAAGATTAGGAAATCCGTTAACTCCCCCTGTCATCTTCGATGACATCCCCCTCAAGAGGGGGACAAGTAAACCCCTTTCAGTTTGTCGTTGACGAACTTGCCTCCCTCCTGAGGGAGGTGTCACCGAAGGTGACGGAGGGAGTTTCAAGGAGGCCATCCATGCCCACCGATGAGCAAATAAACTCCATCCCCCCCGAAGGCGAAGAAGCCCCTCCGCCCCCACCGGAGCTGCCCCTATGTTGGGCCTACCTGGAAAACGGCGCGGTTGCGGACCGGGGCGAGGCCACCTGCGTGATCGAAGATGGCCGGTTGAACCTCAAGTGCAAGTCCGGCCCGCCCTTCGCCATCACCTATGCTGACATCAAGGCCATTGAGGACCGCGACGTTGTGAACCTTTTGCTCATGATGCGCGACGGCACGGCCTTTGAGCTTTCCAAAACGGCCCGGCTGCGGGACATGCTGCGCAGCGCGCTGATGGAGCACTGGACTGCGCTCAACCGCAAGCAGTCGCTGGCTGAGGAAACGCTGATTGACAGCTTCACCGGTAAGGCCGCCGAAGGCGATGGCAGGCCTCTGCCCTGTGGAATCGGTGTTTATGCCACGGCAGTGGTGCTGGATTTTGAGGATGGCCGAGTGCAGCGCATCCCGCTCATCTTCTCCGGAAAGCCGGAGGAGGGGGACTATGCTTTTGTGTTCACGCCGCCCGGCGAACGCTGGGTGGTGAGCCATCTGGGCCGTGAGACTGACCGCTTCCGCAAGGCCATCGATCAGGCCTTCCGCAAGCTGGAGGAAGACGCCCAGCAGCGCCTTTCGGGCCTGTGTCCCAGTTTGCCGCCGATGAAGGCGCGGGGGCTGGCAAAACTGTTTCTGGATGGCCTTGCCGTGCCGCTGAGCGCCGTGCGGGAATCCTATCCTGCGCTGGAGCACGCCTTGGTGAAGGAGCTGGAAGGCGCGGGCCTGCTGGAATCGTGGCAGGCTGCCGCGGAGCTTGGCGACCGGCAGTGCGCCCGCATCGGCCAGAAGGCGGCGCTCAAAGCCTCCGACGGACTTTACCGATGGTTTTTTATGCCGGTAATCCGTGGTGACCGCGCTGCGGTCATCATGGAGGCGTCCGGCGAGGGGTCTTCAGGCCGAGCCACCTATGTGTTCCGCGTGCCCGGCGGCCCCGAGGCCGTGGAAGCCGCGATGGACAGCCTCAACTACGGCCTGGTGATGATCAACTTCCGCCGCGAGCCCATCTATATGTCCGACGAGCAGATGCATAAGCCCGCCAACGCCCATTACCTGCGCTCGGTGGAGCGGGTGCCTGCGCTCGCCGCCCTTCGCTGCGACTATCTGGGCCGCGTGGCGCACACCTCTCCCGAGGCATGGAGGAGGGGGTTGGAGGAAGTGCTAAACAAGCTATAAGTTTTTATTGGCTTCTGCTTCCTCTCCAAGGTTATTTAAGTACTTTTGCCTGCCAAAAGTACCAAAACCAGCCGGGGGAGGCAATTTTCTGAGACCTCACCTCAAAGCCCATCGGGCGGGCCGACGACAACTCGTCAGTCGCTTTGCTCCTTCGTCAAACAGTCGCTCGGCCTGATCGCCCTTATGTGCTTTTTGGCTGAGGGGAAACTTGCAATCCCCCGGGCCCCCTCAGGAGACGAGGAGGCGCAAGATAATCTACAATAGTCTGATCGAAATACTCCCCACCCTCCCTTAATAAGGGGGGATGGCCCTCGCAAGGGCCAGGGGGGATTGAAAAGGAGGCCAACTCATGTCCCTACTGCAACAACGCCTGCACCCCATCCTGGAAACCTTCGTGGAAAAAGGCCCCGCCGGCTGTTCGCTGATGGTCGCCCGAGGCGGCGAAACGCTCTATGAGGACTATGTGGGCGTGATGGACCTGGAAACCAAACAGCCCATCGGCCCGGACACGATCTACCGCATCTACTCGATGAGCAAGGTGATCACCTGCGCCGCGGCGCTGATGCTCTATGAGCGGGGCCTTTATGCCCTGAATGACCCGCTTTCCGAGTATCTGCCCGAGTTCAAAGACATGCAGGTCTACCGCCACAACCCGCAGGGCGCGCTTTATATCAGCAAGGCGGCGTGCCCCATCCGCGTGAAAGACCTTTTCATGATGACCTCCGGCATCCCCTATCCCGGCGAGGGCACCGAGACCGCCCGCCACATGGCTAGGGTCTACGGCGATGTGACCAAGGGCGGGTCGGACAAGCCGTGGACGGTGCGCGAGATGGCGAAAGTGCTCTCCGGCATCCCGCTGGCCTTTGACCCCGGCAGCCACTGGATGTATGGCATGAGCCACGACGTGCTGGGCGCGTTCATCGAGGCGCTGTCCGGCAAGGTGTTCGGGCAGTTCCTGAAGGAAAACATCTTCGACCCGCTGGGCATGAAGGACACGTCCTTCCGCATCGAGGAAGGCAAGCGGAGCAGGCTCTGCGGCATGTACAGCCTGGAAGCCGACGGCTCCCGCCGGAAGATCACCGATATGGACAGTGATTACCAGCCGGGTGCCGCCTTTGAGGGAGGCGGCGGCGGGCTGCTCTCCACCCTTTCGGATTACACCCGCTTTGCCCAGGCGCTGGCCTTGGGCGAGCTCAACGGCGTGCGGATTCTTAGCGACCACACGATTGATCTGATGGCCACCAAC
>JAEZSE010000049.1 GCA_023421955.1 Bacillota bacterium
TCCCGATACCCTTGCAGATAGCGCCTGCTTTCAAGTTCACAATAATATCCATGGAAACGCCTCAGGATTTCCGCCGCAAGCCTGCTTGTGCCATCGGCTGGGCATTCACCCTGCCCAAAGACTGCACCGGCGATATGTTGCAGTTCTGGTGGGAACCCACCCTCCGGCGGATGCAGGTTCACGCCGATGCCCAGCACCGCATAGTCCAGCATGCCGCTTTCCACATCCATCGCGGCCTCCGTCAGGATGCCGCACACCTTTTTGCCGCCCACCAGCAGGTCGTTCACCCACTTGATCCGCACCGGTTTTTGGGAGAGGGCCTCGATGGCCTCTGCCACGGCGGTTGCTGCGGCGATGGTGATCAGCGGCGACTCTACTGCCGTCACTTTTGGACGCAGCAGCAGGCTCATGTAAAGGCCCGTCTTGGCCGGGGAGAAGAAGCCCCGGTTCATGCGGCCCCGCCCTGCTGTCTGCCCCTCGGCGATCAGCACAAGGCCCTCTGCCTCGCCATTGGCGGCGGCTTCTTTCAAGGTGCTGTTGGTGGATGCCGCGGACTTCTGCGTGAGGATGCGATACGCGCCAGTGCAATCACCCAGATGCCTTCCAACGCTTTGTGATGATAGGATGCCCGAATCGCTTTGCAGGCAATAGCCCCGATTGGTAGCTCCGTCGATTTGGTAGCCCTCAGCCCGAAGTGCGCGGATGGCCTTCCACACGGCGTTGCGGCTCACAAACAGGCTGTTTGCCAGCTGCTCGCCGGAGATGTATTGGCCCCGGCTGTTTTCCAGCGCGGAGAGAACCTGGTCCTTCGCAGTCATATAAATTCTCCTTGATTGGGTGAATTGTAGAGGATGATTGAGATAATGTCAACCGGATTCGATCAATATGGTGACAATGTGCATCAAAAAAACCTGCCCGGTTTTGTTGGCGGGCAGGTGATGGGTCTACTCAAGTACCGAATGGCGTTTAGCCGCCTTTCAATACTTCTGTCTCGATGCCGTCGTAATCGCCGTTGTATTTTCGGGCCATGTCGATCAGCGCCCAGGCGGTGGTGTTCATCTGCTCCATCGTCAGTGGCATTTCCTTGCGGATTGTCAGCGCGAAGGGTTTCTGGCCGGAGAAATTCTTGTCTTCCCGCATGTCATTGATGGCTTCCAGCGTGTAGCCGTTGCTGGCCGCCTCACCCAGGCACCGCTCGGCCTCGGCCTTTGTGGGGAAATACATCCAGAACGACACTGCCCTGGGCTTTACGCCGCTGTCGTTATGTTTCTTCAGATCCTCCAGGATTTCCTGGTGGTTGATGGGCTGGATGTGCTTGATGTCGGGATAAAGCTGCTCCAGATAGTAACTCCACTCCGGATCCTTCTTGCTGAAGATACGGGTGGGCTCCCGGCCGTTGCTTGTGCAGATCGCCTGCAGGCTGTGGATCGCTTCCTCTTTTTGGTCTTCCCGGCAGTAAAATGCGATATACATATATTCAGCAGAGGCGAAAACTGCGTGGCCGATATAAAGATAGCCCTTGGCCTCTGCCTCGTGGATGCATTTGTCCTCCACCTTGTGCAGCGCCTTGAGCTCAGCGTTGCTCAGGTCATTGCCGGTGCCGTCCTTGTTGATCTGCACCGGCAGGATGATGGCCAGATAACGGTCGTATTCGGCCACGGGGGCAACCTCAGACAAGCCCAGGTCCACAATGGAGTAAACCGGCTTGCCGTCATACTCATCCAGGTAGGACCGCACGTTGGACTGATACTTGGGCATCGATGATTTTGGCTTGAACAGCTTGTCCAGAAAGCTCATCGGTCGACTGTCTCTCCGTCCCACGTTATTAATAGCTTTTATTTTACTCCCGATTGGCCTTCTGTTCAAGTTTTTCGTGATTTCTTGTTGAATGATATCATTTTATGGATGCATTGATCAACGCAGTGTTGATCATCGGCCACAATTTCCACCCGATTGCCGTCCGGATCCAGCACGCAGCTCTCATAATAGCCATCACCGGTCACCCTTGGCCGGCTCACGATGGTGTAGCCGTCTTGCTCAAGCCGGGCGGTCAGGTTATCTACGGCATCCTTGCCTCCCACAGAAAACGCCATATGGGAGTAGCCAACCGTGGGGATGTCATCCAGGGCCGGTTCGAGGCCAGCGTCCAGAGTCATGATTTCCAGTGATACATCGGAACCAAAGCGGATGAAACGGGAACGGAACCCTCGCATGGGGTTATGGTAGGGCGTGCCGGCCACGCCATTAAAATAGTTGGAATAGAAACGTATGGCGCGCTCCAAGTCCAGCGTATAGAGGGCGATATGGGCTATCCTAATCATAAAGGCACCTCCCCTGTGGTTTCTCATTGGTTCTTCGCCACCGGCCCGAATTCCTTCCCTATGGTATAAATTGCCCTGCCCGTGCCAATAAAAAATGTGGCTGTGTCAAGCGGTAAAGGGGTTGGAATTGCTTATGACTGTGGGCATCCCTCGAGGATTGCATTACTATAAATACTTTCCGTTGTGGAAGGTCTTTTTTGAGGAAATTGGCACGGAGTTGGCCATCTCGCCGGAGACGAACCGCCGTATCATGGAGAAAGGGCTTGCCTCTTGTGTGGGTGAGGCCTGCCTGCCCGTAAAGGCCTGGTTTGGGCACGCCGAAAGCTTGAAGGGCCGCTGCGACCTGCTTTTCGCGCCCCGTTATACCAGTGTGCATGAAAAGGAATACATCTGCCCCAAGTTCGGCGGCTTGCCGGATATGGCCCGCCACAGCCTGCCGGGCTTGCCCGATCTCCTCGCTCCGGAGGTGAACCGCCATGATCGCGCCGACGGCGGGCTGCGGGCTGCGGTTCTGGCCGGGCGGGTACTGGGTGTGAAGGAGAGGGAGTGCCGCCATGCTTATGGCAGGGCAGTGGCGGCTTACCTCACCCATCGTGCGACGCAGGTGGGTCAGGTGTATGAAGCTGCACGCCTGCCATCGGATGGTGGCAGGATCAAGGTTCTTCTACTGGGTCACTGCTATACCACCGGTGATCGCTTTCTCAACATGGATGCCGCCGGAAAACTTGCTGCGTTGGGTGTGGACACCATCACGCTGGAGCATTTTGACGGCAGGGCATTGCGACAGGCTGCCTTGCCTCAGGAAAAGCCGGTGTTTTGGAGCCCCGGCACGGCGGCAATGGGATGCGCTTACCTGCTCATGGAGCAGCCGGTTGTGGATGGCGTGCTGAACCTCACCTGCTTCGGCTGCGGTGTGGACAGCTTTGTGAGCTATCTGTTTGAGCGGCGAGTACGGAGTTGTGGCATCCCGTTTGCCACGGTGTCGCTGGATGAGCACACCGGCCAGGCCGGCCTGGAAACAAGGCTGGAGGCCTTTACGGACACATTGCTGCATCGGAGGGCCGGCGCATGCTGATCGGCTTTCCCCACATGGGCAACGCCTACATCACAGCAAAGGCTGCGCTGGATGATATGGGCGCGCCTTATGTGATCCCGCCGGACAACAGCCTCAAAACACTGGAATTGGGTGCCCGCCATGTGCCGGAAGGGGCCTGCCTGCCGTTGAAAATCACGATTGGTAATCTTATTGAGGCCCATCGCATGGGTGCGGACACCCAGCTCATGGTGGGTGCCTGGGGGCCCTGCCGGTTTGGGTATTATTGCCAGATGCAGCGGGAAGTGCTTCAGGATGCCGGCTGCGCGATGGACGCCATCCATTTGGAGGTCTGCCGGGCAGGAGCAGGCGAGCTCATCCGACGGATCCGCAAGCTGACCGGCGGCCTTAATCCGCCCAAGCTTGCCGGCATCCTGAACCGCGCTGCAAAGCTTTCGCTGGCCGTGGATGAGTTGGAGCGGCTTTCCCGCCATGTGATGGCCTGGGAGGCCCATCGGGGTGCCTCTGAAACGATCTGGCAGGGCTACCGGCGGGCGGCCAGGGCCACTGTCGGCACCAGGGAGATGCTTCGGATGACTGCGGAAACCGGGCGGAAGCTCAATGAGGTGCCGTTGGACGAGAGCAGGCTGGTGCTGCGGGTGGGCATTGTGGGCGAGATTTATGGCACCATCGACCCATGGACAAACATGCGGCTGGAGGCAAGGCTGGCTTCGATGGGTGTGCAAACCGAGCGGTATGTCACCATCGGTCATTGGGTGAACGACACGATGAACAAGGGGCTGCACAAACGCCGTGATCTCCGCTTTGCCGAAGCGGCGGCAGGTTATCTGGGCACCGACATCGGCGGCCACACCCGCGAGACGCTGGGCCACACGGTGATGCATGCCCGGCAGGGGTATGACGGCGTGATCCAGCTTTACCCGTTGGGCTGCATGCCGGAGATTGTAGCGCAGGCGATCCTGCCCGCCATCTCGCGGGATTATGATCTTCCGGTGCTCACTTTGGTCATCGATGAAATGACCGGTGAGGCTGGCTATGTCACCCGCATTGAGGCATTTGTGGATTTGCTCCGGCAGCGGCGGCAGCGAAAAGAGGGGGAGAGGACGCAATGAACGGCATGGCATTGGGTGTGGATGTGGGGTCGGTAAGCACCAACATCGTGCTGGTGGATGGTGCGGGCAACATCACGCAGCGGCTCTATCTTAAGACGGCTGGCAGGCCGGTGGAAGCGATCCGCCGGGGTATGGCGGAGCTGCTCGGCCGGCTGGACGGTGTTGCGCCAGAAATTGGTGCCGTTGGCGTGACCGGAAGCGGCAGGCAGCTGGCCGGTGCGATGCTGGGTGCGGATCTGGTCAAAAATGAAATCAGCGCTCACGCCGTAGCTGCGCGGCACTGGCTGCCCGAAGTACGCACGGTGCTGGAAATCGGCGGGCAGGACTCGAAAATCATCCTGCTGAAGGATGGGGTTGTGACCGACTTTGCGATGAACTCTGTCTGCGCTGCCGGCACCGGCTCCTTTCTGGACCGGCAGGCCGAGCGTCTGGGCGTGCCCATCCAGGAGTTTGGCAAGCTGGCGCTGGCATCCCTGTCGCCGGTGGCCATCGCGGGCCGCTGCGCTGTGTTTGCCGAGTCAGACATGATCCACAAGCAGCAGAATGGCCACCGCCAGCAGGACATTGTGGCGGGCCTCTGCGACGCGCTGGTGCGCAACTATCTCAACAACCTGGCCAAAGGCAAAACGATTGCCGCACCGGTGCTGTTTCAGGGCGGTGTGGCCGCCAACACCGGCATGGTGGAGGCTTTCCGGCGGGCCCTTGGGGTGGAAATCCTGGTGCCGCCAAACCATGATGTGATGGGTGCCTGGGGCGCCGCGCTGCTCGCCGCACAGGCGATGCACCAGAGCTCGCCCAGTCGCTTTGTTGGCTTTGCTGCCATGGGCCTGGAATACAGCACTGAGACCAGGCAGTGCACCGGTTGTGAAAACCAGTGCGAGCTTGTGGTGTTCAGCGCGGAAGACAGAGAGCTTGCCAAATGGGGAGGGAGGTGCGGCAGATGGTCTGGCTGAAACACTTACTTGTTTGAGCAATTCTTTGGTTCCCTCCAGACAGAGTGTTGATCCTTTTTGCACATACATTGATCTTCTACAATATACATAATGTAACTTATCGGTCAGAATAAGAACAGAATAAGGTTTTAGGCGTTTCAATGGGCTGAATACTGGGCATCTATTCAGTTATTGAAATATCTGTAATTTCCGCCGACGAATTGGAGGGAAATGAGAAATGAAAAAGACTGCCATTGCCGCAGCAATCACAATACTGCTCTCCCTGGTTATTTCTGGTGCAGTTCCTGGTCTTGCCACAACTGCCCTTGCGGCCCCCGGTGACGTGATTCCACTGCAGCCGGGTTTCCTGGCTGCGTTGATCGCAGCGGGAGCAGACACCAACGGCAGCGGCACAATCACTGAAGGGGAGATGGCAGCCCTGACCACTTTGACTGTGATGGGCAGCGCCGTAACGGATATTTCTGGCATCGGATACGCCACGAACCTCACATCATTGTCTGTCATCGGCACGCGCATCACCGCGGTACCTTCTGAGATTTCCAATCTTACAAAACTAACTGCGCTGGACCTGACCAGCAACATGCTCACAGCGGCAGGCCTGCCCGACTCACTTTGGACGATGAGCACGCTGACCACGCTGGATTTGAAGCTCAACAGCATCTCCGCCATACCCCCGGAGTTTGGCAATCTGGTGAATTTGACTGAGCTTAATCTGTATGACAACGGGCTGACCTCGCTGCCAGATGAATTTGCCGGCCTGACAAAGCTACGGGAGCTTTATCTGCACCGCAACAGCCTCACCGCGCTGCCAGCCTCAATTGGCAGCCTGGGGAGCCTGCAAACGCTCACACTGTGGGAAAATGGCATCACGTCGCTGCCGGAGAGCTTCGGAAACCTGACAAGCCTGACTGATCTGGACATGGCACATAATAATCTCACAAGCCTGCCCGTCACCTTTGGGAATTTGATAGGCCTCACCAGGCTGGTGCTCAACTACAACCAGCTCACGGGGTTGCCCACCAATGTGTTTTCCGGCATGGCCTCATTGAATCGGCTTGAAATTGAATACAACTATTTGAACCCCCTTGCCGGGAGTGATGACCGCATAGAGCTTGGAAAAGTCCGGGCGGGTGCCACCGTGGTGTACACAAGGCAAAAGGATTACGCGGTCTCCCTGAACCTCAATGGCGGCACTCTCAGCGGCAGCGCCCTGGCCAAATCCCGATATTTCCATGGCGAGCAGGTTAAGCTGCCCTCCGCCATCAAAACCGGTTATGTGTTCGGCGGCTGGGATGCAGACGGCAACGGCACGGTGGACGCGCAGGGCGGCGCAACAGTGGTGATCGCTCCGAGCCCCGTCACCTCCTCCTCGGTGGTGTTCAAGGCCATCTTCGGATACACAGTCACCTTTCGCACCGATCGGTTCGGCACCATCAATGGCGGCCAAAGCGACATCTTGACGCATGTGAACGCAGGCGCACATATTGCCGCCGTGCCGGAGGTCGCACCGTTGGCTGGTTATGAGTTCCTTGGCTGGTACAACGGTCAGACCAAGCTAACAGAAGCGCAGATCCTGGCGATGGACATCACCTCAAATAAGGTTTTTACCGCGCGGTATGAAGCAGCCGGCACAATCCATTTTACCGATGCCGGTTTTGGCGCGGCGCTTATATCCGCCGGTACAGACGCCAATGCTGATGGCTTTGTGACCTCAGCTGAGCTTGCTGCCGTGAACAGCCTGGATCTCTCCGGCGGTACATTTTCCAGCATGGAGGGTATCGGTGGTGCCACAGCGCTTCAGACACTCAAGCTGGGCACCCATGGCTTGCAGTCGCTGCCAGCAGAACTGGCCTCATTAACCAATCTGCAATCATTGGATGTGTCCGGCAATCCGCTTACCGCGCTCCCCGATCTTTCGGGGCTCGGCGTGCTGACGACTTTGGACATCTCAGACTGTGCCTTTTCTGCGCTGCCAGACAGCGCGATCCTGCCTATGTCGCTCACGCTGATAAACGCGTCAGGTAACAGCATCAGCTCCCTGCCGGCGTGGCTCTCCGCCAACACGGCCCTTTTGTCGCTGGATCTGTCTGGCAACCTACTCACCACAATTCCTGATAACTTCTTTGATGGGATGACAGCGCTGTTGTCGCTGGATCTCAGCGGCAATTACCTGAATCCGGAAGCGCCGCCTGCGGGGCTGCCTGGTTTTGCGGTAATGCTGCCTCAAACCACGTATGCCATCACACTGGAGTTTGACGGCGGAACAGGTGACGCGCTGCCCAAAGCAGTTTTTTGGTATGGGGAGGAAATCCCGCTGCCGGTGGCTACCCGCACTGAATCAATCTTCGTTGGGTGGGATATGGACGGCGACGGCGAGGCAGATACAGTTGGAGCCAGTTCTGCCTCCTTCACGCCAGACCCGCCCAATTCCGCAACCGGGAAAACCTACACTGCCATCTACATCTCTCAGAATCCGCGGCTTGCAGGCATCGGCCTTTCCGCCGGCGCGTATATCTTGCCGGAATTCGATCCTGAGTCGGAAGGCTGCACCGTTACGCTGTATGACTATGTGGGCTCTGTCACCATCACGCCGCAGGCGGCCAGCAGCAAGGCGGCCCTTCTGATTGATGGGGAGGCAAAGCAGAGTGTGAACGTAGCGCTTGCGACATCTTCTGAATCAAGGGATGTGGTTGTGAATGTCACCGCGCAAGACGGTTCCACCACCAAAACGTATACACTGCATGTTGTGCGCGCGCCTTTTGTGAGCCTGGGCCTGACCAACATCACGGTTTCGCCGGCCATCTCCAGAAGCCCGGCATTCTCCATGTCGGTCACGGCATACACCGGCCTTATGCCCGCATCGGTCGGTACAGTCACAGTTTGGGCCACGAGATACAGCGCTCAGGCGACTGTGACAATCGACGGCGTGTCTGCCTTAAGCCGCTCTGTTTCCGTGGGGCTGGGGCTAACCAAGACAGTCTCCATCGTGGTAACCTCGCCGCTAACCACCGATAAAGTCAGGACCTATACGCTCACACTCAAGCGGGCCACCTCGGTGTCCGGCTTTACGGCCATCCCCAAGATGGGCACCACCCCCACGCTCTCACCGGGGGGCAGCAATCGTATGACATTCAATTACTCGATGGGCGGCCCCGGCACAGCCAAGATCGAGGTGTACAAATCAAGCCGCTGGGTTTCGATCCTGACGCGGGCTGAATCCTCCGCCGGGGCTAAGACCTGGGCGTGGGACGGAAAGATATCGGGCAGTTATCTACCTGTGGGCACCTACAAGGCGCGTATCACACCGATTGCCAACGGCATCACCGGCACAGCGTACACAATTACCTTCAAAATCGTAACGTATCCTACCGTGAGTTGGAATAGTTATGCCGGAACATTCCGGGCGAATGGCACACTTTACACGCTATGCACCTTTAAGGTCAACTACCCCACCAACGCCACCATACAGGTGATCAACTCCAGGGGCAAAGTGGCTGCGGCGGTAAAAAGCTATGTCAACATGCCCGCCGGCAGGTATTATGCAGTGACTTGGAACGGCAAGGCCACCGCCGGCAACACTGCCGGCCTGACCGCCGGCGCATTGGTGCCAATCGGTACTTATACGGTGCGCATTACTGTAGGGCCCAAATACTATTACAAGACGATCAAGATCACCAGGTAAAGCGCTCCTGCCCGGATTCGCTCCGGGCATTCGTTAGCAAAGCAATGCCTCGGACCCTTCCCCGTCATGTCGGGGAGGGGTTCGTGCACTTTTATACAACTTGAGATATAATGGATCCATGTCCTCTTTGGAAGAAAAACTGAAACGCATCGCAATGGAATCTCCTGCTTACCACCCGCAGGACGATGCCCCACGCCCAGAAAAGAAATCCGCCTGCCTGCATGAGGTTGTGGAATACGATCTCGAGGAAGCGTCCGGCGGTTTGCTCTGCTGCGCCGAGGAGGACGCTGTGCGCGTGATCTGCAAAAGCGCAGGTCTTGAGGATTGGGACATCACCCGTGCTGCCTTCGTAGACACTGAAACCACCGGTTTGGCCGGTGGCAGCGGCACGGTGGCTTTCTTGATCGGGCTCGGCTATGTTTCAGGGGAAAAGTTCATTGTTGAACAGTATTTTATGGAGGATTACGACGTGGAGGGCGAGATGCTCTCCATGCTGTGTAAAAAGCTCCGTGATTTCGATTGGTTGGTGAGTTTCAACGGCAAGTGCTTCGACACGCCGCTGATCGCGTCCCGCGCTGTGATCAACCGAATTGCTGCACCGCTGGATGAGATGGAGCAGGTGGATCTGCTGCACGGTGCCCGGCGGATCTACAAAAAACGATTACGGCAATGCAACCTGCAAAACCTTGAAAAGGAAGTGCTGGGCCGCGAACGCGGTGAAGATGTGCCGGGCTCTCTGGTGCCGGTGATGTTTTTTGAGTATTTGCGCAGCGGCGACTTCGAGCCGATGCGCATGGTGCTGGAGCACAACCGCCGCGATATTGTGTCGCTGTTGACGTTGCTCTGCCGGATGTGCCAGGCTGTAAAAAAGCCCGAAGAACTGGAGCATGCCGAGGATCTTTGGTCCTGCGGGCGGTTGCATGAGCGCATGGGGCGCCTGGAGGAAGCGGAGCGGTATTACCAGCGGGCGGGCGAGGGCTCGATCAGGGAGCTTTCGCTCTTGCTGAAGCGGCAGGGCCGCCACGACGAGGCGTCTGCACTGTGGCAGAAGATGCTGGATGAAGGCGGCCATGGCCTGCTTCCTTATGCGGAAATGGCCAAATTTTATGAGCACCGCAGGGGTGATGTTGAAAAAGCGCTGGAAATCGTAGAGCGCTGCATGGTAAAATTGCGTGCGATGGGCTTTGCTTCCAACAGCGCGGAGTTTGCTTCCTTCGCCAAGCGCAGGGGCCGCCTGCTGACCAAGCTCGACAAGGGGGAGTGCTGAGATGTCGTTGATCGGGAATTTCTTCGGGGGCCTGGGGTATTTCAACCACATGCGAAGCTTTCAGGCTCAAGCCGAAAAGTATTACCGGCTTGGCATGAAGTACGGCGGCATGTCCTTTAAAAATGAAGGCGCATTTGGTGTGCTGCTGATGAAACAGGGCAAGTTTGATGAGGCGCTGCAGCGCTTTGACTACGCTTTGAAGTCTCCGGCCTGCAAAGGGCCTCTCCGCAATCTGATCCGTATGAACCGCGCCATCACCTGGTTCAAATTGGGAAACAGTGAGAAGGCGTTGATCGCCTTGGAAGACCTCCATCAAAACTTCCGGAGCATCCGCGTCTATCAAACGCTCGGCTATGTCTATACATCGCTCAAAATGTATGACAAGGCTGAGCCTTATAACCTGGAAGCCGTGGAGTTTGAGCCTGACGACCATGTGATTCTGGATAATACCGGGCAAATGTATCTGGAAATGGGCGAATGGGAGAAGGCCAGGGGCTATATTGAGAAGGCGTACGCCAAGAAGCACTTTTCGGATGTGCTCTATCATATGGGCCTGATCGCCGAGCATGACGACCTGCCTGAGGAAGCGCTTGGTTACTACAGGGAAGCCATGACAAAAAGCATGGATGCATTGAATGATGTAACACCGGAAAAGCTCCGGGTGCGTATTGATGCCCTCAAGGATGAACTTGGCATTACCGAAGCGGAAGAGGAGTTGTAGCTGCTGCAACCAATGGAATGCAATCTTCTCCAATCTTGACAGGAATTGCTGGTTATTTACATTTTTTACATAATTGCATATAATTGGCATATCTCTGCCGAGAGGGTTGTGACAATGCTCAGAATACCTGCAGACTCCAAGCCAAACAAATTGTTGCTGGCATGGGCGCTTGTGCTGGATGTGATGCTGGCGCTGGTTATTCTATTCAGCCCCAGTCGCGGCTCATGCAGCGGGATTGAGGGATATGTGCTGAATCAGGGGAGTACAGCGCAGACGACTCCAAATTCCACTATTTCCACCCGGATCGAATATGTGATCATTGTGCATGATGTGGAGACCAACCGCATTGTGACACGGATTACGCCTGATGAGGATGGGTTTTTCCGTTTGAATGTGAGCCCCGGGCGCTACAGGCTTGAGGTGAAATCAAAGCAGGAAGAGTTGCAACTCGCGGGCAGCACCTCCGCAGAGGTTATGGATGGCAAGATTTCCAGTGTGACCATCCAGATGTTCCACCGCTTGACTGAGCAGGCTGTGCCTGTGCGCCATGAAAAGGGTTTTGTTTGGGTTGCGCTAGCCACTTGCTTGAGAGCCTATAGTTTCTGAATCGTCTGTGCCATTGCTTTGCTTGGCATTTCTGCACTTCACCATTTCATTGGAATGGTTTATAATAGATCCATTCGTGCAAATGGTCAGGGGGATTTGTTTGTTACCATTCCGGCCGTTGAGACTTGATGACCAAGATCTTTTTTTACGATACACCGCAGACTTGCCGTTTGAAAACTCCGAGATGTCATTTGCCAACCTTTTTATCTGGCGCCAAGGCTGGATGATTGAGCTTTGTGAGCAGGACAACGTGCTCTATCTGTGCTACACCCACCCGGAGACCGGCTGCATGGGCCATATGCAGCCCATAGTACCAAAAGGCCAGCCGGTGAGGCCAGCGGTTGAAGTGGCGATATCAGACATTTCCGCCCGTGCCTGCGGCCTGGACATCATGGGAGTCAACCAGGATTTTGTTGACAGGCTGCGAGCGGAGGGCACCGAAGGTTTTGTTGTGACGGAAGACCGCGACCTGGCAGAGTATATTTATTTGCGCAGTGATCTGATGGATTTGCCCGGCAAGAAATATCACGCCAAACGCAACCATGTGAATAAGTTTCTGACCGGCCCCGGTTATGACTGGCTGGATCTGGAGCCCAATCACCTGGAACGCTGCCTGTCAATCTGCGACCAGTGGATGAGTGAACATGACAGTGGCGATGCGGACAGATGCGAGTATTACGCGGTGCGTGAGGCTGTGGCTCATATGAACGAGCTTAGGCTCACCGGCGCTCTCGTTGAAATGAATGGCAAGCCAGTGGCATTCACCGTGGGCGAGCGTCTGCGGCCCGATCTGGCGTTAATCCACCTGGAAAAAGCAGACCCTTCTGTGCCGGGCATCTATGCGTTCATCAACCAGCAATTCATCTGCCGGCAATTCCCCGATGTGCAGTTTGTTAACCGCGAGGAGGATATGGGCATTCCCGGGCTTCGGCGCGCAAAGGAATCCTATTACCCCCACCACATGGCCACCAAATACAGGATCAGAACACAATGCAGCCCGTGATCAGAAAACCGGAACCGGCTGAACGGGGCGCGATCTGCGACCTGTGGCGGCAGAGCTTTCCCGAAAGCAGTGAACGGTTTCTCGCGTGGTACTTTTCCAATGTCTACCGAGAGGACCGCACCCTCGCGATGTTTAATTGCGGTGAGCTCGCATCCAACCTGCAGATGATCCCGTATGAGATTTGTTTGCGCGGCAGGCGCGTTGCGATGGAGGCCCTTTCCGGCGTTGCCACAGCGCAAGCATGGCGAAATCGGGGTTATGCAAAGCAGTTGATGACCTATTCTTTAGCGGATATGGCAAAGAGAGGGCTTGGGTTCAACTTTCTTTATCCCTTTCAACATGGTTTTTACGAGCGGCTGGGGTGGGCGACCTGCTCCCTTTCGTTGGAACCCCACCTCTCACCGGCGGAGTTGCCGGACGCGCCTGCCGACTGGTCGGTGGAGCGACTCATGCCCACAGACTTCACCACGGTATCAGCGATATACGGACGCTTCGTGGCCGGCTTGAATTGCAGTTGCCTGCGGGATGATGACCAATGGCGGCGGCGAGTGGAAGAAAATGCGGCCAACGGCGGGTTTATCCTTTTGGCTACAGCCGATGGCTCTGCCCAAGCTTATGCTTTCTGCGAGGAGCGGGCAGATGAGGTGGAGCTTGTGGAGCTGGCCTATACGCGCCTTGCGGCGGTGGACGCTTTGCTTGCTGCCATCAAGCCCATCGGCAAGGACGTGTGGTGGACAGCTCCGGAGGGCGACCGTTTCCTGATGCTCCGTGGTGCCTGGAAGGACCGTGTGCGGTTGCAGCCCCATGTGATGTTCCGCGTGGTGGATGTGCCTCTCGCATTTGCTCAGGCCGCTCCTGCTTGCGACGGGGCACTGTTGTTGGAGGTTTCCGGCGACGATATGGTGCCCGCCAACAATGGGGTCTTCCGCATCTTTTCAGACGGTAGAAAGGCCCATGCAATTCACACGGATGGGCAGCCACAATTCTCGTGTGGCATCGGCACGCTTGCCAAGCTGCTGACCGGCCACATGGATGCTGCCGAAGCGCTCGATGCCAGTGTGGCCTATGGGGAACCGGAAGCAGCCGAACTGCTTTGCCGGATGTATCCAAGGCAGCGTAATTTCCTGTTTGAGCTCTATTGAACCGATTCACGATCCTATTTTATCCTTCTGTTTTCATTGCCCTGTTCATTGCCGGACTGAGGGAAGCCGGGTTATAATTGTGTCGAATCATGTCACTATTTGGAGGTCTTGATGGAAAATACCCGGCGGGTTCGCGTAAACATACTCATTTGTGTAATTATTCTTGTCGGGTTTGCTGCTGTGGGTTTGACCGGTTCGGTCACCTATAGCGAGATTATCCGTGATGACATCGCCAATATTTCCAGGCTCACCGCAACCAACATTTACGCTGAGATCCGCAATGAGCTCACAAAGCCGATATTCGTCTCACTGACGATGGCCAACGATAGTTTTTTAAAGGGCTGGCTCCGCGCGGAAGCTGCAGGGGACAACTCGGCGGAGCACTTAATGGATTTGCAGGAATACCTGCGGGGCATCAAGGAGAAATATGGGTATGACTCGGTGTTTATGGTCTCTGAGGCCACCAAGGCATATTACCACTACCAGGGCATCAACAAGGTGATAAAGCCAGACAATGATCACGATAAATGGTACTGGAATTTCCTCCACAAACATGCAGCCTATGACCTGGATGTGGACACCGATGAAGTGAATCACAACAGGCTGTCAGTTTTCGTCAACTGCCGTGTGACCGATGAATCCGGCAAGCTGCTTGGGGTCACAGGCGTCGGCCTTGAGATCAACCAGGTGCAGGATCTTCTGAAGCATTTCGAGCAGAACTTCCAGTTGGAGGCGATGTTGTTCAATCGAGATGGCCAGGTGCAAGTGCACTCCAATTCTCGCAGCATCGGCAATGGTAATTTGCTGGAGCAGGAGGTACTGGTTGCAAACCGTGAGGAGATTCTCGAAGACCGTAACAGTCTCCATGTATATAAGTATCAAAACGAAGAAGCCGATGGATACCTCATCACCCGTTATGTTGAAGACCTGGATTGGTATTTGCTGGTCAAGAAGGACACATCGGTGCTCGAGCAGTCCTTCCGAACACAGATGATCAGCGACTTCGCAATCTATGTGCTGGCCGTACTGCTCGTTTTGCTTGTTGTGAACCGCATCATCCTGCAAAAGGAAAGATCGCTTGTAAGCATGGCCAAGACCGACCAGCTGACTGGCTTGCCCAACCGCCGGGGGTTTAACGACATGCTCGAGAAGGCTGACACCTCCGAGGGTTCTTTGTTTGTGTTTGTGTTTGATGTGGATAATTTTAAGAAAATCAACGATCAGCATGGTCACTTGGTCGGCGATAACATCCTCCGGCTATATGGCCGCTTGGCACGGCAAGCTTTTTCCGGCATCGGCGAGATTGCCCGGTGGGGCGGCGATGAATTTGCAGGGTTTCTTCGTTCCGGCCGTGAGGATACGCTGAATGCCATTGAAAGCTTCTTTGAGAGTATCCGCCGCACACCTGAGTTTGAGAGTTACCACACCACCATCAGCATGGGTGTTGCGGTGGCATCCCGCATCGATACAGCAGACACATTGATCTATCGGGCGGATATGGCGCTTTATGAGGCCAAGGGGAATGGCAAGGACCGCTATGTAATTCTGGATGGGGCACACAGAGCCCCGTCAGCGGATTAATGACAGGAAAGGCGGGCTGCAAGCCCGCCTTTCCTGCTCTTTGTCACCGTATCTCCGCTGCGTGTTCCTTGGCAAATTGCCTGTAGTCGGCCAGGTTGGCCCGTAGCAGCGCAGGCGTGTCCAGCCCATAGGGGCAGTGGGAAGTGCAATGGCCGCAACCGGTGCAGTCTTCCACCCTTTCCATCGCCTGTTGAAACTCCTTTGTCAAAAACTGGCGGTAGGGGGCCCGTCTCAACAGAAGCGATATCCGTGCTGCTGAGAAGATTGGGATACCCGCCGGGCATGGTTGGCAATAGCCGCAGCCCCTGCAGAACGATCCGGCAAGCTCCTGCCGGTCATGGTCAATGATTTTCTTGAGCTCACCGCCCAGCTCTGGTGGGTTTTGCTCCAGCGCGAGGAACTCCATCAGCTCTTCCATGCGTTGAATGCCCCAAATTGGCAGCACGTTCGCATATTGCCGGAGGAATGCAAAGGCAGCAGGAGCCGATGTGATCAGCCCGCCGGACAGCGCTTTCATTGCGATAAGGCCCACGTCATTTTCTTTGCATGCTTCCGACAGCGCCATGTCATTGTCGCTGGACAGATATGACAACGGATACTGCACGGTGTCATACTGCCCGGACCGGGCGGCCAGGAGCGCATTATCCAGCCGGTGGCAGGTCACGCCGATGAAGCGGATCACGCCGCTCTGCTTAAGTTTGCGCATTTCTTCGTAGAGTTCATCGCCTGGCATCGGCACCTTGGCCGGGTTGTGGAATTGATAAATGTCAATGTAATCCGTTTGCAGCATGGCCAAACTCTCGGCCAGGTGCTTGTGCAGCGTTTCCTTGTCCTGTGCGCCACTCTTGGTGGCGATGATGACCTGTTGGCGCACCGGTGAGAGCGCTAAGCCAATTTTCTGTTCGCTGTCGGTATAACCCCGAGCTGAGTCAAAAAAGTTGATTCCGCCGTCATAGGCCTTTTGCAGGATGCGCACAGCTTCATCCGTTGCGGTGCGCTGCAGCGGCAGCACACCAAATGCAGTGCGGCATACGGTGATGCCGGTTCGCCCCAATCTCATTGTTTGCATATTGTTCTCCCCGTGCATTGATCGGCAGCCCCGGCACTCCGGATGGCTTCCTCGCGGATAGCAGCCTCTCCTGCTGAATCGCTATGGATATTCTGGGGCATTTTGTGGCAGCTTGTCAATGATGTGATCAGGAAAAAGGTGAGAATGCGCCAATTTGAGGCGTTTCCATCTCGTTCTATCCATGTAGGATAGTTGCTCTGTTAACTTTCTGCGTCCTCGATCAGTCCTTCAATTTCCTCAATGCTGCCAAATGCCATGCCCTCCTCCAGCAGGGGCCGGTAATCCGCCGGGATCGATTCAACAGGGAAAGACAGCTTTGTGACCATGGTCAGCTTGTCCAGCCCACCCATGTTGCGGTAGACGTATATGTTACCGGTACCGTCACTTTTGATGATGTAGTGGTCCGGGCAGTATTGGTGGATCGTTCGATCCATGCGGATGTTGCCGCTTACCAGTGACATTTTGTATTCGGGGTAGTACCCCGCGAACTCCTCCAGTGTTTTGCCCACCAGCCGGCTGTCCGGCGCCTCCTCCAGTACCTTCATGTGCCCACAGGTGGAATATGTTGTGACCCAAAAAGTGCTCATGTCTGCAGCAACGAGTGTGGATGGCTGCAGGCTTTGCAGGCTTTCGCCCAGGTTCACCCCGGCGGGGGCCTGCGAGTCGGCAGGCTCTGTCGTAACACCGGGCCGGGACCCGCTCCTTGCCGACCAGGCATCGCCGGCGATTGCCATCACCGCGCCGGCCAGGCACAGCAGCGCCGCCGCGGCATACATTGTAAAGGTTGAGGTTTTCCTCATCGCTGACCAATCCCTCCGGTGCGTTGGAATCCTTTGGGATTAGTATTCCATCATTTTCCTGTGCTCATACTGTTTGACGCTCGGCCGGATAAACAGAAAAAACCCTCTCCCCGTATGTTTGGAGAAAGGGTTTTCAGGTTCTTACCCAGAGGTTTCCGGTTGCCGGCATGTCAATCGTCCGATACAATGTCGATGCTCTTGTCGTAATCGTCTTTCAGGATCACAATGTTCACGCGCCGGTTTTTCGCTTTGTTCGCAGGTGTATTGTTGGGTGCGATTGGCCGGAACTCACCATAGCCCACGGCAGACATGTTTGCCTCCTTAAGCTTTCCGGTGGAGAGCAACAATCGCAGCACAGTGGAGGCTCTTGCTGCAGATAGATCCCAGTTGGATGGGAATTGCACTGTATGAATCGGGTCTGTGTCGGTATGGCCCTCCACCAGGATCTGGTTGCCGGACAACGGCGCCAGCACTTCCGCGATACGCAGCACCAGAGTTTTTGAAGCGGAAGTCAGATCAGCCTTGCCACTGGCAAACAATACGCGTGAGTTGATGCTGATCACCAAACCTCTTGCGCGCATTGTGACAGAGACATCGTTATCCAGGTGCTCCTGTGACAGGAGTCCGCGCACCTGATCCTGCACGTTTTCCATTTCCTCAATTTCGATAGCATTGCCGATGCCACCGCCGGGAGGAGAGGAGGAAACCATGGGGGAGGCTGCAGGTGTGGCTGATTGTGAGGCTGTTGCTGTGCTCAGGCTTGGGGTGTTACTGTTACCGGGCGGCATTGATGACCCCGGGGAAAATAATGGAAAACTTAAATCGCCGCCAGCTCCTGCGCCATCGCCTTCACTGGGCACGGCGCCGAAAGCGCTGCCCAAGGAATGGATGACCGCTTTGTACTTATTCTTGTCCAGGTTACTCATCGCGAACATGATGATAAAAAACGCCAGGAGCAGTGTGATCAGGTCTGCATAGGTGAGCAGCCAGCGTTCGCCGTTTTCTTTTTCGTGTTCCTCGTGTCCGTTCATGTCATTCCTCGGCGGCTTTTGGTGCTGCTGGCTGTTTTTTACCAGCGGTCTTCTCAAAATAAGCCAGGTTCATCTTGTCGCGCACTGAATCCGGATGATCACCGGCCTGGATTGAAAGCACACCCTCGACAATCAGCTCATTGATCAGCCTTTCACGAGCTGCCTTTACCTTGACTTTATTTTCAAAGGGGAGCCAAAGAAGGTTTGCCAGGCTCACGCCGTACAGCGTGGCGATGAATGCGGTAGCGATGCCCTTCGCCAGTTCTGCCGGGTCTTCCAGGTTGCCGGCCAGCACCGTGATCAAGCCCATTACTGTGCCGATGATGCCCATGGTGGGCGAATAACCGCCCGCGGCTGCAAATAGTTTGGATCCGCGCACATAGACATCGTTTTGGAGGTGCATATCCCAAAGGAGGATGTCCTTGGTGGTCTTCGACTCTGTGCCGTCTATGATCAGCTTTAAACCCTTTGCGATGAGTGGGTTTTTGTTCTGTGAGGCTTCGGTTTCCAGAGCCAGCAGACCTTCTTTTCGTGCGATCTCCGAATAGCGCACCATTTCTTGGATGGTTTGCAGCTCGTTGATTTTCTTGTTGAAGAGGACCATCTTGAACATCGAACCGATCAGCTTCACCTCATTGATGGGGAACGACACCAGCACCGCACCGACCGTGCCGCCAAGGATGATAGGTGCTGCCGTGGCTGACCATAACCCAACCAAAGCTTCGGCAATGCCACCCTTGGATTCCATGATATAACCGCCGACGACGCCGCCAAGTGCTATGATAATGCCGAGAATTGTGGTGATATCCATCTTCTTCGGTCCCTTCGAAAAAACCAGGTTTTGGTAGCAGAATGAGGGGAAAACCCCCTCTTTATGGATTTTTTTGCCGATATAAAACTATAGCATGGTCAAGCCATGAAGACAACACAAATCACCGCAACCAATTGGCTAGAACACGCCTGATACGCAAATAGAGGCATCACCTGGGTGCCAATGCTCCATCTTAATATATCGTCAATTTGTATCAAAGGCATAAATGAATTGTCGCGAAATGACGATGGATATCCGGCTGGCAGGAGATCGTTATTGTTTTACCTCGCCCTTTTCGATCAGATGTGCGAGGGCGTTTGCAGCTTCTTCCTCATCCGCGCCCGAAACGGCCAGCAGGAAGGTTTCACCCCGGTGCATCCGCAAAGATAGTACACCCATGATCGATTTGGCGTTCACTCGTTTGCTTCCCTGCTCAATAAGAATAGAAGAGCTGTATTTGCTGGCCACCTGCACCAGCAATGCCGCTGCCTTTGGTTGCAGGCCATCATCTGTTCGGATACTGAGTTTCTTGATTGTCATGATTAGGCACCTCCCTGGTTCTGATATCTTCAGCCAACTCGGCAATCTTCCGAAACCTGTGGTTCAGGCCAGATTTGCTCACGCCGATCAGCTCTCCCAGCCGCTCCAATGTGGCGTCAGGGTTTTCCAGCCTCGCCTCTGCTGTCTGCCGGAGGGATTCCGGCAATCTGGCAAGGCGACCCTCCCGCTCAATCAGAAGGATGTTTTCCACCTGGGTGGCGGCGGCGCGCAACGATTTATCCAGGTTTGCCGTGTCGCAATTGACCACGCGGTTAACCGTGTTGCGCACGCCTTTTTCCACCCGGACACTCTCAAACCGGAGCATTTGGCTGTGGGCACCAATGATTGCAAGAAACTCGGACACATGGTCGGCTTCCTTGAGATAAATCACCTGCTTGCCGTTGCGAACCGCGATGCGGGCGTTGATCTCCGATCCGGCCAGCAGTGATACGGCGCTCCGGGCGAGCGACTCGTCTTCCAGCACAAGCTCCAGGTGGTATCCTTTTCCGGGGTCAGACATGGAGCCACACCCAAGAAACAAGCCCCGAAGGAAAGCGCCCTCGCAGCAGCTCAGCCGCACCAGGTCTGCCCGCACACCGCCGGCCATCCCGGTGCTGTCCAGCGCACCCACATCCTCCAGGACCTTCCTGGCTGCGGCACCGTCTTCTATCGTCACGCGGTAACTGTAGTTTCGATTAAGCCGGTGGCGCTCCCGCTGCTCCATTGCAGGTTGTATGCCATAAAGCGATTTGATGAGCTTGAAGACCTTACGGGCAATCACCGGGCTCTCAGTGGAGACCTCGGCTTGCAGGCTGCCGGATCGCACATGCATGGACCCGGCAGAAAGCATCACGCCTGCCAGCTCTGCGCGGCGGCAACACGGGTTACCCAAAGGCACCCCGGCCAGCTCTTCTTTCACACCTGCCGCAAACGACATGGACTCCCGCCCTTCAAGTAAAGTATATCACACACTGATGGTTTTACCAACTGTAATGGCATTTCTGAATACGCCAATACAAAGTTGTTTTGTATTTTTCTACTGAAACTTATTTTATGTTTGAATGATAAGGTAATGCCGCCTTATTCAGGAACTACCTTTTGCATTGCAAATCGGTTATAATTGATACTCAGTTCAGTAGTACGTTATGCTTCGCCGCCACAATTCTGGAGGGATTTCAACCGTAATGGATCGGATAAACAACATCATTATTCAAATAAAAAACTGGTTCTCTTCTTTTGTGGGAAAGGTGCAGGAGCCGCCGCGCCCGTCCTACCGCACTGCTGCCCGGTCAGGCTCCCGCGAGGCAGTCTCCCGCCGGGGCCGTATGGTTTCTCGAGCCAGGACTGGCTTGGGGGAGAGACCTATCTCTGCCGGCCGGAGTGTCCGCAATGCTGACGACGTGGAGTTTGCAAGCGATCACGGCTTTTCGTCACCGGATCATGGTGAGCAGCTCTCCGAGACTGACCGACTCGAAATTGAGTTGATCAAACACAACCCGGGCGACAGGACCGAGTCGCATACACCCGGTTTGCAGTCTGACGGCATGATAGCTGAGAGTGAGCCGGAGGCCATGGCGCTGCCGGTTGCACCAGAGCCGGAGATTGAGACGGAGCCCATCCAGACTCGACCGGATGAACCAGCCAGCGAGTCCTCGGGCATGCAAGGATATGCCATTGACAGCGCCCGGCCCAGGAAACCGTTTTACTCCCGGCCTCGGTTCATGGAACAGGAGCGCGTGGAACCGGCAAACACCCCGCTTATGGACAAGGATCCTCTGAGACCCGGCGCTTCATTTGACATGGCACCCCGGCAGCCGGAGGAGGGTCTTGGCTCTCCGGCGTTCTGGCAGCCCCCGCATACGGAGGCGAAGAGCGAAGCGGAGCAAACGAATGAAGAGCCCCGGCAAGCTTATGGCATTGAGCGGATCCGGAACCTGTGGGCAAGAAAGCCACAGGCCGAAGCCACCACAGCCGGCAACGAGCAGGCCGACGGAGAGGGCCCAGTGGCAAAGAAACGTTTAAAACTTTTTAAAGCCCGCCAGAAGCAGCCCAATGCGGTGCTGGGTGTGGCGTTCACCACGCTGCAGCTCATCGTGTTCGTCGTGCTGCTGATTGGCGTGGTTGGCACTGGCGCGGTCATCGGCATCGCCAAGGCCTATGTGGACACCACACCCACGCTGGATGTGGGTAAGATCCAGAATCAGGATCTCACCAGCTTTATTTATGACAGCAACGGCAATCTGATCACCACCTTTGCCGGCATGGAGAACCGTGTGTGGGCCACAGTGGATGAGATTCCCAAAAATCTGCAAAACGCCATTGTGGCCGTGGAGGACGCCCGTTTCTACACCCACAACGGCGTGGACCTGAAGCGTATCATAGGCTCTTTTCTGAGCAATATGTCGAGCGACAGCTCGCAGGGCGGCAGCACACTCACGCAGCAACTGATCAAAAACACGATGATCACCAACGAGCGCACGTATAAGCGCAAGATCCAGGAAGCATGGCTGGCAATGCAATTGGAGGGGGAATACAAGAGCAAGTATCCGGAAGCCTATAAGGGTATGATCCTTGAGGCTTACCTTAACACAATCCCGCTGGGGCAGTCCAATTATGGCGTGAAGGCTGCCGCTAAGGACTATTTCGGAAAAGAACTGAAAGATCTCTCATTGCGTGAGTGCGCAATGCTGGCTGGTCTATCACAAAGCCCCTATCTGTATGACCCCCGCCGCAACACATACACCCGCAATCGCATGGACATTACCGACAAACGCACCAACACGGTGCTCCGGCGCATGTATGAGCAAGGCTATATTGATCAAGGCCAGTATGAGCAGGCGCTCAATGAGAAAGTGGCAATCCTCAAGGATGCGGCGACCACGCAGATGTATGACATGCCCTTCTTCGTGGAATATGCCATTGAAGATGTGAAAACGCACCTGTTGGAAAGCCGGGGTCTTGAAAACACCAGCGAGAACCGCAGCAAGCTGGACAGTGAGCTGCGATCCGGCGGTTACAAAATCTATCTCACGGTGGATCCAGAGATCCAAAAAACCGTGGAGAATACGCTCTATACCTGGAAAAAATACCCCAAGATGCAGATCAGCCGCGACGGCTCCACCACCGTGCGCGATGGTTACGGCTACACAACAGTGCAGCAGCCGCAGGCTGCGGCCGTGGTGCTTGATTACCACACCGGTGAACTCAAGGCAATTGTGGGCGGCCGCCAGCAGCCCAGCGCCAAGCGCACCTTGAACCGTGCATGGCAATCCTATATGCCGGTGGGTTCATGCATCAAACCGCTGGCTGTCTATGCCCCGGCCATCGAAAAGGGGTTGTCTCCGGCATCCATTGTTTACAATGTGCCCGCACCGGTGGAGGGGTGGAACACCGCTCAGGGTTATCCCAGCAACTATGGCGGCGGCTCGTTCAAAGGGCCGATGTCTTTGCGGGCTGGCTTGACCAACTCCTACAACGTGGTGGCTGCCCGGGTGTTGATGGACACCGTGGGCATTGAGGATTCCTACAATACGTTGCTGAAGATGGGCATCAAGCCTACGAGCAGCGTGAAGAAGGATGGCCCTGGCCTCGCGCTTGGCACTTCCGGTATCACACTGGTGGAAATGACGGCGGCTTACGGCACATTCGGCAACAAAGGCGAATACATCGAGCCGTTATCGTTTGCCAAGGTGGTGGACGCCAAGGGCAGCGTCGTGCTCGACGCCGAGAAAATTCGCAAACGCGAAAAGGTTTTCCAGGATTCTACAGCTTGGCTCATGGTCAACATGATGACCGACGTGATCAACAAGGGCACCGGCACCAAGGCTAAGATCCCCAACATGACCGTGGCGGGTAAGACGGGCACCAACAGCAATTATGTGGGTGTGTCTTTCAACGCCATCACACCGTATTACTCGGCGGCAGTTTGGGTGGGCAGCGATGCTTACAAGCCGCTTTACAAGGGTGCCTCCGGCGGCACCGACGCAGCGCCGCTGTGGCAGGCTTTCATGGCAAAGGTCCATAAAGGCTTGAAAAACAAGGCCATTATAGAGGCCAAGCCGGAAGACCTGGGCTTGGTGAAAGCCACGGTATGCGGCGTGTCTGGCAAGCTGGTGACTGACGCCTGCAAGCTTGATGCCAAATATAAGCCTGTAACCGATTGGTTTTTGAAGGACACCGTGCCTACTGAGCCATGCAACATGCACTACCAAATGAAGCTTTGCAAGGTGTCCGGCAAGCTGGCCACAGAGTTCTGCCCGGCCGAAGAAGTGGAAGAGAGCAGCATCCTGATTGTGCCCCAGGATTCGATCATTCGTAAAATGAAGCCGGAGGATATCACCAAATACTTCCCCAACGCGATGCTGGATTTCCCCACCGTGGAAGATCTGAGCCTGCTCACGCCGGACAATCCCGACTACGCACCGTATTTCTGCCCGATCCACACCGAGGACTGGGCCGGCATCCAGCAGCAATATGCTGAGCTTGTGACCATTTCTAAGGCTCTTATTAAGGATGTGCAGGATCGGATGGGGAGCGCGGGGCTCACCCAGAGTGTCAAGGATGCGCTGAACGCGAAGATCAAGACGGTCAACGATATCATCGAAAAGGGCTTCAGTGACCCGCTTGTGAAGCCTCAGAAGGTCTATAACAACCTGGTCGCAGCGTATAATGACCTGAAAGATTATGCCGAATTTGTGCTGCCAGACTCAGGGCCCACGCCAACTCCGACGCTGGAGCCCAGCCCATCACCCACACCAACACCATGAAAGAAAACCCGCAAAGCTTTTCGCCTTGCGGGTTTTTATGAACATTTCTATTGGAATTTGATCTCGAAATCCGCCTCCACCCGGCAGAATGAATTGCCCCCCAGGCGTGCCACCGCGTGAAGCTTTCTCCAATCGACCTCACCGGTTACACCGAGCAACCCCTCCTGCAGATGAACATTGCGAATTGTCCCCAGGATCAGGTTGCCGGCATTTGCCCCTTCGCCCACCACAACGATTCGATTCAATACACACTCAAACGCTGCTTTGGCTTCGAGCACCCGGGGTGGTGAGATAGTCTGCGATTGTGTTAGCTGAATGCCTTCCCGCGCGGCTTCGTCCACCTCATAGGGCAAAGTGGCGGAGGTGGCGGCCATTTTGGGTGCAAGCTCCTCCGATACCAGGTTTACCACAAACTGGCCTGTGGAGAGGATGTTTTGAACGGTGTCCTTCCTGCTGCCATCGGGCCTATTTACAGCGCAGATGCTCAGTGTGGGCGGGCTCCAGGCCACCAGGTTGAACATACTGAATGGTGCCAGGTTCACCGTGCCGCCATCACCAACTGTCGTCACCCATGCGATGGGGCGGGGGATGATCAGGCCGGTCAGCAGGTCATGGGCTCTGCGGTGCTCCAATGCTGACGGATTGATGTCCATTCCAAGCTTCTCCAACGGTATATTATAACCCCACGCCGATCCTCGTGCAGCGCACCCGACCTTCCACAAGATCTGATATCCTGTGCCTTGCATGCCCGATGATCACCTCGGTGCCGGCCTTCACCGGCCCTTTGCAAAATTCCAGCTTGGCCTTGGCACCGCCGGCACCCCGGCGGCTGGCGCCGTCACAGTGGTCCTGCATGCGCTCAATTGCTGCCAGCACTTCCTGCGTGTCGTTGCCGGTGATCGTCTCCATCAGCGTGTCCGGATTGGTGGAATCCAGATAAATGCCGTCCACACTGGTCATGATCAATAGCCGCTTGGCCTGCACCAATGAGGATATCACGGCGGCAGTCTCATCGTTGTCGATGCATTCCACCACGCCGTTGCGGTTCTGGCGGAGCTGCACCAGCTCCATCTTGCGGTTTTCCTCGAAGCTCACCGGATCGTTGTAATTCACGATCGGGATTGCTCCCTGGTCGGTGCAGCGCAGCAACAGGCTTTTGATGTGGCTGCATTTATCAGGGTCATTGAAGTGGGTGTGCTCCACCAGCAACTGACGCACAGAGTATTCAGGAGAGATAAAACGCCGGTAGTTTTCCATCAGGATGGCTTGCCCCTGGGCGGCGTAGTCAGCCTTTGCTTCTTCTTCGTCACCGGCAAGCTCCTGGCCTCCGTTGCGTTTCATATAATCCAGCCGGCCGATCTCCGTGGCGCCGGACGACACCCACACCATGCCAGGCTTAAGCTCCGCGCCCAGGCGGCTGAAGATATTATAGTTGATGTCATGGTCTTCCTTGCGGATCAGGGCCATGGAGCCGATTTTGCCAACCAGTTCAATCGTCTTTGCGGGCATTGGGTGCACTGTCCTTTCCAAATTCGGGTGTATTATAGCACATTGATTGAAGGCAGTCAGTAGTCAGTAGATTGTCATAGAACGGATGCTTCAGTCTGCCTCAACTTCCAACGAAAGCGCATTGGGATCTGTCAACGGCGGCCCATCGTGGTCTGTCAGTCGTATCATCCAGTTCTTGCGGAAGAAGTAGATCAACCCGACAACAACCTTAAAGATCTCTTCGGTAAAAATCATTGCGAAGATCCAGATGAACGGCAGGTGCAACACAAACCCTGCAATTGCGACAGCCGGAGCGCCCACCGCCCACACTGCAGCAACATCGATGAATGCGCCCAGTTTCGGTTTCCCCCCCGCCCGGAAAATCGCGACAATCAGCAGCATACCGAGCATCTTGAAGGGCAGGCCGAAGCTGCCGATGAGCAATAGCTGTGCGGCCAGATCGCCGGTGGCCTTGTCCGCTGGGTGGATCAGATTGATGATCGGCACCCGCAGGGTGATTTCCAGAATGCTCATAAAAGCAGCAAACAGAGTGCCGGCCATCAGGAACCATTTGGCGCTGCTCCATGCTTTCTCGTTGTCTCCGGCACCTACTGCCTTGCCCACAATCACGCCACAAGCCGCACCCATGCCGATCACAAAGGAAAAGAGCAGCTGGTCAATGCTGCTGTAGAGCGTATAGGCGGGCACACCTGTTTCGCCACCCACGCGGCCAAACACAAACATATAGGCGGACGTGCCCAGTGACCACAGCACCTCGTTGATGATGACGGGCGCTGCCACGGCATAAAACTTCTGCACCATTGACTTGGTAAACGTAAATAACTCACGGATACGGGCAAACGCCGGGTGCTTACGACGCCGCAGCACCGTGATCAATAAACACATCTGCACAAAGCTGGAGATCAGCGTGGAAACTGCCGCGCCTCGCACACCCAACTTCGGGAAGCCGAGGTTGCCATAGATCAACAGGTAATTCAGGCATGTGTTGATGGTAACTGCCAAGATGCTTGACAGCAGCGGAACGCGCACCTCCTCGGTGCTGCGCAGCATGTTCGTTGTGGAAAAATTGAAGCCCATCACAAGGCAGTTGAACGCGATGATCTGCATGAACTCCGCGCCGAGGCGCACGGCTTCCGGGTTGTTGCTGCCGGCGAATACCTTCACCAATTCATGGGGAAACAGCGCCATGGCTGCACCAAACAGCAGCACCAGCGCCATGGTGTTGATCAGCGCGAAGCCATAGACGCGGCGGATGCCCGCTTCGTCATTCACCCCTTTGTATTGGGAATAGAGGATCGCAGCACCGGAATTGATGCCAAACAGCGAAATCATCATGATGAAATTCCAACGGCCTGCCATGCCCACGCCTGCCATTGCGGCGTTGCCCAGTTGGGAGACCATCGCGGAATCGATGAGTTGAAATGCTGCCATCAGCAGGTTCTGGATTGCAATCGGTAGCGCAAGCTTCCGCATGTCATTTAGTAAGGACGGTTGGTAAAGCGTTTTCATATAAACTGTTGTTCTCCATTGAACAGCGTTAATCATAATATTTTATCATATTTTTACCTAGTTGGTCTTAAATTTGTTTTATCTTGTTTACAACAATAAAAAGCGCCGGCTACGAACCGGCGCTGTGTTTCCTGCTGATGGCACTTTAGGATTGAAATCTTCCTGCCATATCCATCGTGGAAAAGTCAGTGAGCGGCAGCCGCACCGGCTGGCCTTCCTTCGCTGATTTGTAGATCGCCAGCACCAGCTCCAGCGCCCGTCGGCCTGCTTCACCATCGATGTAGGGCGCGCGGCCTTCCTGGATCGCAGCGGCCACGTCGGCATAAAGGGGCGTGTGCCCGAAGCCATACACGTTGGGCGGTGTCTCAGCGCATTCTGCCATCACAGCCTTGGGGTCGTCAGCCTTGTCTGCAAACAGCCACTCTTCGATCAGATTCACTGATTTTCCCCCGGCCTTCACGGTGCCTTTCTCGCCGAAGAGATAAAGCGTTTCCTCCAGATTTTTCGGGAAGATGTTCGTTGTGCCCTCAATGAGACCATAGCTGCCGTTGGCGAATTTCACAATGGCCAGGCCCAGATCCTCCGCTTCGATATAGGGGTGGTTCAGGCGGTCGGTATAGGCCATCACTTCCACGATTTCATCGCCCATCATCCACCGGAGCAGGTCGATGTTATGGATGCACTGGTTCATCAACGCCCCGCCATCCTGCGCCCAGGTGCCGCGCCAGGGGGCTTGGGTGTAGTAGTCCTGCCCGCGGTTCCAGCGGATATGGGCAGCGCCGTGCAGCAACCTGCCAAATCGGTCGCCTTCCATCGCTTCGCGGATCTTTTGGATGGATTTATTGAAGCGGTTCTGGTGGTTGGTGCAGAGCAGCACGCCCTGCTTTTTGGCAGCGGCAATCATCGCGTCTGCGTCATTGAGTGACAGCGCGATGGGCTTTTCCACGATCAAGCTGCAGCCTGCAGCGATCACATCCAGCGCAATGCTGGCGTGGCTACCGCTTTCGGTGGCAATGGCGGCCAACTTTGGCTGCTCCTTTTGAAGCATTTCACGGTAATCGGTGTAACGCCGGATTGCCGCCCGCTCACTCTCGGGGAAGGAGGAAGAGGCCAGTACCTTTTCCATGTGCTCCGGCACGATGTCGCAAACCGCAGCCAGCTCCACCGCGTCGCGGTTATTCCAGGCTGCTTCCACGTGGTTGATGGAGATTCGGCCGCAGCCGATCAGGCAAGTCTTAATCCGTTCCATACTGTCAGGCTTTATCCTTTTCTTCAAAAAATGTCTGGTTTTCGATCCATTGCTCTTCCGGCACTTCCCGCACGGGCTTTGCCGGGCAACCGGACACGATCGTGCGATCCGGCACATCGCGGGTAACCACAGCGCCTGCTGCTACAAAGCCGTCTCGGCCGATCACCCGGCCCGGCAGGATCGTGGCTCCTGCGCCGATGCGGGCGCCCAGGCGGCAGGTGACGCCCTTGAAGTTTGCTTTGCGCGCCTCGGTGCGGCCTGCGAAGTTGTCATTGGAGGTGGTTACACCAGGGGCGATGAATACATAATCCGCAAGCTCAGAATAAGCGGTGATGTAACAGTTGGTCTCCAGCTTGCAGCGCTTGCCCACGGTGCAGTAGTTTTCCACGGCAGCGCCGCGCCCGATGATTGTGCGCTCGCCCACGGTTACGTTTTCCCGTACGGTGGCAAGGTCTGCCACCAATACGTTGCTGCCCAGCACGCAGCCGGCATAGAGCACCGTGCCAGCGCCGATGAGGCAGCCGTCCCCAACGGTGAGCGCCGGCAGGCCGTCGGTCTCCGCCATGATGCTGGAGACCGAGCGCATGGGCTGTTTGCCCAGCACAGCGTGCTCGTCAATGCGTACACAGCTACCGATTACCGTGCCTGGGTGGATCACCGCGTGGCAGCCGATCTGGCAGCCTGTGCCAATGCGCACATGCTCCATGATGACCGAGCCTTCGCCGATCACGGTGCCTTCGCCGATTTGGGCAGTGGAGTGGATGGTGGGCATGATTGCTCCATTTACTCCCCCTCTACCAATCCCATGGGGGAGGGGGCTGGGGGGTGAGGGTTATTTTGATGGGTAGGGGGACGTCGCCCGAAGGAACTCCTTCCGCCGCCTTTTGGCGGCACCTCCCTCTAAGAGGGAGGTAGGGGGCTGGTCTATGGATTCTTCATCTCCCTCATAGAGGGGGATCTCACCCTCAGGCGATAGGGGGAGTTCTTCTGTCTCTTATAAACCGAATCGAATCAATCAACCCTGCGATCTTTTCTGCCGCGTGGCCGTCGCCGTAATACTTGGCAGGGTCGTGCAGCATTGGGTCGGGGGTGATGTCCAGCACATTCTTGAGGATCTCGTCGGCGGTGACCACCGGGGTCAGCATGTTCCAACGGCCGGTGCGGGTCTCCACCCAACTGGTGGTGTCGGCCAGCGTGACGCAGGGGCGGCCCAGCATATAGGCTTCTTTCTGCAGGCCGCCGGAGTCTGTGAGCACCTTTTCAGCCCTTCGTGTAAGCCAGCTCATGAGAGTATAACGCACTGGCTCGCAGAACAGGATGTTCTTGTAATGATATTGACCGTTGAGCCCATCCACCAGCTTGCGAATGCGGGGGTGCACCGGGAACACCACCGGGTGCGGCAACCGCTCGAAGGCAGAAAGGATGATACCCAGCGCATCCTCGGTGCGGGTGTTTTCCGCCCGGTGGATCGTCGCCAGATACCATTTGGACACTTTGGATAGCTCCGGTCCGTCAGGATAAAGTTTCTGAAGCTGCTTCATGCCGCCGTTGCCATATCGGGTTTCGGCCAGCGCGCCATAGTGCAGCGCTACGTCATACATCACGTCGCCTACGTTGTGCACGCCGGAGGTGATGCCCTCGGCGGCCAGCCAGTCCACGGCGGACTGGGTGGGGCAGAACAGGATGTCCGAAAGGTGGTCGGCGCAAATGCGGTTTTGTTCCTCCGGCATCGTCTTGTCAAAGCTACGCAAGCCCGCCTCCACATGAGCCAGCGGTACCAGCAGCTTGCTGGCGGCAAGCGCCCCGGCCAGCGTGGAGTTGGTGTCGCCGTAAATGAGCACCGCGCCGGGCTTTTGCTCCAGAATCACATTCTCAATGGCGGCCAGCATGGCGCCGGTCATCGCACCGTGGCCGCCGGAGCCGATGCCCAGGTTCACATTCGGCGCCGGGATCGAAAGGTCCTCAAAGAAGACCTTTGACATGTTGTCGTCATAGTGCTGGCCGGTGTGCACGAGGATCTCCTCGTGGCGTTTCCGGAGCGCTGCCGACACCACGGCGGATTTCACGAACTGAGGCCTGGCCCCGATGATCGATACGATCTTCATAACTTTCCTTACAGCCGGTGCACGTGCGGCGCGCGGATGTCGCGGGTCACGTTGCGTGTGTCGAACACGAGCTTGGCTTGTTTGGCGATGTCTTCCGGCTTGTAAGCGGTGTGGTCTGTTGTGATGATCACCACATCGGCCTCAGCCATGGCTTCCAAAGGCTTGCTCACATAATGCACGCCGGCGTGGGTGAATTTGGGGATGAACGGGTCATTGATCGAAACGTCTGCCTTCGCTTCCTGCAAGAGCTCCAGGATCTTCAGCACCGGAGACTCCCTCAGATCGTCGATGTCCTTTTTATACGCCGCGCCCAGCAGCATCACCTTGGAGCCGTTCAGCGCCTTGCCCTGCTCGTTGAGCAGCCGCATTACGCGCTCAATCACAAACTCCGGCATGTAGTTGTTGATCTCGCCTGCAGTCTCGATGAGACGGGTGTGATAATTGTATTCTCGGGCCTTCCATGTGAGGTAGAACGGGTCAATCGGGATGCAGTGGCCGCCCAGGCCGGGGCCGGGCCAGAAGGCCATGAAGCCGTAGGGCTTGGTCTTGGCAGCCTCGATGACTTCCCAAACGTCGATGCCCATGCGGTGGCAAAGGATCGCCATTTCGTTGGCCAGCGCGATGTTGATGTTGCGGAAGGTGTTCTCGAGGATTTTCTCCATCTCAGCCACCTTGGGGCTCGACGCCTTGAAGATGTCGCTTTCCAGCACATTCCCGTAAAGCATTGCAGCCAGCTCCGTGGATTCCGGCGTTACGCCGCCCACGACCTTGGGAGTATTACGCGTGTTGTAGTACTTGTTGCCCGGATCCACGCGCTCCGGTGAGAAGGCCATGAAAATGTCCTCGCCCACTTTAAAGCCGCGTTCGGTAAATAGCGGCATCACGATCTCCTCGGTGGTGCCGGGATAGGTCGTGCTCTCCAGCACGATCAGCATGCCGGGGTGGGCGTGATTTGCCACATCGCGGCTGGAGCTTTGCACGTAGGACACGTCGGGCTGCTGGTATTTGTCCAGCGGTGTGGGCACGCAGATAGCCACACAGTCGGTTTCAGCAATTCGGGAATAGTCGGTCGTGGCCTGAATCATGCCGGACTTCACGAAATGCTCCAGGTCATCATCCACCACGTCGCCGATGTAGTTGACGGCCTGGTTGACCATGTCCACGCGCTTCTGCTGCACGTCAAAGCCGATCACCTTATAGCCAGCACGGGCCTTTTCCACGGCCAGTGGCAGGCCCACATAGCCCAAGCCCACCACCGACACCACGGCGGTGCGGTTCGCGATCTTTTCCTTCAGCGTCTCAAAATGGTTCATCTTTATACCTCAGCGAAAATAACTTTTTACTGCTTCAATGACTTGGTTCTGTTCCTCTTCGGTGAGCTCCGGGAAGCAGGGGATTGCCAGCATCGACGGGGCCAGCGCCTCGGCTACTGGCAGGTCGCCGGGCTGGTGGCCCATATCGGCATAAACCTTCTGCAAATGCATTGGCAGCGGGTAATACACGCCGGAGCCGATGCCCAGATTATCCAGATGGGCCTTGAAAGCGTCGCGGTCATCGGTGCCCATCATATACAGATGGTACACATGCCCCCGGCCTTCCTTTTCCACCGGCAGACGCACCGGCAGGCCTTGGAAGGCCTCGTTGTAGCGCCGCGCGATCTCAAGCCTCTTGCTATTCCAGTTATCCAGATGTGGCAGCTTGGCCAGCACGATTGCGGCCTGCAGCGTATCGAGCCGGCTGTTGTATCCAAACATGTCATGATAATATTTGGGGTTGGAGCCATGGGTGCGCTTACGACGGAGCAGGGCAGCCCACTCGTCGCTGTCGGTCACGATGAAGCCGCCGTCACCGTAACATCCCAGATTCTTCGTGGGGAACAGTGAAAAGCAACCGATGTGGCCGATGCTACCCACTCGCTTTCCCTTGTAGGTGGCGCCGATGGCCTGGGCGCAGTCTTCCACCACGGCCAGGTTGTGCTCTTTGGCGATGGCCATGATGGCGTCCATGTCGCAGGGCTGGCCGAAGATGTGCACCGGGATGATCGCTTTCGTGCGCGGCGTGATGGCCTTTTTGATTTTCTCCGGGTCGATGGTGAAGCTGTCCGGCTCCACGTCCACAAACACCGGTGTGCCGCCCAGATGTGACACGCACTCCACCGATGCGATGAACGTATACGGTGTCGTGATCACTTCATCACCGGGGCTGATGCCCAGCACGTCCATCGTCATCACCAGCGCATCGGTGCCGTTGGCGCAAGCGATCACATGTTTGACGCCCAGATATTGCGCCAGTGCCTTTTCCAGCTCCAGCACCTCCGGGCCCATGATGAAGTGGCCCTCAGAAAGCACCTTGGCGATGGCGGCGTCGATTTCTGGTTTGATGGCTTCATATTGGCGCGACAATGTAAAATACGGTACGTTCAAAATATCACCTGCGATAACTTTGGTATTTGCAAATAACTGACACATTATACCATAATGCATAGCCAGTAGCCAGTAGCGATCAGTATTGTTTACAGGTCACCAAACAAATAACTCTCACTGTGGTACTGTGAGTAATGCAAGGTTTCCTTAAATCCAAGAATGCATTTTTATCGTTTCGCCAAGCTTGCTACAACCTCGACTTCCTCGGCAATCCGCTCGTCCCATGTGCGGAAGATTTGTTCGGCGGAACTGGCAGCCTGCCTGGCGAGGCGGCTTGCCAGCTCCTGGTCATCCAACAGCAACCGTATATGATTGGAGATGGTTTCAATCGTGCTATCCGGTTCCAGTAACAGACCGTTGCTATTGTGCTCGATGATTGTGCTGGTATCTCCATTATTGAGTGTTACAATCGGTTTCCCCACGCGCATCGCTTCAAACAGTGGGTTTCCCATGTTGCTGAGGTCATATAGTGATAAGAAGATATCAGAGAATTTCATAATTGAATAGACTTTAGCCTGCGGAAGGCCGCCGGTAAAGATGGTCTTTCCTGCAATACCAAGCTCGTTGGCCAGCCTTTCAAGGTCCGACCTCATTTCGCCATCGCCCACGATGACCAGTCTCAAATCATCGGAATTGCTGCTTAGCAGCCTATGGAATGCCCGCAGGCTTCTGTCAAGCCGCTTCCAGCCCACCAAACGGCTTACGCACAGCAGTGTCTTTGCCCCGTGAGGTACACCCAGCATTTGACGCACCTGTTCAGCATCATAGCCAGACAGATCAATACGGTTTACTCCATTGATCCAAAAGCGGATGTCCTTCGACTGATTCCCGAGTTGTTCAAGCACCCACTTGCCCTGGGTGCCATCGTTGGTCATGATGGTGAGGTCAGCGGCCGTTCGAAGCGCCTTGAAGTGATGCCGCAAAATAGTCTTGTATTTTAGGCTATGAAGTTTGTCAGCAAGAACAGTGCCCATAAAGCGCGTCACAAAGGGCAGTCTGAACCGCCTGCTCAGCCACTGAGCCGCAGGAACGCCATCCACTTCATAAGCGTAGAGAATATCGATCCCTTCCGCTTGAATGATCCTGGCTCCCTCCCGCCGGAATCTGTATTGAGAGAGGATATAGCCGATCTGCTGTGCGATTGTGGAGATATGCCGCTTTTTGGCAAGCTTGCGGAGCAAGGGGTATTCAAACTTATGGATGTGCAGGTTTTCCGGAGATGAGCCGAAATTCGGGTTTTCCTCGCGCATCAGCACATGCACATCCCACCCGGCCTGTACATAGCCGTTAACCGTCTTGAATAGTGATGGAGCGCCTTTCCCCGTGGAAATGGACCAAAAGTTCAAAGCCATGAGGAATAGTATTTTTTTCATTCGCTCCCTGCCTTTCGGTTACAGAATTCGCAACCACAACGAGTTACAGGACCTTCGCCTCGCCTACCGATGCTCCGATTCCAATACATCCCGATATATGCCTTCCAGTCTCTGTAAAAAAGCTTCCCGTCCATACCGCTCAACGCAATGCTCCCGAATCGTTGCCGGATCAAACCGATTGATGTTCTGCAGCATGGCTTCCATAGCCCTGGCCATCGCATCCACATCACCCACTGGCACCAGATAGCCGCAAAGATCATCCACGATGTCCTCCGGCCCTCCGCACCTGGTTGAGATTACCGGTTTGCCAAGCGCCATCGCCTCGATCAACACCACGCCGAATGTCTCAATGTCGCTGGATAGCACAAATGCGCCGCAGGCGGACATTTCGCGGATGACCTCGGGGCGGGTGAGGTATCCGAGCAAGTTCGCTTTACCGGCAAGACCGGCTTCGGAGATTGCTCGATCCAGTTCCTCCCGCATGGGGCCTGAGCCGCCGATTCTCAAGCGCGCGTTGGGGTGGCGGTCCAGCACTTGACGGAACGCTGCGATCAGGTTTTTGTGCTTCTTCAATTCGATCAAATTGGCCACGTTAAGAAATGTGAAGCATTCCTCGTTTTTCGCTGGTGTTGGTAATTCGGCGTCCTCAAAGGACGATTCCAGCAGGTTGTAAATCACCGAGATATGGTTGGCTGCGGGGATTGCCGCACCGTACTTGCCCTGCAGGATCGCAGCCGTGGAAGACCCCACCGTTGTGATTACTGCCGCATCTTTCAATGCCAGGCGGATGTAGGCTTCCTGCGCCTCGGTATATAGATTGCGCCCATGGGCGCTGCTGTGTTCGGTGATCATGTAGGGGAGACCGTAACGTTCTTTTAGTGCTTGCGCCAGCACCCCGGCGTAAAGGCAGTCATGGGCGTGGGCAATGTCCGGCATGCCGTATTCGGCTACATATCGGTCAAAGGCAGCAAGGCCAAGGCTGCGCATCTTGTCCGCCTGGTAATCGGCGCTGATGAAGCGCTGGGGCATCAATGCCTTTCTGTAGCGTCGGACAACGCACACGCCGCTTTCCTCGTCACAGGTCGTGTTCCTGCACAGGTTTGCCCGCAGGATGCTCTTGAACGGCAGCAGCCCTGCTGACAGAACACCCACCTGAAAGCCGGCTGCGATGAGACAATTCGCCTGGTGCTTTTGGAAGATGCCCGCCAGGGGCATGTGTTCTGTTTGATACAGATAACTTGGCAGAATCAATATGTGCATGGTTCACCTGCCTGTTCCCATATCCGGCAAGCTCTTGCCGGCTACGACGTCGTAAGACAGCACGGTGTTGCAGAGATGCTGTGCCTTCTCCGCCATCTCCTTATAAAGGAGCCTGTCCTCCATCAGCCGTTTGATGCAGCCGGCGAGTTCTGTTTCGTCATCCGACCGCAAAAAGAAGGCATTGCCGATGTTGAGATAGCTTACCGTTTCTCCCCACCAGCGTAGAATCGTTGGCAATCCGCAGCAGATGGCCGACTGCCAGAGCACCGACTGTGTGCCCGGAAAGGCAGCGATATCGGCAGCCAGGTAATAGTCGATGATCCTCGCGCTGTCCTGCCAGCCTGCAAACTGTATTTTGTTGTCGCCGTCGGCCAATGTGAGCAGTGTTTCCCGATATCCCGGCTCCATTGAGCCGATGATGAGAAGCTTCAAGCGCTTGTCGTTGATGGCCTTTACGGCTTTAATGAGAAGGTCCACCTTTTTGTTGGCGTTCAGCTTTCCGGCCGTCACAACCACGAAATCATTGTCATCGATATTGTGCTGCTCACGGATCTCCTGCCGAATCTGCTGGCGTTGATCCCAATGAATGGAGTCCGTATCCGCGCCCAGATTGAGGATTTCAATCTTTGACCTGTCGATGCCGTTGCAGTAATGGGCAAAATCGGCGCAATCTTCGGTAATGGCGAAGATCCTGTCCAGATGCCTTTGGTAAACCATATACATGAGCCGCCAGAAAAACCCGTGAAGCAGATACCTGGAAACCAGGTTCTTTCCGCTGTTGTACCAATCGGAGTGGATGTCAGCGTAGAGCTTGCAGCCACTCACACGCTTGTAGTGGACTGCTGTCGCCACAGAAAGGTTGTTCAGGCTGTGCATGAAGATTAGGTCGGGCTTTTCCCTGTCCAGCACTGCATACAAGCCCTTTGGCAGCACCAACCGGTTCAGCAGGTTGATGCGCAGCGGCAGCCGAATGATTTTAACCCTGGAGATCGTATACGTGCGGGCTTTTGTGCCGGCGTCATTGTAATCCTTATATTCAGCCGGGCAATAATCAAGGCCCGCAATCACAACTACGTCGTGGCCGGCCTTCGCCTGGTATTCCGGGAGCAAATTGGCTTGATAGGACCAATTGTCAAGATAGGGTTCCACAAAACACAGATGCACGATTTTCATAAGCTCAGCCTTCCGGTTGGTCAGTTTGCTCCGGTTTGGAGAGGAAACGGACGGCAAACCTGCCGATATCGGAAAAAAGACCAGCGTTCCGGCGGATTTCATTTTCCGGCCAATCCCACCAGTTGAGTTTCAACAGCTTTTCCACAGTCTCATCGTCGAATCGCTTGCGGATCATGCGAGCCGGTACACCGGCCATCACCGCATAGGGCTCCACGTCCTTCGTGACGACTGCCCCGGCCCCGATGATCGCGCCATGACCGATGGCCACACCGTCTCGGACCATCGCCCTCGTGCCGATCCAAACGTCGTTGCCGATCACGGTTTGTTTGTATTCCTCGAATTCCGGTGGATGCTCCACCCACTGAGTCCGCACGGCATTATGGTTTGTGTAAAATGCTGGCGATGTCGATACCATTCCCGAGGGATGATTGCCCAGGCCGATCTGTACCGACCCTGCAATCGAGCAGAACCGCCCGATCTCCGCCCGGATCACTCGGGTGCCGTCGCCGATGTAGGAATAGTCGCCCAGATCAACGTTGTGCAGCACGCACATGCGCTCCACACGGGTGTTGCGTCCAAACCGGCAGCCTGGTGTGAAAAAGGCAAGCAGAGAGATCCGCGCGCCGGCGCGGGCCCGCCAGGCAAAGCGCAGGAAGAAGTCCTGCAGCATCATCATTAACCGCCCCATGGGCACCACCTTATCAACAGGGTCTGTAAAAGTATGTCAGAAAATCCTATTAATCATAATGTGAGGGGGATGGGGTGTCAATAACCAGCTCTTTTGTTCTACGATGGTGAGATGTTTAGTCAAGCAGCCATTACCGAGCACGATATAACAAATTGCCCACCCAGCGACCTGCGCGTTGGGTGGGCAATGGCTGACGATACGAGTTGAAAATCGCCAAGGTGCGATAGCATCGCAGGCAAAACGTTTACATTGCCTGAGCCGCCAACGGAGCGGCTTGCGCGTAAACCCTGGTTGCCTTCTGGCTGTCCAGCATGAACAAGCCCTTGCCGTCACCGCCGAAAAGTTTGTAACTGGTGATGTTGTCGACGGCATTAGCCTCTTCTTCCACCTGCTCGGTGATGAACCATTTCAGCATTTCCTCGGTCTTAAAATCGCCTTCTTCGCGGGCAGTGGCGTTGATCTTGTAGATCAAGCTGGTAACCAGCTGCTCGTGGCTGAGGTTCAGATTCAATAGCTCTTCAATGTCGGTAAATTCAAAGTTGGGCTCGTCGATGGCCAGCAGATGCACGCGGCCGTTGGCCTGAATGATGTAGTTCATGAAGATCAGCGCATGGTCACGCTCTTCCTGCGCCTGCACACGGAACCAGTGAGCATAACCGTTCAGCCCATAATTGTGCAGCCACCCGGCCATGGATAAGTATAGGTAAGCCGAATAGAATTCGTTCTTGATCTGGTTGTTCAGAAGGTCTTCGATCTTTTTGCTCAGCATGGTGATCCCTCCGTTTCGTTTGCCTTATCATAGGCCAATATCATTTCTTGTTCCGTGATTATTATAACATTTCTGAAAATGCAGCGATAGGTCTGTGCCTTGACGAATCAGCCAATTTGGAATATGATACCATTACTCCGTTTGAAGGGGGATGACTATGATGAAAACCAGATTGCAAGCGGAATCCTTCCTCTGAGTTTCATAGGGCGGCGGGCATGCCCGTTGCCGCATCCACCTGAAACGCGCACAATCAAGCACGCTGCAGGCGTGCTTTTTTCGTGCAAAGAAAAGGAGTATCCGTAATGACAGATTTGTTTTCGCTTGGCTGGGACGACGGTTTTGAGCGTTCCTTCGAGCCTTATCACCTGGAAAGCCATCGGCCTGCCAGAGTGATAGCCAGACTGGCTACACAATACCGGCTGCTGGCAGATTCTGGGCAACATGATGCTATCTTGTCTGGTAAATATCTACACAAGGTTGACCAGGGTGAGGAGGAGCTGCCTGTGGTGGGAGACTGGGTGGCGGTGGAGTCCAGAGGGGATGACGCTGTGATCCAGGCACTTTTGCCTCGAAGAACCTGCTTTGCTCGAAAGCCAGCAATATCTGGAGGGCGTAAGATGAAGGGTGGCCAAGTCACCGGCGGCACAACGGCCCGCCAGGTGCTGGCAGCCAACATCGACACGGTGTTTATCGTGAGCGCTCTGGATGGCAACCATAGCATTGCCCGCACCGAGCGATATCTCACGATGGCGCTGGCCAGCGGCGCGCAGCCTGTACTGCTGATGAACAAGCTGGACCTTTGCCCAGACGCGACGATGGTGCTGGAACAGTTGAAACGCATCGGCGGTGACTGCCCGGTGCACACCGTGAGCGCCATGTCCGGCGAGGGCATTGAGGCGGTGGAGCAATACCTGCAGCCGGGGAAAACGGTGGCCTTTTTGGGCCCGTCCGGCGTGGGCAAGTCCACGCTGATCAACCGGCTGTTTGGCACAGAGAAGCTTGTTACTGGAAGTGTTAACGAAATGACCGGTAAGGGGCGGCACACTACGACCAGGGCGGAGCTGCTTATTCACCAAAACGGTGCAATGCTCATTGACACGCCCGGCATCCGGGAGCTGCAGTTGTGGTGTGATTCGGAGGCCGTACAGGATAGCTTTGAGGATGTGGCGGAGCTGATCGCCCGGTGCCGGTTTTCCGATTGCGGGCATACCAATGAGCCGGGTTGCGCCGTCCGCGAAGCTATTGCGTCCGGCGAGCTGGATCCGGCTCGGTATCGGAACTACCGGAAGCTGGATGAGGAGACGGCTCGGTTGGACGCAAGGAAAAAGCAAAGGGAGATTTGGATGGGGAGGAAGGAGAAGGGGGTTAGGAAGAAGGGGTAGGAGAGGAAGGAATGGAAAGCCGCCGCGCGGGTTCGCGCGGCGGCTTTCACACTCTCCTAGTTTAACCGGGAAAATCAGATTCGTCTAGAATATTGGTTTTCGCATTGCCTTTTCCGGATGGATTAAGAGTAATTGTATATATTGAGTCACTTGTAAAATAATGATCAAACAAGGCGTAAGTCACGTTTGTCATAAACCCTTTTCTTTCAGGTGAATAATCTTTGCCGTATGAGTAAAATATCCGGTACTCTCTTGCAGGGACATTGTTAATTGTGAATGAGCTTTTCGCCCTCACATACACAATGAGTACCGTTCTAAAATCCCTTTTCTCATAAACATAGTTGTGATTTTTTTGGATGACTATTATTGCATCCATGTTATAGTTATTTACAATTGTGAGGCTATTGTAATCCAAGCAATCTTGAGATCCCATTAGAAATGTACCGTTTTTTGGTCTCGATTTAGTTACAACTGTCAATTGTGTTGAAATCTTGCCAACAGAGTACTTGTACTTACCAGGTTTCGACTCAGAGATCCTAAAAGATACCTGTTTTTCCGATTTCCCATTTACCTCCACAGTCAATATTTCATGCTGTTTTCCATTTCTCATCAGAACCAACTCAAATAATCCATCAAGATCACCCGAATTGTAGAGTGAAACAGATAATAATGATTCTCCCTTTGCTTTAATGTATTCTTTTGAAAGAGTAAGTTCTTTAACATATATGGAGGCAGGATAAACAGTCTTGAAGCTTAACGAAAGATTATCTATTGTTATTGGATTATATCCTATCTTTGTCACCAGCCTCTTAGTAATTGTCTTCACCTCGCCAGGCTCAAGTGTAACTTTTACTGGCCTCTGGTCTTGATTATAAACACTAAAATTCGCGGTATAGGTGCCCTTGATTTCACCTGTGTTCTTTACTTTTACGCTTACTTCCATTTCTTGCCCAATAACCGGAGTAGCAGGATTCACGGCCAGATCGTAAACTTGAAAGCTTGCCGGCTTGAGCACTCTGAAATTGTCTGTTAGCTCACCAGCTAATACTTTGTGTAAGCCAACTTTATATCCAGTTAATGTAATCAAAACATCTTTTTTGCTTTTTCCATATAGATAGACCTCGGGTGTCTGTATTATCGTTCCATCAACCGTTACAGGAATTGAGCCTGTTATGGGGAAGAATCCATTGTTTTCTATACTTACAACAATAGTTGCTACATCTCCTGGTGTAACCTCTGAGGAGATGACTGAAAGATCAGGTATTTCCAATTTTCCATATATGAAATTTGGAGCAATGAATAATATCACAAGCGAAATCACGGTTATGAGCAAAGCCATTACTGCTACTATAATCAAATAATGTTGATTTGCTTTATGCTCCTTCATCATATGAGCCTCCTGCATTCGCTGAACTTTCCAGTAGCAATATTACACCTACGGATTGGTAACGGAATATTTCGTGATCAAATCACCAATCTTGATGCTGTGGGTGCCCCATGTTCCGGAGTTAAGTTTTTGCTCGAATTCAATTTCTTCTCCGGGATTCACTTGTGCTTGGATGGAGCTAACCTCAACCCCATCTAGCAATAATGGTGCTGAAAAGCTGCCTGCAACATCCCCAGTGTTTCGAATGATGATACAAATTGTGATTTCGCTGTCTACTGTGATCTCTGTTGGCTCGATGAAGATTTTCACAGGTTCCAGTTGGGCAGGGTTTTGCACCTTGAACTGCGCTTTGTATCCGCAACACTCCACCACATGGTATCCCGCTTCGTAACCTGATAGATCAAAGGAGACTGTTTTATCGCCCTTCCCATCCAGTGTGATACTTTTCTTTTCTTTCTCTACTCCATCAACAATAATTGGTATTGATATTGATGCTGGATTGGTGCCATAGTTCTTAACCAAATATGTTGCATCCACGCTCTCGCCAAGCATTATTTTGTCACTGGATAGAGAAACCGTGTCTATGATTATGTGACCTTTTATGTATAGGGGTAATATGTTGGTTGCCATGATGAACGCAACAACGGTAATTGATAATTGTGCGATCACCCCTGTTGTGATTGCCCAGCGCTTTTTTCTGTCTGCATGTTGTTCATTCATAGCGAATCCCCTTCATAACTCTTACCCTTAATATTTTCTTCGACATAAAACTTGAAATTCCTTCCAGGCATTTTCAAGTTTGTATATACTCAAATCTTGGTAGCTGATAGCGCATTATATGGTATAATTTTGCTGGAGGAACCACCCATGCCATTCACCCACCTTCACGTCCACACCGAATACAGCCTGCTGGACGGCGCCGCCCGCATCAAGGACCTGGTCAAAAAGACCAAGGCCCTGGGCATGGACGCCATCGCCATCACCGACCACGGCGTGATGTATGGCTGCATCGAGTTTTATAAGGCCTGCATCAATGAGGGCATCAAGCCCATCATCGGCTGCGAGGTCTATGTAGCCCCCCGCAAACACACCGACAAGGAAAACCAGGATCGCGAGCCTGCCCACTTGGTGCTGCTGGCGGAAAATGAGACGGGCTACCACAACCTGTGCAAGCTCGTTTCCGCCGGGTTTGTGGATGGCTTCTACTACAAGCCCCGCGTGGACTTTGACCTGCTGCAAAAGCACCACGAGGGCCTCATTTGTCTTTCCGCCTGCCTTGCCGGCGATGTGGCCAAGGCGCTGATGGATGGCCGCTATGACACCGCCAAGGCCGTGGCCGAGCGCTTGAACGGTATTTTCGGGCAAGGCAATTTCTTCATCGAATTGCAGGACCATGGTCTCAATGAGCAGCGGCAGATCCTGCCGCAGCAGGTGAAGCTGGCACGCGAGCTGGGCATCCCTCTGGTGGCCACCAACGACTTGCACTATGTGAATCAGGATGATGCTGAGGCGCAGGATGTGCTTGTGTGCATCCAGACGCAGCGCACGGTCGACGAAACCGACCGGATGAAGTTTGAAACCAGTGAGTTTTACCTGAAAAGCCCGCAGGAGATGGCGGATCTCTTCAAATATGCGCCAGAATCCATTGAAAACACGGAGAAGATCGCCGCCCGCTGCAAGGTGGCGTTTGACTTCAACACCACCCACCTGCCCAATTACGAGGTGCCGGAGGGCAAGACCCACGAGGGCTACCTCCGGGAGCTTTGCGAGGCGGGTCTCAGGCGCCGTTATGAGCAACCGGGCAAGCCAGCGCGGCTGGACATGGACGAGCTCAAAGCCCGTTTGGACTACGAGCTGGGTGTGATCGGCCAGATGGGTTACACCGATTACTTTCTGATCGTGTGGGACTTCATCCATTTCTGCAAGACGAAGAACATCATCGTGGGCCCCGGCAGAGGCAGTGCCGCAGGAAGCCTGGCCGCCTATTGCCTGGGCATCACCGAGATCGACCCGATCAAATACGGCCTGCTCTTTGAGCGCTTTTTGAACCCCGAGCGCATTTCCATGCCGGATATTGACATCGACTTTTGTTATGTGCGCAGGCAGCAGGTCATCGATTATGTTGTGCGAAAATACGGTGCCGACCATGTGGCGCAGATCGTTACGTTCGGCACGATGGCGGCCCGGGCGGTGATCCGCGATGTGGGCCGGGCGTTGGGCATGAGCTACGGCGAGGTGGATCGCATTGCCAAGATGATCCCTTTTCAGCTCAATATGACGATTGAAAAAGCCCTGGAGATGAACAAGGATTTGAAGGAGCTGTGCGGCCTGGATGAAAAGGCCGGCAAGCTCATCGAAATGGGCCGCAAGCTGGAGGGCCTGCCCCGCCACGCCAGCACCCACGCCGCAGGTGTGGTGATCAGCAAGCTGCCGCTTACCGACCACATTCCGCTGAACCGCAACAACGATGCCATCACGACCCAATTCCCGATGGGCAACATCGAGGAGCTGGGGCTGCTCAAAATGGACTTTCTGGGCTTGCGCACGCTCACGGTGATCCGCGACGCCGTGGACATGGTCCGGGAGGGCACCGGCGAGCGCATCGACATCGGCGCGCTGGAATTTGACGACCCGGAGGTCTACAAAGTGATCGCCAGCGGCGACACCGACGGCGTGTTCCAGCTGGAAAGCTCCGGTATGCGCAGCTTCATGAAGGAGCTTCGGCCCAACCGCTTTGAGGACATCATCGCCGGTATTTCACTTTACCGCCCAGGCCCGATGGACAGCATCCCCCGCTATGTGGAGGGTAAGCGCAATCCCGCCAGCGTGCGATACGACCACCCGATCCTCGAAAACGTGCTGAACGTCACCTATGGCTGCATGGTCTATCAGGAGCAGGTGATGCAGATCGTGCGCGACATGGCCGGTTATTCCTATGGCCGCAGCGATCTGGTGCGCCGGGCCATGGCCAAGAAAAAGGCCTCTGTGATGGAAAAGGAGCGGCAGTATTTTGTGCACGGCCTGGTCGAGAATGGCCAGGTCACCGTGCCGGGCGCAGTGCGGAGGGGCGTGCCGGAGGCTGTGGCCACCAAGGTGTTCGACCAGATGATCGACTTCGCGCAGTACGCGTTCAACAAGAGCCATGCGGCTGCCTATGCCGTGGTGGCCTATTGGACGGCCTGGCTCAAGGTGCACCACCCTGTTGAGTTTATGGCCGCGCTCATGAACAGCGTGATGGGCAACTCCGACAAGGTGGCCGTCTACATCCAGTACTGCCGCAAGAAGGGCATTGACGTGCTTCCGCCGGACGTGAACTCCAGCGGCACGGCCTTCACCGTGGAGGGCAACGCAATCCGCTTCGGCCTGTCGGCCATTAAAAACGTAGGTGCTTCCGCTGTGGACGAGTTGATCCGCGAGCGACAGCGGGGCAGCTTCGGTGATTTCTTTGACTTTGTGGAGCGGGCCGGTGACACGATCAACAAGCGCATGGTGGAGAGCATGATCAAGGCTGGAGCCTTTGACTCCACCGGCGCCAACCGCGCCCAGCTTTTGACTGTGTATGAAAACACGATGGATGGCATGGCCCGTGTGCGGCGCAGTAACATTGAGGGTCAGGTGAGCCTGTTTGAAGTGGGCAGCCGGCCCGAGTCCCTTTCCCACGCGCTGCCCAAGGTGAACGAGCACCCCCGGCGCATTCTTTTGAAGATGGAAAAGGAAATGACCGGTGTCTACATCAGCGGCCACCCGTTGGCTGAATACGAAGAGGAGCTTGCCAACTTCGATTACAACAGTTCCCATTTTGCTGCCGATGACGCCAGCGGTGTGGACACCGCGCTCACAATGAATGCCGAGGATGAGGGTGGCGGTGAATCTGCTGGCAGTCTGTCCGATGGGCAACACGTGGAGCTTGCCGGCATCGTTGTGAACAAGGTGATGAAGACCACCAAGGCCAATGACCTGATGTGCTTTGTGACGCTGGAGGACCTCTACGGCACCGTGGAGGTGATCGTGTTTCCCAAGGTGCTGCAGCGCAGCGACCGCATGCTGGAGCAGGACAATGTGGTGGTTGTCTCCGGCAGGGCCAGCTTTCGCGAAGAGGAGAATGGCAAGCTGGTGGCCGAGCAGATCCGCCCGATCTCCCGGCAAGGTAAGGCCGCCAAGCTTTATGTGCGGCTTGCGCCGGGCACCAGCGAATTTGCCCGCGAGGTGTTTTTGGGCGTGCTCAAGAAGCACCCCGGCGCCTGCCCGGTCTATGTGAAGGATGAAGACAACGGCAAGAGCTACATGGTCAACAAGGAACGCTGGGTGCGGGTGGATGGAGATTTGATGAAGGATCTTTGCGATCTGGTGGGGGAGGGGTGTGTGAAGACAGGGTAGTTGCCCGAAGGGGCGGAGGGAGTCATTGCCCGTGATACCCCATTATGATTTCTCCGGTATCCTTTGTAATAGCAAACATGCCACATCCGCCAAGCCAGCCATCCGGCAATTCATCGTATACAATCCAAACACTTGCAGTATCATTGAAACTGACGATATAGTCTCCAGATGGGGCACCATAGATTTCCTCGTGAACATAAGCTGCAGCTATTGCAGCGTCTTGAGCGTTGTCAATTCGACCGAATTCTTTACCATAATGAATCAGATCACGCTTTATCAGCTCTGCGCGGCTTACCTGACTATCGTAAGTAATGCTGCTGCTGTCTTCGATTCTGTATCGAACTTGGCCGGTTGGGTCTGATAGAGTGATTTGTTTCGGGGAAAGCGCCCACCCCACTATGCAAACCAGTACCACCATCGCCGCGATGACATGCAAAGCCACCAGCGGCTTCTTGCGATCCTTCCCGGAGAGCACAGCCCCCGTGGCAAACAGCGACACCAGCGCTGCCAGCCCCACAATGCCCATGACCTGCCGCACCGCCGGCAGTGACCCAAACCCCGCTCCGCCGAAAAGCCCGATCGCTGCAAGGACAGCGAGCCCCACTGACAGCAGTTTGTGCACCGCTGAAGGGCCTGTTTTGAGCGGCCTGCCGGATCGGCTGAGCCAGATGCCTGTTGCTGCGCTCAACAGAAACAACGCAATGATCCATGCCATGGTGCTCGCCTCCGCAATCCAAATATCTCTTTCGTGATGATTATATCATATGATCGGCACATGCTTATCACTGCCTTTATTGATTGAATGGTGTTTTTGGCGTGCTTTTGATTCCTCCTGCATTTTGGTATACTCTAGGATATGAAACATATACAGCCCATCCTTGGATATTTGATGCAGCACATCTCCCGATATGCTCAAACTGTGGCTCACTTCATAGGCAGGGCAGACCTGAAAATCTCAGCGCCTGTGCTAAAAGCTGCATTGCTGTTGGCATTGGTGCTGGCCTCTGCGCCTGGCGCCAGTGGCTCCGGGTTGCTGGCGGTTTTTGAGGATGATGCAGCTGCAAGTCTGACCACCACCCCGCCCGCGTCTGCTTTATCTGCGCCTGCAACCATCGCACCCATACGCATGACAACGCCGGTGTCTGCAACCATGGTGAGCAACACCACCTTTGCGCCAACAGCTTCGCCGGCTATATCACCTTCACCCAGTCCAACCATTCAGCCCACGGCTGCTCCCACGGTGAAGGCAGCACTGCCCAAACCAACTCCAAAGCCTGGTGCCACAACGGCCCCATCCAAGGCTATTTTGTTGCTGCGCGTTTATAAGGGTTCGCAAACTGTTGTGGCCATCCGCATGGAGGGGGGCAAGGAAGCTGCAGCGCGGGTGATGATCTGCTCCACCGGCCGTTCCTCCGGCCTCACGCCCAATGGCACGTTTAAGATTTATGCCAAGTATGCATACCGACAGTTGCAAAGCGCCATGGGCCAATACTGTTCACGCTTCAACGGCGGCATCCTGTTCCACAGCGTGCCGATAGACAATGGAGCTAAAAAAATGTCTGCGGGCAAGAGCCGTATGAAGATCAGCAATTATAATAAGCTGGGCTCGATGGATTCCGATGGTTGCGTGCGCCTGCTCGTGCGTGACGCGCTGTGGATTTATAACAACTGCCCCAAAGGAACCAGGGTGGAGGTTGTCAGTAGCAGCAGCCCATTTGGCACCGGTAGCAAGCCTGCACTCAAGTCCGGGCCGCCCTATACCAGTAAGGACGGCCAGTATGGCTGGGATCCCACTGACCCGGATCCCAAGAACCCTTATCGCAACGCCACTTCCACACAAAAGCCTTCAGCAACTGCCACACTTCCGGCATCGAACCTACCTTCTTCCCAGCCATCTACAGAACCACCGCCGTCAGCTCTGCCGTCTGCAACACCGGCTGCGACTGAATAGCGCTCTACAGATCTTACGCCTGAAGGCACCGAATGAAATAATTCGTGAAATCGTCTGAAATCATGATATAATAGATAAAACTCACTTCCAAAGGAGTCAATGACCGATGTCCGACCCTCTCCCGCGATCAGCCCAGCGCGTGCAATCCATTCTGGATGAACACAATCTCGCTCTGCAGGTCGTGGAATTTGATGAATCCACCCGCACAGCCCAGGAAGCAGCCGATGCCATCGGCTGCGAGGTCGCCCAGATCGCCAAATCTCTGGTCTTCCGCACGAAGCGCACCGATAAACCGGTTTTGGTGATTGCCAGCGGTGCGAATCGCGTGAATGAAAAGACATTGCGCGACCACATCGGTGAGAAAATCGAAAAGGCTGACGCAGATTATGCCCAGGAGCACACAGGCTACGCCATTGGCGGCATCCCGCCGGTGGGGCATGTGGAAGCCATTGAAACATTCATTGATGAGGATTTGCTCACCCATGAGTGCATCTGGGCCGCTGCCGGCACACCCAATGCGGTGTTCAGGCTCACGCCGCAGGCGCTGGTGGAGATCACGGGCGGAGAGATCGTGTCTGTAAAATAAAAGTATCATAATTAACAGGAAACCCGCCCATCACAGCTGTGAGGGCGGGTTTTATCCTGGAAACGTGGTTATCTGATTGAGTTCGCACCGGGTGAGCCATTGCTCGCGGGGGCGGTTACGGTTGGGCCTGCCGTCGTCCTTGTATAGGCCGGGGAGGGGGAGACGCCGGGAAGTGTGGGCATTACCGATTGCACTGCCGACACGCCTGGCACTTTTTCCACAGCCCTGCATCCAACCATAAGAGCCGCCAGAAGCATAGAGACGATTGCAACAATGAATACTGTCTTCTTCATCTGATCACCTTTCCTATCCGTTTCACCGATAGCTTGCTCCAACCTGGGTCAAGCCATGTGCCCAATCGCTGGCAGCGCTGGGTTTTATGGCATTGTGGTGGCTCCTTCTGCCGTTGCCGCTTCCGGCAGCCTTGTTGCTGCGCCGGCAGTGTCCTGGCTGGCGGTTTTATCGGGAGCCACTGTGGCGTAGCCTGGGTTTCTGCTGCTGGCTGGCGAACCTGTCGTGGCACGAGGCGACTCCAGCGGCCGCACCGGTGCGTTGTTTCGTATGTTGCATCCGGCCAATATCAGCAGCGACAGCACCATAGCCAGAATGACAAAAGTTTTCTTCATGTGTTTGCCTCCATTCATCGCCAATAGAATGTATCGGGGATTTGTTTCCAAATGTTCTCATTGTCGGCACCGGCCGGTGCCCAGAGCGTGAGCACAGCCAGCGAGCCACTGCGCTCAAAGTAGTACCGATGGTTGATCAGCCGGTGCTGCTTGCCTTTAGCAGGTTCCGAGTTGCTCTCATATTCCACATAGACAGCCTGACCGCCCTTGGTTTCGGTCATTGTTACGATTTTGATATCTACAGCCCGGCCTGTCCGCACAAGGCCCGCCACCTGCACACCTTTTATGCTATCTATTGAGAATGGCTCTGTCGTCTTGATAATTTCCACAAGCAGTCCGCTTTCTCCGCGGGTAAACTTCAAATTGGTCCCAGACTCTTCTTTCTTCCAGGTATCCGGCGCTTGAATGTCATACTTGCCCGCAGCAGAGGTATGGTTTACGAACGTTTGTGTCTCCGGCAGCATACCGGTTTCTGTTTTTAGTGTGGGAGCTGGTGTCTCGGAGTGTTCCGGCTGAACCAGCAGATAGTTTTCTCCGCTAGCTGTGGCCGTGGCCCCAGCTGATTGCGTGGCATTACTCTCGACTGGGGGAAGTGCAGCCTTTGGCAGTGGGGTGTTGGCCGGTTGCCTGCAACCCATCAGCGCCAGCGGAGCCAACAATGCCACAAAAATACGAATCAGAGCTTTCATCTCACACCTCCGGTGAATGGCTGGATTAGTTTCTCCCAAAACAAACAATTGATGTGTTTGAATAAAAAACAGGCGGCTGATGAATTGCCGCCTGTGAGCGCCCATTTGTTATCATTGATTGTTTAGAATGAGCCGTATGGAAGATGCATGATGCTTTATACTTCTTTACCTGCAAGCCCGTTTCTCAGGCGAACCAGCCAATCCAGTTCTGTTTGCAGTGTCATCAAGCGATGCGTGCTGATCATGCCCCATAGGTATTCCTCTCGCCGGTCCCGTGTCGTGATTGCGTTGCCACGATTCAATTGTTCACGGGCCATCTTGAGCTCGATCTCCACTGCATGCTGGTATTGATCCAGCATCCCTGTGAGCTCAGTGCCGTTCAGGCACTCTGCCCAAGCGATGTGCATCAGGAAGTCGTTTGCGTGAGGTGGCGCGCCGCCAGGCTCCAAAATAGCTAGCTTCAGCTGTGCTTTTCCGGCATCGGTCGCAGAGTAGCGCTTTTGAGCCGGAAGCTTTTCCTGTTGTATGGTCTCTTTGTGCACCAACCCTTTTTTCTCCAATGCCATCAGTGTGGTGTAGATCTGGTTGTTGTTGCCTGACCACGGTAAGAAATCCAGCTTTGCAAAAAGCGCCTTCAGTTCATAACCGGTCATATCACTCCAGGCCAGGAAGCCAAGGATCGCGTTTTCCAGTTCCATCAGATGACCATCCCTTCATAACCTAGGTTCATCATAACCAGGATGATGCATTGTGTCAATGGTGCGAAGGACATAAAATGAGTTTGCATTTTCGCCCATATATGATACAGTGATACTGATAATACTTCACAACATGTGATACTAATTTTCTTTGACTGGAAGGCGGGCGTGATCCATGGAAGGCATGCGTAGGTTGGAAGGCAGGCGGGCGCTGGTAACCGGCGGAGGCCAGGGGTTGGGTGAGGCGCTTTGCCTGAGGCTGGCGGCGGAAGGCGCAAAGGTAACCGTGGCAGACATCAACATCGAGACCGCCCGCGCTGTGGCCGATCAGATTGGCGGCGTTGCCATAGCCTGCGACGTGACGGACTATGATGCCTGCGGACGCATGGCTGCCGAGGCGGCATCAGCAATGGGCGGCATCGACCTGCTGGTGTGCAACGCGGCGATCCTGTTTTCCGGAGCCATCGAGGAGTTGGACGCAGCACGTTTCAAAAAGGTGATTGACGTCAATCTGTGCGGCTGCTTCAACACGGTGAAAGCAGCGATCCCCCACATCCGAAAGGCTGGCGGCGGCACCATTGTGCAGATCAACAGCAAGTCGGGAAAAAAGGGCTCGTTCAAAAACTCCGCTTATGCCGCCAGCAAGTTCGGGGGCATCGGCCTGGTGCAGAGCCTGGCGCTTGAGTTTGCTGAGGAGGGCATTCGCGTGAACGCCATCTGCCCTGGTAACCTGCTGGATTCACCATTGTGGGTGAATAGCCTTTTCAAGCAATACGCCAAAAACCAGGGCATCACGGAAGAGCAGGTGCGCCAGAAATACATTGACCAGGTGCCAATGAAGCGCGGCTGCACTTATGAAGACGTGGCTAATGTGATGGTGTTCTTATCCTGCGCTGAGTCCAGCTATATGACCGGCCAGGCCATCAATGTGACCGGCGGGCAGGAGATGCGGTAAGCTTTTCGCTGTCGGTGCTATCGACCTAGGCGATTTTCCGCTCGTTTATCTTTTACGTTTACCCGCCCACCGCGCAAGCCTTGTGCCTGGATGGCGCTTTAGCCAAGCAACACCGGATGCAGCAGAAGGCTGCATCCGCCCGCATGGATGCGGGCGAGGTGTTGCGAAGGTCGCTGGGCGGGTTCTATCATTTGCCTCCGCCGAATGAATCGGCTGTCGGCTTCGTCGGTTTATTCCTCATAAGTGAAAATCTGGGCTTCTTAGCTCTCGTAGGGGCAGGGGGATTACTGGCTCCTGCCCCCCCGCGCTCCTCTTGCGATACTGCGCCGGCGTGCAGTTTCGGGTGAGCTTAAAGACCTTGTCGAAATAGTTGATGTTGCAGAATCCGGTCCTCGCGGCGATCTCGGTCACCGGCAGATCCGTCCCGCTGAGCAGCCCGGCGGCTTTTTCCACGCGGGTCAGGTTCATGAAATCCACCAGCGTGCGACCGGTCAGCTTTTTGAAGGTCTTGCAGAAGTGGGCGGGGCTCAGTGCGACCATACGGGCTGCGCTGGACACCGTCAGCCGCTCGGCATGGTTGAGGTCGATGTGTTCCAGCAGCGCCTTGAAGCGGTCGATGCTCATGGCCAGGCGGCCGATGTCGGTGCCGCCTTCCTCCCTGCTTGGAAAATTCCGGCACATGGCCAGCACCATCAGCTGCAGTGCCGCCTTCACGGCCAGCTCGTAGCCCTCCCGTCGGCGTTCGAATTCGTCCAGGAGCAGGTCCAGCGCCGCCCGGAGCTCCCCGTAGCCTGCGTCGCCGGGGGCGATCCTCTCCGGGAAGAGCCGCTTGTTTTCCAGGAAGGGGAGCACATATCTGGCGTGGCTGGGGTCCGGCAAGGCGCTGCTCAGCAGCGCCTTGTGGAACACGATGGCCTGATAGACCACCGGTTCATCGCCCAGGGCGGTTCCGGAGTGCAGCAGACCGCTGTTCACGATCAATATGTCGCCGGGCCGGGCCTCATGGCTGCGGCCCTGCAGCACAAAGACTGCCCGGCCCTGCAGCATCGTGATGATCTCGATGCTGTCGTGCCAGTGCAGGTGGAGGACGCTGTAGCCGGTAGATGTGTTGGTGAACACGTTCATCGGGAAGAACCGGTCGATCAGCTGTGTCTTTTCCATCAGTTCCGGTTGGTTCATCGCGCGCTCCCGCCGGGCCGCAGGATTGTATAACATTTCCGCAATGGGATGTATAGTATCCCAGCCGCGGCCCGGATATCATCATTATATACGATGCTTCCTATCACGAAAAGCAGGAGGGTTCCATGGAAAACATACGGATCGGCACGCTGGTAAACGGACCGGACGCGGTCAGGGTGATCCCCCAGATCCTGCCCCACGGCTTCGAGTCGTTCACGATCACGTTCTGGCAGACCACCGGCAACATCGACCTGGCGGAGTTGGCCAAACGGGTAAAGGACGCGCTGGGAGACAGCGGAGCGGTGATTTCGGCGGTGTCTGTCTTCGGCAACCCACTGACCTGCGAAGGCAACAACGCCGACGCGCTGAAGAGCTGGGAGCGCCTGATCGACAGCGCCCATTTGTTCGGCGCCGGCATCGTGTCGGGCTTCACCGGCCGCATCCCCGGCAAGCCCATCGAAGGCTCCATCCCGGCGTTCCAACAGGTCTTCGGGGAGCTTCAAAAGCGGGCGGCGGACCGGGGCGTGCTCATCGCCTTTGAAAACTGCAACATGGGTGGGGATTGGCGGGATGGCGAGTGGAACATCGCCCACAACCCGGCGGCGTGGGAATTGATGTTCGACGCCGTGCCGGAAAGCAACCTGGGCCTGGAATGGGAGCCCTGCCACCAGATGGTGCAGCTGATCGAACCCATCCCCCAGCTGCGCAAATGGGTGGGGAAGGTCTTCCACCTGCACGGCAAGGACGCCACGATTGCCTGGGACATTGTGCGGGAGCAGGGTATCGGCGGGCCAAAAGAGTTCGTCTGGCACCGCACTCCGGGCTTCGGCGACTCCAACTGGACCGACATCATCACGATCCTCCGGCAGGGTGGCTACCGGGGCGCCATCGACATTGAGGGCTGGCATGACCCGGTCTATCGCGACGAGCTGGAGATGACCGGGCAGGTGCACGGCCTGAATTACCTGAAACGCTGCCGGGGCGGGGACTTCGTGCCCAATCCGGCGTGAGGAGGCGACCATGAAGCGGTTCAACATCGTCGTGGCCGGCTGTGGTGCCATGGCCAACGAATGGGTGAAATACACATTGGAGCGTCAGGACTGCCGCGTCGCGGGCCTGGTGGATATCAGGGCAGAGAATGCCGCGGCGATGGCGACCCGGCACGGTCTGGACGCGCCGGTGTTCACCGACCTTACGGATGCTCTGGGCGCCACCGATGCCAACCTGGTGTTCGACATCACGGTGCCAGGCAGCCACCGCGACGTGGTTGTGACGGCGCTGCACGCCGGCTGCGACGTGCTGGGGGAAAAGCCCATGGCGTCGTCGCTTGCGGAGGCCCGCGAGATGGTGCAGGTCGCCCGCCAGACCGGCAGGACCTATGCCGTGATGCAGAACCGGCGCTACCTCCGTCAGGGGCGGGCCTTCGCCCAAGCGATCCGGTCCGGGGCCATTGGAAGGCCCGGATTTGTCACAGCAGACTTTTTCCTCGGGCCCCACTTCGGCGGCTTCCGCGACGCGATGGAAAGCCCACTGGTGCTGGACATGGCCATCCACACCTTCGACCAGGCACGGGCCTACTGCGGCTGCGACCCGGTTTCGGTGTACTGCCACGAGTTCAACCCCGAGGGGTCGTGGTACCAGGGCAGCGCCTCGGCGGTGTGCGTGTTCGAGATGACCGGCGGTTGCGTGTTCTGCTACCGGGGCTCCTGGTGCGCCGAGGGGTGCAATACCTCCTGGGACGCCCAATGGCGCGTCGTCGGCAGCCTCGGCTCCGCCGTGTGGGACGGCGCCGGCGAGCCGGTCGTGGAGGCCGTGGATATGTCCGCCGAACCGTCATTCATCCGCCCGACCCAGCCTGTGGAGATTGTCCATGACGAGCACCGCGAGGGGCACTTCGGCTGCCTGGATGACATGTTCCAGGCCCTGCTGGAGGGCAGCCGCGCCCCCACCGACTGCGAGGACAACGTCAAGAGCGTCGCGATGGTGTTTGCCGCGATGCAGAGCGCCCGGGAGGGGCGGAAAGTCGAAATTATACTCTAGTTGATCAAGCGATATCCCCCCTGTCGCTGCCGCAGCGACAGGGGGGATATTTACAGAATCTTGTTCTGGGCTTATTGTTGATGTTTCAAAAACGTGCCCTTCTTCAGCTCGTCAAACGCCAGTTTCAGTTCCTCCATCGTGTTCATCACGATGGGCCCGCCCCAGGCCACCGGCTCCCCAAGCGGTGTTCCGGCGAAAATGATGAAGCGGATGCCCTTGGCCCCGGCTGCAACCTCCAAAAGATTACCCGCGCCGAGTAATGCTGCCTGATGGTGGCTCACCATCGTTTCTCCTGCGCCGACCGTGCCAGATCCCTCCACCACGTAGAGGAACACCTTGTCTTCCGGCTTCGTGGGAAGCGCCCATCGCCGCCCTGCATCGAGCTGCACATCCAGTAGTGTGGCCGGCACATAATCACCTTGTGTGACACCCTCGGCCTCTTCATACTGTCCGGCCACCACGGCCACCGCAGCGCCACCTTGACGCACAAGCGGGATCCGGTCGGGCGTGAGGTCGCGGTATTGAGGCGCCGTCATCTTGTACTTTTTCGGAAGGTTGATCCACAGCTGCAGCCCCAACATCCTGGGCGAGGCCTGCGGCATCTCCTGATGAATGATGCCGCTGCCGGCCGTCATCCACTGGCAGCAGCCATCACGGATCATGCCCTTGTTACTGAGGCTGTCACCGTGCTCGATGGCGCCCTGGATCAGATAAGTAACGGTCTCAATGCCCCGGTGGGGGTGCCATGGAAAGCCCTTCACATAATCATTGGGATCGGCAGAGTCAAAAGCATCCAGCATCAGAAACGGGTCAAAGTCAGCCACGTCGTCGTGCCCGATCACGCGGACCAGCCTCACGCCAGCACCGTCGGTCGTGCGGACTCCGGTTACGATCCGCTTTACTTCTCTCGAACCCATTGTGTGCCTCCTTGTATTATTTGCCAACGATCCTTCTTATTGCTTTTCAGTATAGCACTGTTTTTGCATTGGTTCATCATTTTGAACTCATTTGGCCATGCTTCAACCTTTTGGTTGACACCTATGCACTGCCTGCATATAATATCCTTAACTCAAATACCCACGCAATGATGGGGAGCCAGGGGCAAGCAATCCCGCTCAGAGAGCCGCCGGCCGGTGCAAGGCGGCAGGGAAGCAGCCCATTCTCTCACCCCGGAGCATCCAACCGAAAGCGCTTATTGCTGCGTAGGCTTGGACGGAGACCCACCGATACAGGGGCAGGATCTGGGCATATCTGTTTGGTGGCTCGCATCCGAACAAGATGGGGATGAAATCTCCAATCAGAGTGGTACCGCGAACGGCCCTTCGCCTCTGTGAGGTGAAGGGCGTTTATTTTGCTTCTTGGTAGGGGCGGGGCTTCATACCCGCCCAAGAATAGGTTCTGGGAGGGTTCATGATGGCCAAGGAATTCTACAACCCATCGAATATCGAAAAAAAATGGCAGGACATCTGGGATGAAAAGGGCGTTTTCCGTGCCGAGGACGACTTTTCCAAGCCCAAGTTCTACGGCCTGATCGAGTTTCCCTATCCTTCCGGCGCGGGCCTGCATGTAGGGCACCCCCGCAGCAACACGGCAATGGACATCATCGCCCGCAAGCGCCGCATGGAGGGCTACAACGTGCTGTTCCCAATCGGTTGGGATGCGTTCGGTTTGCCCACAGAAAACTACGCGATCAAAAACAACATTCAGCCGTCAGTTGTGACAAAAAACAATACGGACCGGTTCCGCAGCCAGCTGAAGGCGCTGGGCTTTTCCTTTGATTATTCCCGGGAGATCAACACCACCGATCCAGCCTATTTCAAGTGGACACAGTGGATCTTCCTGAAGCTGTTTGAGCGCGGCCTGGCCTATAAAACCGAGATGCCGATCAACTACTGCACCAGTTGCCGCGTGGGGTTGTCCAACGAGGAAGTGGTGGACGGTGTGTGCGAGCGCTGCGGCGGCGCCGTGGTGCAGAAGGTAAAAAGCCAGTGGATGCTGAAGATCACCGACTATGCCCAGAAGCTGCTGGACGGCCTGGATACGATTGACTTTATAGAGAAGGTCAAAATCCAGCAGCGCAACTGGATCGGCCGCAGCGAAGGTGCAGAGATGGACTTTGCCATCGCCGGTTCTGAGGACAGGATCAAGGTCTTTACGACCCGCCCGGACACGGTGTTTGGCGCAACCTATATGGTGCTCTCGCCGGAGCACCCGCTGATCGACAAACACCGCACACAAATCGCCAATTTCCATGAGGTTGTCGAGTATCGCAAGGCTGCTTCCGGCAAGTCTGCGATGGAGCGCACGGAACTCAGCAAGGAGAAGACAGGCGTGCGCCTCAGTGGTTTTGACGCCGTGAACCCGGCCACTGGCGAGTCGATCCCAGTGTGGATCTCCGACTATGTGCTGATGACTTATGGCACCGGCGCGATCATGGCCGTGCCCGGCCATGACGAGCGCGACTGGGAGTTTGCCAAGAAGTTCGGCCTGTCCATCGTTGAGGTGGTGGCTGGCGGTAACGTGCAGGAGGCGGCATTCTCTGATATCGAAAGCGGCACGATGGTGAACTCCGGCTTTTTGAACGGGCTCACCGTGAAGCAGGCCAAGGCCAGGATTACCGACTGGCTGGAGGAGCAGAAGCTGGGCCATCGCACTGTGAACTACAAGCTGCGCGACTGGGTGTTTTCCCGCCAGCGCTATTGGGGCGAGCCTATCCCGCTGGTGCATTGCGAGCATTGCGGCTGGGTGCCTCTGCCCTATGAGCAACTGCCGCTCACGCTGCCGGAAGTGGCTGAGTTCCGCCCCGGTGAGGACGGCGAGTCGCCTTTGGCTGCCATCGATAGCTGGGTGACAACGAGCTGCCCCAAGTGTGGTGGCCGGGCCCGTCGTGAAACCGACACGATGCCCCAGTGGGCCGGTTCGTCCTGGTACTTCCTGCGTTACATCGACCCGCACAACGACACTGAGTTGGCGGCGATGGACAAGCTTAAATATTGGGCGCCAGTGGATTGGTACAACGGCGGCATGGAGCACACCACGTTGCACCTGCTCTATTCCCGGTTCTGGCACAAGTTCCTCTATGACATTGGTGTGGTGCCCAACCCGGAGCCTTATCAGAAGCGCACCAGCCATGGAATGATCCTGGGTGAAAACGGCGAAAAGATGAGCAAGGCCCGCGGCAACGTGGTCAACCCCGACGATATGGTGCAGGAATTCGGTGCTGATTCATTCCGTTTGTATGAGATGTTCATGGGCGCCTTTGATCAGGCGATCCCGTGGAGCACCGCCGGGGTGAAAGGTTGCCGCCGCTTCCTGGATCGCGTGTGGCGCATGGAGGAAATGGTTCAGGGAAAAGAAAACCCGGCGCTCACCACTTCTCTGCACAAGCTGATCCGCAAAGTCAGTGAAGACTATGAGGCGATGAAATACAACACCGCCATCGCCGCGATGATGGCCTTTGTGAATGAGGTCTACGAGGCGGGCAGTCTGGGCAAGGAAGACTTCGGCGCGCTGCTCCGGCTGCTGAACCCGGTGGCACCCCACATCACAGAGGAGCTTTGGGAGCGGGGCGGGTTTGCCGGCCTTGTCTGCCGGAGCCGCTGGCCTCAGTATGATCCTGCTCTTTGTGTGGACGAAACCAAGGAAATCGCCGTGCAGGTCAATGGCAAGGTGCGCGGGCGCATCGTGATCGCTGCCGCAGCGAGCAACGAAGAAATCGAGAAGCAGGCGTTGGCAGGCCCTGATGTGCAGGCATGGATTGAGGGCAAGACGATCATGAAGGTGATCGTGGTGCAGGGGAAGATTGCCAACATTGTGGTGAAATAGCAAAGGCATGTCAACGAACGCCCCCTGCTCGTTTGGGCAAGGGGCGTTTTCTGTTTGTCATGCAGCGTATGTTACTTGATTGCTTGGCCAAAAAAACGATCCATCGCATCCGCTGCGATTGCCTGCTGGGTTGCTGCTGATATCTCGGCAATCCCATCGTCTTTCTGTGCTCCATAATCGCCATATTGGGCATGATTCCCGCCGGCAATCTCCAGAAACTGCGAGTTTGCAGGTAGGTTTCCTCTGGAAGCTTCGAACTTTTCACGGTTGAGCACGCCGTCTTTGCTGCCTGTGATCACCAGCACTGGCAGACCACTCTGGCTTAAGTCGCTTGCCGAATAGGAACCGAGCAGCACCAAGCCTTGGCACTTGCCTGCATTGCCGGCGCACCATGCCGCTGCCATGGAACCGCCCAGAGAGTGGCCGCCCACGAGCCAATGTTCAATCTTTGGATAAGCGTCAATGACCCTGCCGGCAGCATTGATATCAAACACGGCAAGGTTGAAAGGCATCTTCACCAGCACGCAGGCGTACCCCTTCTGCGCTAGGGCCTTCATTAGTGGAGCATATGCCGAAGCCTCTACTTTGCCGCCGGGGTAGAAGATAAAACCGGCTTTTGGCTGTATTCCATCGGGTTGAAAGATAGTCCGGTCATGTTCCGTTGCTACAGTCACACCGTCGCCGCTTTGCATAGCAGCAACTGAGACATCATCTGCCTGATAATAGTCTGATGCGTAGATGAAAAACGACAGGGCGAGTAAAGCGACAATAATTCCTGTGGTGATCAGGATCGGCTGAAGCTTCTTTTTCTGCTTGCCTTTTTCCATGACAGGCCACCCCCTGCAGGTATGCTACAGGATTGCGCCATTCAGCGCAAGAGTTCATGAGGGCGCGGTGGTTAAATCTTGTGAAGTGTAACGGATAGCCATATAATCATGGATATGGGATATCTCAAAATTTTCATATGACGAAGGAGCGCTACACATGTCCCGCTATGTCAATGAGATCTCCACCGTGAAGAGCCCCGAGGAAATTTCGGCAGCTATCCAGCAATTCATGGCCAAGGAAGGCTTCACCCTGCGCACCTACACCGATGGGCAGAAGGTCTGGCAGAAGGGCGATGGCTTTGTGACTGCGCCGCAGTTTATTCTTGTGTTGCTAGCGCCGGGTAAAGTCCGAGTAGAGGCGTGGTGCAAGTTCGCTGTACTGCCTGGTGTATATGGCGATGAGATGAATCTGGAAGGGGTCATGGGTTTTGCAGTGAAGAAGCTGCTCAAGACCCGTGTGACAGAGTTGGAGCGCCGCCTGGTTGGTTAACCAAAATAATGTATGGTTAGGAAGGAGCGGGTCTTGCCGCTCCTACCTTATTGCGGTGCTTATTTTTGCGGTTTCGCCAGCTCGTAGTAGCGGGAAGGAACCCCGTCTTCTTTAAACTCCTCAATCTCCTTAAACCCGGTTTTCTTCAGCAACCTGTCTGACCGGGTGTTGGCCTTATAGGCGAAGGCGCACAGTTTGTCGATGCTGAAACGTTGAAACACCATGGCGCGGAACAACCCCAATGCTTCGGTGCCAACGCCATGCCCCCAAATGACCTTATCAAACAGCACGATGCTGACGAAGGCCTGCTTTTCTTCCACCTCATCAATGCTGTAGCACCACACATCACCCACGTAACGGCCATCGAGCAAAATGACCTGACCGAAGCTTGTGGAGTCCGGTCGCTGTGCCTGTTCAAAATGGCGCAGGGAATCCTCCACTGTTCCTCTGGTGAAGGGGAACAACCGCTCGATTTCCGTATCCTGCGTCTTCTCCCAAAAAATGCGCACATGATCCGCCGTGCGGTCTGCTAACTGTATAGTGCTCATCACAATCCCCTTTGAAAAAGGCCACCCGGCAAATCCCGAGTGGCCTTGATTGATTGGGTTGGATCAACCGGTGATGACCGCACGGATGCGGCGCACGCCAGCCGAGGAGCTTTGCTCCTTCTCTATTTTAAAGCTGCCAAGCTCGCCGGTGCTGTTGGCATGGGGGCCGCCGCAGATTTCCTTGCTGAACATTCCCATGGAATATACTTTCACCACGTCACCATACTTGCTGCCGAACAAGCCCATCGCACCGGACTCGCGGGCCTGATCCACCGGCATTTCCTCGCAGACGATCGGTTGGTTTGCCGCAATGGCCTCGTTCACATAGGCTTCCACCTGCTCGATTTCCTCTTTGGTCATCGGGCGGGCAAAGTTGAAGTCGAAACGCAGGCGCTCGGCGGTGATGTTGCTGCCCCGCTGCTCCACGGTGTCTCCCAGATACTTGCGGAGGCCGGCGTGCAGCAGGTGGGTGGCTGTGTGCAGCCGCGCCGTCTGCTCGCTGTGGTCGGCCAGGCCGCCGCCGAACCGTTGCGCAGACCCCGCGCCAGACACTTCCTGGTGCTTTTTGAAGCTCTCCTCATAGCCCGCTGTGTCCACCTTGAGGCCCCGCTCGCTTGCCAGCTCCACCGTCATTTCCAGCGGGAAGCCATAGGTGTCGTAGAGGCGGAAGGCGAGAGGCCCTTCAATCATGCCGCCGGGGTTCAGGCTGTCGGCTACGCGGGAAAACTCCTTGATGCCCTTTTCCAGCGTGAGCGAAAAACGCTCCTCTTCCTTGATGAGCTCGCCGGTGATGCGGTCGTGGTTGCGCGTGAGCTCCGGATAGACTGCCTTATAACTATCCACGATGACTTCGGCAATCGTGGCGGTGAAGCCTGCCGGCAGGTTCAGCTGCCGCCCGTAGCGCACCGCCCGGCGGATGAGCCTCCTGAGCACATAGCCCTGGTCGATGTTGCTGGGCGTGACACCCTTTTCATCGCCCAGGATGAATGTGGCCGAGCGGATATGGTCCGCCACCACGCGGAAGGCTTTCAGCAGCACCTTGTCCTCGCCGTATTTGAGCCCGGAAAGGCCTTCAATGGCCGCGATGATCGGGTGGAAAAGGTCCGTCTCATAAACGCTCTTTACGCCCTGCAGCACGCCGATGGTGCGCTCCAGGCCCATGCCGGTGTCCACGTTGGTCTGTTTCAATGGCTCAAACGTGCCCTCGGCGGTCTTGTTATACTGCATGAACACGTCGTTCCAGATTTCCAGATATTTTCCGCAGTCGCAAGCCGGGCTGCAATCGGGCCCACAGGGAGCCTGGTCACCCACGATGAACATTTCAGTGTCCGGTCCGCAGGGGCCGGTATGGCCGGCGGGGCCCCACCAGTTGTTCTTCTTGGGCAGGTAGAATATGCGCTCACGGGGCAGGCCGCAGGCTGCCCAGAGGTCGGCACTCTCCTCGTCGCGGGGGGCGTCAGTGTCACCTGCAAACACGGAGACAGCCAACCGGTTTGGATCCAATCCAAGCCATTGGGGGCTTGTGAGGAACTCCCAGCTCCAGCGGATGGCATCTGCCTTGAAGTAATCACCCAGCGACCAGTTGCCCAGCATCTCGAAGAACGTGCAATGGGAAGCGTCGCCCACCTCGTCGATGTCACCGGTGCGGATGCATTTCTGCACGTCGGTGATCCTTGTGCCGGCCGGGTGCTTTTCACCCAGCAGATATGGTACCAGCGGGTGCATGCCGGCGGTTGTGAAGAGCACGGTGGGGTCGTTCTCGGGGATCAACGAAGCAGAGGGGATCACGGCATGACCCTTGCTTTTGAAGAAGTCCAGATATTTGCTGCGAAGCTCGGAGGAAGTAATCATATGGTATGGCTCCCTTGATTCGAATGAGGGCAGGATAAACATAAAGGTATTATATTGAAGGGCGTGGGGGGTGTCAAGGAAAAGACTTTTCCCAGGTATGCGGTATAACCAATGTCCAGCGCTTTGCCGGAACCGGAACTTCTGCCAAAGAGCGGATGGATTACGGAACTGTGATAATGATTGTTTCAGCTGGGCATGCTGCTGTGTTCCCTGCAGAGATGGTCACTTTGTATTGCTCGGCTGGCAGGGCGCTGCCCGCCGGCAGCCCCAGCGTGTTGCCTTCTGTGGCAAATCCACCCCATTCCACGCTGACAGGCACACTGGCCTGTACGTTGGTGAATGAGTAAACTGCCACGATATTGAGAAGGGAGTCACGGATGGTAACTGTTGCGTTGGAAACATGGTTTAGAGAGAAGCAGATAGTGACCCGTTCCGTCCCATTGGCTTCAAATGATGGGTTTGTCAGCATCAGGCCGCTGATCGCCGGGCCGTAGAACAGCTTTATGGCATATGCTGCCGTTGTGATGCTACCTGCGGTGTTACGTGCATAAAGTCGGATCGTATACGGTGTGCCGGCTGTGCTGACAGGCACAACGCTTCCTGCAGGGATCCCTGCGGTATTGCCTGAAGTTGCCCTACCGTCCCACAGGAATTCGAACTGGCCCGACGGCATACCGGACTTTGACAGGATCGCCACTGACTTCCCGGCCGAATTGTACACATACATCCTAACCGTGGTCAGAACCTCTGAGGTCAGATTGGCCTTTACGGAAAGCAGGTTTGTGCCGCCCGGTGTAAAGCCGCTGGCGGCCGTAGGCGTGAATTCTACTGATGATATGGAGGGCAGCGTGCGCTTGACTGTGATCTTTGTTGTTGGTTTATATGCAGTATTCCCGGCATAGATTTGCACCGAATAGATTCCCGGAGGGACGAGCGAATTGGCAGGCAGTCCGGCAGTGTTTCCGGCGGTGGACATCCCATTCCAATATACATATTTGACTGTGTTTGCGGAAAGGTTTTTATAGGAATACGCTGCTACGAATTTCCCGGCGCTGTTCATAACCCGGACGGATGCGTTGGTAACACGGTTTACCTTGAACCCTATTTTGGCTTTGGCTGTGCCTGCAGCATTGGCCGTGAAGGTTGTCGGATAAACCGTGAAGCTGCTGACCGTCGGGTTGGAATAAAGCTTGATTGTGGACTGCGCGCTTATGACGCTGCCCCCATAGTTTGAAGAGACGACCTTGAATAGATAAGATGTCCCCGATGAACTCACAGGCACATAGCTTCCTACAGCAAGCCCGGCTGTGTTCCCTGCAGTGGCCTTACCGTTCCATGCCAGCAGTTTTTCTCCCGATGACTGGTTCGACAGGGCAACTTTTGCAACGAGCTTCCCCGATGCATTGAACACCTGGAGTTCAACCAGCGCCGCCGCATACGTTGTGACCGTTGTTTTTACTTCAAGCAGGTTCGTACCGCCGGGGGTAAAGCCGCTGGAGGCCGAGGGGGTATAGGCAGGCGCGCTAAGTGTTGGCTTTGGCGGTGCAGCCCTCACGATCTTGATCTGGTAAGTTCTGACAGAACCGTTTTGGGCTGTGACAGTGATGCTCCTTGTGTTTGCGCCAAAGGCCAGATTGACCGCTGCTGTATAGGTGACTGTTGCGTTCTTGTCTTCCGGGGCCGCCGATATCTCCACGATGGCCGCATCATACGGTGCGTTTACCGTATACGCCAGCGCTGTCCTGTTCAATGCGGGTGTCACCGCATATTCCGTGCTTCCGTTTGCTACCTTCAGTTCTGACAGGCATGTATCGGACGAGTCGGTTGTAAAAGCGAGACTGTCAGTTTCTGCGCTTCCTGCGCAATTCCGAATCTCTGCTTTGATGCTGTAGTTTCCCTTGGGCACAATGCTGCCGGCGGGGAGGCCTGCCTCGTTGCTTGCCGTCGCACGGCCATTCCAGGCGATGATACCTGCATCACCCGGCTGCCAGCTGCGTTGCAACGTTGCGACAACCCGGTTTTCCGAATCCAACACCGACGCTTCCACCACGCAAGGCACGGCGGAGGATATCGTGCCCGTTATGTCAATCTTGTTTGTGCCTGTGATGAGGAATGATCCTGCGGGATTCAATGCGATGCTGGCCAGGCTTGGCGGGTCGCAGATCACGTTCATCGGGTATGGTTCACTGGACTGGCCGCCATATTCATTGAAAGCATACAGCTTGGCGGTATATTGGGTGCCGGAGCTGCTTGCAGGCACATAGTCGCCTGCTGTCAAGCCGGCTTCATTTCCGGCGGTTGCCTTGCCGTCCCACCTAAACTGCCGGTTCGTGCACGATGGCTGTGCTACGGCATATTCCACAGACGCCACCAGCTTACCATCGGTATTATAGATATGTACCTGCGCCTTTGCATCGCTGATGGTATTGATGGAGGCCGTTAGGTAATAATCATCTGCTGTGCCCAGGGTCAAGGCGTGATCCGGGCAATCGGAGATTGCCGTGATCTTTGGCGGGTTCTTGATCACGCAAAGGGGCAACCCGGTCAGTAAGTCTGTGCCAGCTTCTGTGGTCACTGTCACGGACACGGAGTACATCACGCCTTCCTCGCTGGCGGGCACCAGGTTTCCTGCCGGTATCCCGGCTTCATTGCCCTCTGTGGCCTTGCCGTCCCATTCCACAAGCACCCTGTCGTGCTGGTTCGGTTGGTTGAACTTCGCAACCAGTTTGCCTTCCAGGTTGTAGACGCAGGTTTCCGCCGTGACCGGCAGATCCGAATCGAAGTAGAAACTCGCCATCAGCAATTTGTATGGGCGAATGTAGAAGTTGCTGCAGTAGCTGGATGTGATCGTGGGTGGCCTCGCGGCGATCTTGAGCTGCATGGCGTCGCTGTAGGTGCCGCCGGCGCTGTTTTCGGCATACCATTTCACGGTATAATCCAAGCCTTGCGGTGTATGGGGCACATATTGCCCTGCTGTCAAGCCAGCGGTATTTCCCTCTGTTGCCTTGCCATCCCAACAGAAGCTTTTTGCTCCGGACAGTTGGCCCTCCATACTCATAACGGCGACGACCTGTTCCGAGGAATCATACACAAATGCTTTAACCGTTGCGAATTCATTGGTGTCCAGTGTGCCATGTATGTACAACGGATTTCCCAAGGATAGCGTATTTGTCTCCGTATATCCATATTGATCCGTTGCCAGCCTTTGGCTGGTGAATGAAGGAAGCTCTGGAATGAATTGGTACCTGTACAAACAGGAAGGCCCACTGTGGGCTGCAGTGTAGATCGTGTTGGAAGAGGTCAGGAATACATCAGAATATTCTGCTCCTGGATCGGAAACCTCGTTGCCTTCCAACCACTTTGTCTCATAACTTTTGTATGCCTTGATTTGATTGGAACCGATAGACAGATAATAAAAGTCTCCATCGGCAGAGATCCTAATAAAGTGTTTCCCAAAAGCATACCCGTCCGGGAGCGTGGAATATTTCTGCCACGCAGAGCCTGATAGTTTGTAGATGAACGAATCATGCATAGATGCGCCGCACAGTATGAGGTATGCGTAATTATCCGGCGAAATCCGTATGGCAACACTGCGATCTGACGCATTAATCGGTGAGCAATCACTGCCGACTTTCACCTTTGTATATTTTCCGTTTGACAGCACGAATTTGTAAACCTTATAGTATGTGTTCAAATCAATATTTTTTTGCTCCACATAATATGGGGTTCCATTGGCACTTATCGTAAAGTCCCTGATATACATATTGTCATTGACGGTGCAAATCGGCAGTGTCTGCGCCGTGCCGTTGCTGTCAATGAACTGGATCCCAATGTTTGTGAGCACATAAGGTCGGCTGTCGCTGCTGATTTGCAGGTCATCAACACGATAATTCAAGTTTTTGATCACACAGGCCCAGCTTCCGTTTGCTGAGTTGAATTTCAGAAGAGACTCAATCCGTGATGCGCTGCCAAAAACCTTTCCGGCAACTGTGATATACGGTGTGCCATTCGGGGCAACAGCGAGAAAATTCATGGAGTCGATGTTTGCAATGGAAAAACCGGAGGAGCTGCCCAGGAATGTCCATGTGTCGCCAACAAGTTTTCGCAGGAATAATTTTTCCCCAACTAGATAAGCAAAATATGCCGTGCCGTCCGGCGTCACCGAATACCGTTTATATGTTGCAGTAATGCTTTGGCCATTGTGCAGCACATCCGGCAGCTTGACCCATTCATGTTTGTCATCCACGGCTAATGCGGGCGGCGTAAAGGATTGAAACATCAAAAGCAGGCACCCTACCAGTACAATGATACACAACGGCTTGCGGTGAATGCGTTGTTTGAGTGTTCTCATGGTTTCCTCCTGTATTGATGATTCGAATGTTTGCTGGTATGAGATTGGTGCTAAGTGCCGGGAGGACATGTTATGCGAGTATAGGCCTTCCGGATTGGGAGGCTGCTAGCTTATTATTCCATTATAGATTAAAGAATCATCTGAGTAAACTGCAAGATGAGAACATGTGATTCCAGACCGAGCCATGGTTGGGACCTACGCCTGGGCTCTCCTCAATGCCCCTTCATCCATGCCCACACCACTGCGGCCATCTGCCGATACGCCGTGTCGTCTGGGTGCACGCCAACGATGTGGGCCCTGTCGATGCCGGTATCAGTCGGCACCAGATAGATGTTGGAACTCTCCCTGCCCCTGAAGCGGTTTTTCAGCGCGGCAACCCATAGTGTGTTGTTGCGTTGGTAGCGGCTCAAGGTTTGCCGGGTGCCATAATCAGCCCGAAAGGTGCTCTCGATTGAGGTTGGCGGGATGGTGACCAGTATCCCAATCTTAATGGTGCTTTGATAAGCACGGATGCTTGTGATCATTGCCTCATAACGGCTGAGGATGTTTTTGATCTCTGCGTTCAGGCTGTTGTCTGAATAATAAAGGAACGTGTCGTTGATCCCCATTTCTATCAATACATAACCAGGTGTAAGGTAGCCGTTCACCCGCATATAGTAGGAAAAATCGAATTTCCTCGCTGTTGGATTGTAGAAAGCATTGGTTATGCCACTGCTGCTCTGCCGGTTTATATAGTCATACATCCGCCAGCCGGACCTGCCCTCGTGGCGGTTGAAGTCACTGCCCCTGGTGCCGGTCAGCCGCAGCTTGGCGGAATCGGCTTCTGCGGATGCCTTGAGATATTTAGTGAGCGCGCCTCTGCCGGTCAGGCTGTCGCCGATGACGATGCAGGATCTGCTGGGCTGAGAGGCAGGAGGCAACTCTGGATACACGATGATGCTGCTTTTACTGCTTGCGGGCTGTGGCATTGGAGCGCCGGCGGCATGTGCCATCGCCGGTGTAAGGGCGAAAGCACCGATCACAATCGCAATGACGAATATACGCAGCAGTCTTCTCAAGGTGTTTCCTCCATGCCGGGTATCATGCATTATTATAACGGAACAGTATCAAAAGAGGGAGATGAAAACAAATGCATTGCGAATATTATCCGCACTTGTGCGAGGCTGCATTTGCCGGTTCTGACCCTCGCCTGTTTGGAACCATATTGCCATCGTAACAGTCTCAATTTATACTACTAAGGATAGCGTATAGCAGGCGAGGCATCAATGAAGCGGTTCTTCAAGCGGTTCTTTCTGGTGTTGTCCATATTGATGATCCTGTTTCTGGTGCTGATGGCCGGAAGCATCGCTGCTATGCAATTTGGAGCTATCGAGACGCGCAAGCCCCTGCCGCCGTTTGTGTTTGGCCATGCGATCACAACCATCCCTTATAATGGCGAAAGGGTTGTGTATCCAAACGGTGATGTGTTTCTGATTCGGCAGACCAAAACTGACGCAGGCGTAGCCGAGGTGATTTTGTTCAATGCCGGTGAGGGGCAAGGGTTCCTGTCTGGCTTGGTCACAGGTAAGCAGGGGGATGCTTATCAGGTGGAGATTGCCGGAGGGCGGCAGGGTCTGGTGCCGATGGATCAAACGGTCGGTGTCTATGTGAGCAGAATTCGCGGCTTTGTGGCCACATTGCAGTCCATCAGTTCGCCGCTTTCCGTGCTGGCGTTCGCGCTGGCACTAGCAGCCTCCATCACTGTATGGAAAGTGATCCCCGGCAAGCCGGCTTCGTCTGGCCTCAGCCGCACCGATGGGGAGATTTCATCTGTTCTTTACTGATAACTGTATGGCAAAGGCCACCCACACTTGCGGGTGGCCTTTGCCGCAAGAAACAATCAATACCCCAAATCTTCATCAACTAAAAACACATAAAACTTCCTGCTGCCGGCAGGCCGCTGCAGGCGCACCACGGTGCTGCACATGCGCTGTGGGCTGCGGCAGTCGGTGCAATGGCCCAGCTTGGCGCAGGGAGTGTCCAGCTTCAGGCGGCGGGCATTTTGCGGGCATGCCACGTTCTTGATGCGGTCCACGGCCTGGAAAGGATCCTCCACCAGCTTGTTTCTGCCGCAGAGGAGGATCACCACGCCGGGGCCGTAGAGCATTGTGCCCAGCCGGTTGCAATTGCCATCGATGTTGATAAGCTCGCCCTCCGCTGTCACAGCGTTGCTGCTCATCAGGTAGTATTCGGCGCTGTGCGCTTTTCTCTGCTCTTCCGCGCGATTGGCAGGTTCTGCGTACCAATGCCAGGATACTTCACTGCCGCGCTCCAGTAAGGCCTCCCGCAACCCCAACTGCTGCACTGTGATCGAGCCGCCCACACCCACCGGCGCTCCGGCTGGGATCAAGTCCAGCACGGCTGCCTTTGCTTCCTCAGCTGTGGCGAACAGCTGCGCCTTGAAGCCGTTGCGATTCAAGTTTTCAATTGTCCGATTCAGATCCATCATGACACCTCCGACATTCTTATCTTAATTCGGCTTGTGGTTTCCCGCAAGACCCGATGAGATCCCTATTGACAAATCATTTATCTGAACATATACTGAACATGTACGAAACACGAACGGCCTAGAGGAGGGAATCCATGCCAGACAACGAAGCCAGGGAGAAGATCTTAGCAGCCGTGCGGCAGTTACTGGACCAAGGTGTGGATCCTGAAAGCATTACAGTGCGCAAAATCGCCGCGCAGGCTGGTGTGGGCATCGGCACGGTGAGCTACCATTATCATTCCAAAGACAGGCTGGTGTATGAGGCTGTGGCCGGCCAGATGTCCAGCCTGGCTGGGGTGATGGCACTCGGGGAGGGCTCCGGCTCCGCCCACCAGCGGCTCAGGCAGTTCTTCCTTGAGACGGCAGAGCTTGCCCTGCGATACAGCGCCGTCTTCCGCGCCCAGATGTCCTACGATATCATCCATGGCGACATGAGCATCTGTTACCACATCACACCATTGTTGAGGGAGCACTTTGGCAGTGCAAAAAATGACCTTGAGATCAAGTTGATCGCGCTGCAGCTTGTTTCCACATTGCAGGCAATCCTGCTCAAAATGGAGGCGTTTCAGCGCTACTCCGGTGTGGATGTGCGCAATGCCCGCCAACGGGAAGAGGCGCTGGATGCCATCATTGACTCTGTACTCACAAAATTGCAGGAGGAATAAACCATGAGAACCATCCAAGTCGTCATGTCCGTCATCTCCACGCTGCTTGTCGCGTTCACGCTGATCTGTGGTTTCTGGATCCACAACAGCAAGGAAGTCACCGATATGGCCAGCTCCGTGAATTTCCACATGATACTGGCCATCGCGACCGGCGTGTCGGTGCTGATCACCACGATCATCACGCTGATCCGCAAGTAACAGTAACGGAGGCAGGCCGTGAGAATTGTTGCAATCATGGGCTCCATGCGCAAACACGGTGCAGGTGCCGGTTATGTAAAGCAGCTTGAAAAGGCGCTTGCAGAAGTGCCTGGTGTTGAGTTTGAGACGGTGTGGCTGGGTGATTGTGACATCGGCCTGTGCCGCGGTTGCAGGGTCTGTTATGATCGGGGAGAGGGGGCTTGCCCCCTCGGCGGCCGCTATCTGGAGGCGATGGCGAAGCTCAACGGCGCCGATGCCGCCATCTTCTATTCACCGGTTTATGCCATGGCGATGTCAGGCCTCATGAAAAGCTTTCTGGATCGCAGCTCCTGGGTGCTGCACCGGCCCCATTTCAAAGGCCGGCACGCCTTGGTGCTGACCGCTGTGGCGGCCTGGCCCAAGAACGCTGCGCTCCTCTCGCTGCGCAAAATTGTGTCCATGATGGGGTTTGGGGTGGCTGGATCTCTGGCAGTTGTGAACATGCGTTATGACGCGCTGCCCCGTTACCGGCAAAAGGTGGATCGAGCCTTGCGGGGCATGGCCCAGCGGCTGCTGGATCACGCCGGTTCCGGAAAGCCTGTGAGGCCATCATTGTTTGAACTGGTGGCGTTTCAGATCCAGAAAGCTGCGTTTGGTGATGATTCGCCCGATTGCGCCAACGACAAGCTTTTCTGGAAGCAAGCCGGTTGGGCGGATCCGCAGGCGGTCTATTACTGCCCGGCCCGCGTTGCGCCGATGAGAGCCGCCTTGGCCAGAGTGTTGGCAAGGGCATATGGGAGATTCAAGCTGGGAGGATGACTCCCTGCCGGCCACCGGTTTATTTCTTGTGATATGAGCAGCAATAATCAACCACATCCGCGGCGGATACCTTGAACTTGCTGTTGGCTGGCACATCAAAGCTTTGACCTGCCTCAAAAACAACCCACTCATTGTTGCCCGGCAGCAATGCTTCCAGCCTGCCTGCCAGGATTTCCATGTGTTCCGCTTCTGCTGTGCCAAACTCATATTGGCCGGGCAGGATAACGCCCAGTGTCTTGCGGGTGCCGTCGGCAAACAGCACCGTGCGGCTGGTCACTTTGCCATCATAATACACATTGGCTTGTTTTACGACTGTCACGTTTTGAAACTGATCCATCTTTCTCTCCATGCTTTCATCTTGCACCAATCGTACAGAATCTGAAAATGGTTTACAATGGGGTTTCTATTGTGAAAATGGATTGAAATTGATATACTTCAACTGTACTCAAGCTGATATGAGGTGCAGGCGATGGGTGAAGTAGAAATGAACATCCGCAGCATGCTGACGGGCGAACTGCTCCGCATGGTCCGGGAGGACGCAGACGATTACACGCAGGAGGCGCTGCAAATCGCGCTGGATGAGCTCAAGCAGCGCAATGTGTCACCTCAGGCGGCAGTGCCGACCAGGGAACGGTCGCTGGATGAGGTTGGCCAGGAGCTTCCGGAGGATGAGGAGACACCTTCGGTGGCCGGCCCTGAGGATCAATTCTACACATTGCTGGCCGAAGAACTCCAATATGAAGAAAGCTATCTGGCCCTGGCAGACTTTGTGGAGTCCATGAACATCCGCAACGGCGAATACGAAGCAGCCCGGTTTGTGGTCAAAAAGATGGACAGGGAGAACTTCATCTTGTACACCGAAGCGCCGGAAAGCGCGGAGCGGCTCATCAGTGCTTGCATTGCGGTCTCAGCCACCAAGCTCACAGGCTGGATGGCTCAGATTGCCGAGGATAACGGATTGCAGCTGGAAGAGCTGGAGGAAGAGGAATAAACGAAAGGCCGCGGACACGCGGCCTTTCGTTTTTGTTGTGCAATCATTCTTTCTTTTCGTTGCCCATATGGCTCCAGGCATCCTGCTGGGCAGGGCTGTCTGCCTTTTTCGCGTGGAAGGCTTCCTGTTGCTCCACGGGGAACAGTGTCAGATATCCCTCCACCTCCGCCTCGTTCAATGGCGGGCGGGGCACCATGCCGGTGACCTCATTGGCGGACACAATGGTGTGGTTGGTTATCTCGTCGTCGAAGATCGGGTGCAGAGGATCCTGAGGCATGTTATTCTTGTTCTTTTCCATGGGTCGCGCCGCCTTTGCCACATTATTATCATACAGTATTGCGCGGCGGCAGCCATCTTATTCCATGGTTTGGCTTTCGTTGCCCTCGCCGGTGCTGCAGCAGATCATGTGGTAATAAACCCGGCCCGCGTCAAACACGTAGAACTCTATTTTTTTCTCATCAGACGGTTCAGCCTTGAAATAAAACACTGGCTGGCTCACCTCGTCGGCAATCTTGACCATTTCCCCAATGCCATTAATGGGTACTATGGTGAGATTCTCATGACATAGGGGCTTATCCAGCCGCACCAAACGCTCACCGTATTGCTTGAAGGTTTTGGTGAGTGTGCCCACATACACAGTTTCGGGATCGGGCAGGCGTTTGCCACGGCGAAGCATCCATGCTGTGATGGCTGCGGCTAGCGCCAACGCGCCGCTGATGATGATCAGTGGCAGCCATGGTGTGTATGGTTGGGGAGCCGCCACCCGCATTTGCAGCGGGTGCTCTGTCTTCGGTGTGCCGGTGACCACCAGCAGGTTGTCCAGCAGCGGGATCATGAGTTCCACTGTATTTGTGTCGGATATATCTTCAACCGGCCCATGAATCAGGGTGGACACACGGAAAATGAGTTTGATCTCATTGGTTGTGCTCGCCTGTGTGGTGTCATAAATGCCACTGGCGAACTCAATGCATTTGTGTATGTCCAGATCGGCTTGCTCCGACAGGCTGCTTGTCGAGCCGTCCGATGTTACTTCGGTGGGTTTAAGCAGCTCATACTCCTTTTCCCACACGATAAAGTCCGGGTCAATGTATTTGCTGGACTCACTTGCGCGGGCGATCATCCGCGCTGAGATGGAAACGGTATGGTCTGACGGCATGCCCTCGAAACCAACCAAGCTGTAATCCAGCTTCAACCGCAATTTGTCCACATATGCCAGCAGACGCGCCTCTTTGTCGGCAGGCGTTGGCTTTTGATACAGTGTGTTCGGAAGATAACTCAACTCATAACTCGTTGAGAGTGTGCCCATGCCTGTCCGTACTGAGGTGTCCGGCGGTGTCTGCGCCTGCAGCACAAGCAGCGTCACCATTGCTGCGATCATGGCCACTGATATTGATGCCGCAATGATCCATGCCTTTTTGCGCCTGGGTGCCGCTTCCGTTTTGCTTGCTTTTGTTTCGAGCATGTCCATGGTTCCTTTCATTGTGATCTGAGCCAATAGGTCAGCAGCCCGAGCTTCGGCACGGTAGCGACCACGCGGCCACGGATCTGGTTTGCCTTGACCGGTTTGAGGTCTCTCACATTGTTGTTATCCCCTTTGGTGATATAGACGAGCTCACTTTTCTCCTTGCTGACTTCAATGACGCGGTGAATGATGTAGAAATCTCCGGACCAGTATTGCACGATATCGCCCACCTTCACCTGATCGGCAGCGGCTTTCTCAATCATGACCACATCGCCGGGATAAAACACCGGCTCCATGCTCCCGCTCATGATCGTGACCGGATACATTGGAAAGAGGCCGGCAAAAAACCACACGAGCACCATGCAGCAAGCCAGCACGGCGATCCAGCCCATGGGGTTCTCCTTTTTGGTTTCGCGGAGCTTGGTCTCGCCGGTTCGCTTCCGATACACATCGCGCAGCACATAGGCGCTGAACAGTGGAAAGAGGGTGCCGATGATGCCGTTAGCGAGCCAGGAGAGGTTTGGCAGCACCGGCAGCAGGTAGACCGGTGCGATTGTCACCGCCTGATAGATCATGCCCATCGCCGCACCACCCAGATAGACAAGGTAGCATAGAAACCCGTTGAGCATCAGTGACGGCAGGAATTCACCGCAAAAAAATGACGCAGCGTCTTCCAATGACTGGATCAACAGCACGTTACCAAGGTTCACAGTCAAAAGTGTGAACAGCAGCGTTACGGCAATCGAGATCTTCAGCGTGTGTTTTGGCTGCACACCGTTCACCAAATAGGATCGCACCCACTCCATCATGACCGGCACACCCACGAAGGCAACCAGGTTCTTTATCAGCGGCAGAAAGGCCTGCGAATAAGGTGAGCGGCCAAGACCAAAAGCAATGCCAGCAGCGAAGTAAGTAATGCTGAACATGGAGGCGGTCAGAAACGACCATAAATACAGGAATGGCCGAAGCCGGAGCTTGCCGGTGAAGCGCATCCTGGGCTGAAACCACAGATAGATGCCGAGGCCAAGCCAGATCAATGGGTAGAGATAAATGGAATAGATGGCAGGAAGCAGGCGCGGCAAGAACTGGTTGGCGCCCAGAAGAATGGTGATGATAATGAGAAGAAACACAATTTGAGAATCTCGTTTATTCATATATGCAAAGAATACCATACCTTTCGTAAAAAGGGTAGAACTACTATTGATAAAAGATGAGCCGAAGCGCGAGGCACTCCGGCTCCAATGGAATTGTCATTGCACAAAGTTGGCGCAGATGGTGAAGGAAAAGCCGCGCCGGTCCGGGTCGGTGAAATTATACTCATTGCCGACCGAACCGGGCATTGCAACTTGCACCTTGATCGTCATGGTGCCGTTGACGGGTATTACAGCCTGGCTTGGCGAATTCACGGTGTTGTCAGCGGACAGATCCAACGCCACATCCCTGTCTTTTCTGCCGTTTTGCTCCGTGATGCCCACAGCCAGTGCACCAACCGGGCCCTGGATATCATAGACGGAATAGGAGGAAAGCTTCACCGGGATGCTGCCGGTGTTGCGGAAGGTGATCGTATAGATGGCCTGCCTGCAATTGTCCGGATAAAACCCGGAGGAAGTCAGCGTAACGGCCTTGCGGTCGCCGCTGATTTCCACATCGGCGTTGGCCACGCCATTGGTAGAAGCGCAATCCACGGTTGCTTCCAGATTACCGGTGGATCCTCTCACCTGCATGGGGAGGGTCTGGCTCCAGGCCGCATAGCCGATGCCCATTGCCATCAAGGCCACGGCTGTTACGGCTGCGATGATGCGAAGCTTTTTCATTGCCGGTCCTCTTTCTGGTCAATCCTGCTCGAAATATGGCTTGATCTCCACTTCAAATGCCTGTTCCTGTTCGCTGATCGGCGCATCGACAGCCAGAGTCAACTTAATTGCTATGGTCATCGTGCCCCCGGAGGGCAGCTTTTTATTCAGCTTGACCGTGCGGGTCTCGCCCATGATCACGCGCTGTTTGTCATCGACCTTGATGGAAACGGAGCCGAGCACATCGCTGCTCCCGCTCTTTGGCGTCAGCACAACCTTTTCCAGCACGGCGTCGGCATCGCCTGTGTTTCTGAAGGTGACGGTGTAATACCTTGCGCCATTGGGCAGCAGCTTGAATGCGCTCAGCACAACCACATCGCCATTACGGCTGGCTGTGGCCAGTGCGGAGTCCTGGGGAGCGCCGTCTTGATCCACGGCGGCTGCGTCCGCCACGCCCACCCGGAATGTGCCGAGCCGGCCCGTCACCGTGATCGGGATATTCTGGCTCCAAAAAGAATAACCCACCCCCATGATCATGAGGGCGAATGCTGCCGCAAAGGCGATCACTTTGGTTTTGGACATCATAAGGGCCTCCTGATCGGGGCAGAATCATGAAAAGCCGGCCGGCGGCTTGGCCGCCAGCCGGTTAAAGGTATCAGTCGGCAATGGTCTCGAAATACGGGATCAGGTCAAAGCTGAAGGACTCGTCCGAGAGAGCATTGCCAATCACCAGGTTGGACATTTCCACGGTGTACTTGAAGCTCACGGAGGCGCCGGGCTCGAGGCGGATGTTTGGTTGCTCGGTCTCAGGGACCAGCCAGAAACTATAGGCAGGAGACTCGGTGGATACGATAACTGCCAGATTGGCCTCGTTCAGATCCCACCAACTGCCGTCCCTCGGGATGAACTTCAGGCTCTTCAGGATGACCGGCATCGTGCCATAGTTTGTGATCACCGTGGTGAACGTGGAGCTGGCGTCAGGATAGAGGTTGCTAATCTTCACGTTCATGGTCTTCTTGTCGTTGTTGAGGGTCATCGCGGTGCTCACATAGGGGGAGCTGTCAACCCAGTAGTTGGAGTACTGCACATCCATGTGCGTGGTGGTGCCGTCGATGTTCAACGGAGTGGTCTGGCTCCATGCGGCATAACCGATGCCCATGACCATGAGTGCCACCGCTACTACGGCGATGATGACGCGGACCTTTTTCATGAGTGGGGCCTCCTTGTGTATTCTTGATAGAAACAGGATGATGCCTGTATCTTCCGTTTGGTGCGCCAGAGTGCCATTGCCATAATGAGTTGGAGAACAAATCATTTTCCTGTGAGGAGGTGATTGATGTATTCATCTATCAATTCCGCGGAGAGTGTAGCATCAATTAATCTTATAGTAATCTTAATACAATCTTTTTACAGTCTTATTTGGCCGGCATGATCGAAAAGAATGTCGGAATTAAGGCAAAAATATCATTGTCGACAATATAGCTAAAGAGGTAACATAATGCGACGTCTTCAATTTATCGCAAACGCAAGATACGTGCAAAAGGATATGAATATAAATTGCAAAAGATTTTGCCAAGGTGAGGGTGACTCTGTCTGGAGCGCGGCGTTAAGTCTCTATAAAACTACCAATTGTTTCACACTAATCTTAAGATTCGGTAAGTAACCTTAAGAATACGGCCCATTGCGTTGACAATCCATCCTTTTCACATGTAGAATGAGGTCGAATCGCGGCGGTAGCGCCGCGATTCGCATACCGATTCCCGCCATTGCGAGGCAATGACGCTATATTTATTATCATCAGGAGGCAGCCCTATGTTTGGAAGCGGCAAGGACCATTTCGTGAAGATGGTCGAAAAGAACCAGTGGGACGCGCTGAATAAGAAATTGAACGGCGCCAACAAGCAAACCAGACTGGACATCGCGGAGGCTTGCAGCCATTCCTCTGAGGATGAATCCATGAACATTATGATCCGCCTACTCACCGACAGCGAGCCGGACGTGCAGCTGCAAGCTGTGAAGTCGCTGGGCATCAGCGGCAGGGCCAACGCCAAGTCGCATCTCACCTGGCTCTCCGGCCACCTGCCGGCCCAGCGCGGAGAGGAAATCCAGCAGGCCATCAAAGACTCCTTCGCGGCCATTTCCACCCGCCACTAACAATCTTTTTCTCCGCTGCTGTTGAGGGTGGAGAGTTTTCCTCGCTTTATTTTCCGGTTGCCCGCCCGCCGATGCTTCGGCTGGCGGGTTTTCTTTCTTTCGCTGCGGAACGCCCCAAGGCAGTTCCGGCAGCCTGTGCACACACACATATATATTCTTACTTCTTTTCTTCTTTAATGTGGTCGTTATCTGGTCGCTATCTGGTCGGTTGTTGGTCACCAGGCGGTCGATTTGAAATGTGGTGGAGGGCTGAAAGGCGCGGAAATGCGTGGGTTTGGGGTGGTGGTGTGTTGGTCGTTTTGGAGGTGAAATCCCCCCTTATCAAAGGGTGTAGTGAGCACATTTTCTTTACTTATCGGTCAACGATAATAGGAAGGAGACGAAAGGCTGGGCTGTCTGTCTCCACCCTCCCTTAAGAAGGGGGGATGTCATCCGCAGATGACAGGGGGGATTTCCTTCGGATGTCTTCCACTGTTCAGCGGAGATCATTGTTTTTGGACTTTATACGGTTCAAACATAAAAAGCACGGGCCTTTCAACCCGTGCTTTCTTCACAATCAAGCCTTACAAACTCAAATACTCATCCATCTTCTCCGCCACATCAGCTCCGTCGGCCATGGCCTTCACGACAAGGCTCTGCCCGGTGCGCATGTCGCCGCAGGTGAACACACCATGCTCCGGGCCGGTGCGATCGCCGAGCGCGTTCTTGACATAGTCGCGGGGGCCGGTGAAGCCCATTGCGATCAGCACCAGGTCCGCCGGATAGGTCTTTTCTGTGCCGGGGATGGGCTCAGGCACGCGGCGGCCATCCTTGACGACCCATTGAACCTTCACCGTCTCCACTGCCTTCACGTGGCCGTTTTCGCCGAGGAACGCGGTGGTGCTCACCGTAAACTCGCGGGGGTCGCTGCCCCACACGGCGATGGCCTCCTGCTGGCCGTAGTCGGTCTTCAGCACGAAGGGCCAGCGGGGCCAGGGGTTGCTGTCGGCGCGGCATTCGGGGGAGGGGGGCATGATTTCCAACTGCTGCACCTTCATCGCGCCCTGACGGATGGCGGTGCCAGTGCAGTCGTTGCCGGTGTCGCCGCCGCCAATCACGACCACACTTTTGCCGAAGAGCGGCCGCTCGCTGCCGCGGCCGGCCATGGCAAGCCGCGTGGCGTCTGAAAGGAACGGCACGGCAAACTCGATGCCGTTGAGTTCCCGGCCTGGAGCCTTCAAATCGCGGGGCGTCTCGGAGCCGCAGCACAGGGCGATGGCATCAAAGCCTTTCAGCAGGTCTTCGGAGCCAGGCTCGCCAATATCTGCGTTGCATACGAATGTTACACCCTCCTGCTCCATAATAGTAGTACGGCGCAATACCACCGACTTGGGAAGCTTCATATTGGGAATTCCAAACATCAGCAGGCCGCCGGGCAGCTCGTTCTTTTCAAACACGGTGACCTCATGGCCCAGGCGGTTGAGCCTCCAGGCGCAGGCCAGGCCGGCAGGCCCGCTGCCCACCACGGCCACCTTTTTGCCGGTGCGCACCGCAGGGATGCGAGGCTTCTCCCAGCCCTTGTCGAAGGACATGTCGGAAAGGAAACGCTCGATCTCTCGGATCGTGACCGCCTCGCCATGCTCGCCGCAGGCGCATGCGCCTTCGCAGAGCGCCGGGCACACGCGGCTGGTGAATTCGGGGAAGGGGCTGGTGAGCTTGAGCCTGAGCCATGCCTCGTGGTAAAGGCCCTTATACACCAGGTCGTTCCATTCGGGAATCAGGTTGCCCAACGGGCAGCCGGACACCACGCCCTGCCAATTCACACCGCTGTGGCAGAAGGGCGTGCCGCAATTCATGCAGCGGGCGCTTTGCTCCTTGAGTTGGGCAGCGTCCATCATTGGGTGGAAGGGCTCAAAGTCCTGGATTCTGTCCAGCGGGGCTTTTTCCGCTGTGGTCTTGCGTTCATATTCCAAAAAACCGGTTGGCTTTCCCATTGTTATGCCCTCCCCTTGGTCTTGATGGCAAAGGCACGCTCGAGCCTCGCTTCGCCGGTCAACCCCTCGCCCTTGGCTGTGGCAATGGCATCCAGCATGTCGCTGTAGTCATGCGGCAGCACCTTCACAAAGCGGTTGACCATGTTTGGCCAGTCCTCCAGGATGTCCTTTGCGATCCTGGAGCCGGTATACTGCGCGTGGCGCATGATCTGTGTGTAGACGGTGACCACGTCCAGGCCATCCAGCGGGTAAAGACCCACCATCTCGTGGTTGCAGCGGTCACGGAAGGTGCCGTCGTCCAGCACATAGGCCGTGCCGCCGCTCATGCCGGCGGCGAAGTTGCGGCCTACACTGCCCAGAATGATTGCCGTGCCGCCGGTCATGTATTCGCAGCCATGGTCGCCCACGCCCTCGCAC
>JAEZSE010000006.1 GCA_023421955.1 Bacillota bacterium
CAGCGGAGGAAAGCGCAGCGGCCAGCGAGGAGCTTTCCGGCCAGGCGCAGATCCTCAAGGAAATGGTGGGGCGGTTCAGCCTGCGGGGCCAGTCCTTGGCCGGAGGCCAAAAGGTAAGCTTCCAGCCAGCGGCGCAGGGCAAGGCTTTGCCGGAAGGTAAGCCGAGCAAGCCGAAGATTTCTCTGAGAGATAACGACTTCGGGAAGTATTGACCTCCAACGAATCAAAGTAGAACTGCAACCCTCTCTCCGGCTCATCCGGAGAGGGGGTTGCCACTTTTTGGGCTAGCGCAATTGTAAAGAATCTATAAAAACTAACCTTCCCACATCCATTGACATTGCCTTCCAATCACCAAAAATGATAGAATGGATCGATTGAAGGGAAGGATACAAAAGATGGAATTGCTCAAGAAGATATTCGGATCCGCCAATGACCGAGAAATCGCACGTCTGTTGAAGCGGGTGCAAAGGATAAACGAACTGGAGCCTGCCATGCAGGCCCTCAGCGACGCTGAGCTTGCCGGCAAGACGGCGGAGTTCAAGCAGAGGATCGCTGGTGGCGCCGAGCTGGACAGCCTGCTTGAAGAGGCTTATGCCGTAGTGCGGGAGGCTTCTGTGCGCATCAACAGCCAGCGGCCTTTCGATGTGCAGGTGGTGGGTGGCATCGTGCTGCATCAAGGCCGCATCGCAGAAATGAAAACCGGTGAAGGCAAAACGCTGACCGCCGCGCTGCCAAGCTATTTGAATGCGCTCACGGGAAAGGGTGTGCATGTGGTCACCGTCAATGACTATCTTGCCAAATTTCACAGTGAGTGGATGGGCCGTATCTATCGCTTCCTCGGCCTGGAAGTGGGCCTGATCGTCCATGACATGGACAATACAGACCGCCGCGCCGCCTATGCTGCCGACATCACCTACGGCACCAACAATGAGTTTGGGTTTGACTATCTCCGTGACAACATGGTCGTCCGAAAGGAGGACATGGTGCAGCGGGGTCTCAACTTCGCCATTGTGGACGAGGTGGACAGCATCCTGATCGACGAAGCCCGCACGCCGCTGATCATTTCCGGCGAGGGCGACAAATCCACTGACATGTATGTGCGGGCAGACCGCTTCGCCTCCCGGCTTTCACCGTCAGACTATGTGCTTGATGAGAAAGCTCACGCCGTGAACCTCAGTGAGGAAGGTGTGGAAAAGGCCGAAAAGCACTTCAATGTAGAAAACCTCTCCGACACCGGCAACACCGAGCTCATGCATTATCTGAACCAGGCGTTGAAGGCACGGGTGCTGATGCGCCGCGACAAGGATTATGTAGTGCAAAACGGCCAGGTGGTGATCGTGGATGAGTTCACCGGCCGCCTGATGATCGGCCGGCGCTACTCCGACGGCCTGCACCAGGCCATTGAGGCCAAGGAAGGCGTGAAGGTAGAGCGCGAAAGCAAGACGCTGGCCACGATCACCTTCCAGAACTACTTCCGCATGTACAAAAAGCTCTCCGGCATGACCGGCACGGCCAAGACCGAGGAAGAGGAATTCAAGGGCATCTATAATCTGGATGCGGTGATTATCCCCACCAACAAGCCGATGATCCGCGAGGACAACAACGATGTGATCTACCGCAGTGAGCGCGGCAAGTTCAACGCTGTGGTAGAGGAAGTCGTGCAGCTTTACGAAAAGAAACGCCCGGTGCTGGTGGGCACGGTCTCTGTGGAAAAATCAGAGATCCTCAGCGATATGCTGGGCAAGCGTGGCATCCCGCATCAGGTGTTGAATGCCAAATTCCATGAGAAGGAAGCAGAAATCGTAGCTCAGGCCGGCAAATACGGCACCGTGACGATCGCTACCAACATGGCAGGCCGCGGCACCGATATCCTGCTTGGCGGCAATCCTGACTTTATGGCCCGCGCCGTGCTCCGCAAGGATGGCGTAGAGGAGCACATCATCATGGAGGCCACCGGCCACGCTGAGACCGCTGACGAGGCGATCCTCAATGCCCGGACACGCTATAACGAGCTGTTCAAGCAATTCCGCGCCGAGACTGACACCGCCCACGACAAGGTGGTGGAGCTGGGCGGCTTGCATATCATCGGCACCGAGCGGCATGAGAGCCGCCGCATCGACAACCAGCTGCGCGGCCGCGCTGGCCGCCAGGGCGACCCCGGCAGCAGCCGGTTCTATGTGTCTCTGGAAGATGAGCTCATGCGCCTGTTTGGTTCGGAGAAGGTGCAAAACCTGATCACCACACTGGGCATGACCGACGACATGCAGCTGGAATATGGCCTGCTCTCCCGCCAGATTGAAAACGCTCAAAAAAAGGTGGAGAGCCGCAACTATCAGGTGCGCAAGCATGTGCTGCAATATGACGACGTAATGAACCAGCAGCGTGAGATCATCTACACCCAGCGCCGCAGAGTGCTCGAGGGCGATGATGTTCATACAATGGTGCTGGATATGCGCAAAGCCTGGCTGGACCGCCTGGTCGCAACCTATGCTGCCAACGGCCCGGAGGATTGGGATCTGCCCGGTCTCTACGCCGCCGCCGAGCGGGTCTTCCTGGCCCCCGGCGCGATGCGTGTCAGTGAAGAGGAACTCTACGGCCTGGACGCGGACATATTAAAGGAACGGCTGCTGGCAGAGTTTGACCGCGCCTATGCCGCCAAGACGCAGGAGCTTGCCGATGCCGGCATTGACGTGAACGAGATTGAGCGCGCTGTGGTGCTCCGCGCCGTGGACCGCCGCTGGATGGACCACATCGACGCGATGGACCAGCTCCGCCAGGGCATCGGCCTGCGAGCCTACGGCCAGCGCGACCCGGTGATTGAATACAAGTTCGAAGGCTTTGACATGTTTGAGGAGATGATCTCCGGCATTCAGGAGGATGCCCTGATCATGCTGTTGCACCTCAATGTGCAGAAAGCCCCGCCGGAGCGCCAGCAGGTGGCCACCCGCATGCACGAGAGCCGCGGCACGGAGGAGGGCAAGGAGCCCCAGAAGAAAGCCCCGGTCAAAGCGGATAAGACGGTGGGCCGCAACGACCCCTGCCCCTGCGGCAGCGGCAAGAAGTATAAGAATTGCTGCGGGGCGAATCAGTAACTAATAATCTCTTCAATTACAAGGAAAGAGCGGGTGACCGCTCTTTCTGTTCCTTACAAGGTATCCAAGCAGAACGGATGCCCGGCAGGGTCGAGCATGACTGTCCACAGATCGGAGTACTGCTCGCTCGCTTTCTGTGCCCCGCAACGGAGCGCGTGTGCAACCATTGCTTCCATTTCTTCTTTATCTTTCATATGGAAATCCAGATGGACCATCTGTTGCTGCGTGCTCGGTGTTTCCGGCCACACCGGCGGAACGTAATCAAGGTTTCTTTGAAACCCGATCCGCACACCGCATGTCGGTGAAGTGATGCAAATATAGCCTTCACTTTCATGGGATTTGTGCCAGCCGAGCAGCCGCATATAGAAAGCTGCCAAAGATGTTGGATCGGGGCAGTCAATTGTCACTGTGCCCAGTGCGATTGGTCCCATATTCGTACCCCCGATAACCCTCACCCCCTGCCCCTCTCCCATGGGATAGGGAGAGGGGAGATATGGGGCCGAGGTGGTTTACCACTCCTGGCTGTCGTCCGCCGCAGGGTTTCTCTTTCCGGCACGGCCCGTGCCCTTATGCAGCGCGTCCAGGTGCGGCGGCTCGATCTCCTGGCCGTTCAGAGTCACATAGATGCCACGGTTCACGTGGTTCTTCAAGCGGATCATGTTCACATCCACGAAGGAATCCATCTTGAGCTGCCTGAAAGCCGCCTGCATTTCCTCATACAGCTCCGCTGCACCCTGCCGGCGGCAGTTGTCGCACAGGCACACCGTGTATTCCTGCGTCTCAAATGCCGAATCGGCCATGTGGCGCATTGGGCTCCTTCCGGTGTTCTTGGCGGAATAATGGGTGTGGAGCAGCTTATGGGTCAAAGGCGAGTCGGCCTCGCCATAGAACTCTTTATAGAGCCGTAGGATGTCGGGGTTTTCCTGCGATTTGCGATATTTACTGGTCTTGTCGATGTTCACAAGCACCTGCTGACGCTGTTGCATGTCGCCCACGCGCTCCGGCACCGGGTGGCCAGCGCCGCAGATGCAGCCGCCGGGGCAAGCCATCACCTCGATCAGGTCATAACCCACGTGTTGGCCTTGCAGAATCTTCTCTATGATCGGTTCGGCGTTGTTCAATCCGCTGATTACGGCAATGGATACCGGTTTGCCATCGGCGTCGATTACAGCTTCCTTGAGGCCGGCAAACCCGCGGATCTCCTCAAACTCAAGCCGGTCCTCCAGCGCCTTGCCGGTCAACTTTTCCACGGCCATGCGCAAGGCCGCCTCCGCCACGCCGCCGGAAGCGCCAAATAACACACCGGCGCCGGAAACCCTGCGATAAGGCTCGTCAAACTGCTGCGGCTCCACTTCCTTGGTGTCGATGTGGGCGAGGCGCACCATTTCGAGCATTTCAGCCGTGGTAAGCACGGCATCCACGTCTCGGAAGCCTTCGGTGGTGAATTCTGGCCGTGCAGCTTCATATTTCTTGGCCATGCAGGGCACGATGGACACCACATAGAGATCCTTGAGGTCAATGCCGGCGGTCTTGGCAAAATGGTTCTTCACTGTCGCACCCATCATCTGCTGCGGTGACTTGCAGCTGGACAGGTGGGGGATCAGCTCCGGGTAGCGGCGCTCCACGAAGTTGACCCAGCCGGGGCAGCAGCTGGTGAACTGGGGCATCACGCCGCCGCCTTCCACTCGCTTTAAAAACTCTGTGGTCTCCTCCACCACGGTGAGGTCGGCGGCGAAGGAGAAGTCAAACACCTTATTGAAACCCATTGCCTTTAAAAGCCCTGCGATGAACGGCGATGCCTCATCAAAGGGGATGCTGAAATGCTGCGACACGACACTGCGCACCGCCGGGGCCACGAATGCCACCACGGTCTTGCCTTCGTCGTTCAGTGCGCGGAATACCTGGCTGCGCTCGCGTCGATAATCCAGCGCCCCACAGGGGCAGGCGTTCACGCACTGGCCGCAGCTCACGCAATCGGTTTGGCTGAGCGGCAGGCCGCTCTTGGTCCCTACCAACTCCCGCCCCTTCTTCTGATAGAATGCCAATACATCGGGGCCTTCGATCTCCGCGCATGCAGCAATGCAGCGGCCGCAGGAGATGCACTTGTTGTGATCGCGCACAATGAATGGGTGATCGTCCACAATCGGGATGAAGGGGCGCTCATGCACCGGGCTTTTAAACTCGATGCCATGGGCGCGGGCTTCTTTGCGCAGGTCGCAACCGTAACGCTCGCTGCAGCCGCACTTCAGGCACCGGCGTGCTTCGCTGCGGGCTTCTTCCTCTGTCAGGCCCAGCTCCACCTCATCAAAGTTGCCGCGCCGCGCCTCCAATGAAATTTCCGGCATTTTTATCCGGCTGAGCTTTGGCATCTCCTCAAACTCCCACCTTGGCAAGTCTTCCAATGAACCGCGATTGCAGCTGTAGTCCACATTCTCTTCATGCACATACCCCTTGATGAGGAAGCTGTCCATCGCGTCGGCTGCGTGGCGACCAGCGGCCACAGCCTGGATCACCGTGCTGGGGCCGGTCACGCAGTCGCCACCGGCAAAGATGTTGATTTCCGATGTTTGGCTGGTCTTTGGGTTGATCTCAATATCACCCCATTTGTTCAGCTTCACAGGCAGGTCGTTGTAGAGAAACTGGGTGTTGGTGCTCTGCCCGATGGCGCCGATCACGGTATCCACATCCAGCACAATATCGCTGCCCTCAACAGGCACCGGGCGGCGGCGGCCGGAGCGATCCGGTTCGCCCAATTGCATCTCAATACAGTGGAGTTTCTTCTTGCCATCCACAAGCTCAATGCGGGCAGGGGCCATCAGGAACTGCATCTCGACGCCCTCGCGAATTGCTTCCTCCACCTCATAGCTTTGAGCTGGCATTTCCTCACGGGTGCGTCGGTAGATTAACTTGACCGATTTGGCCCCTTTCCGGAGCGCTGAGCGGGCGCAGTCGATGGCTGTGTTACCGCCGCCGATTATGGCCACTGTATCGCCCAAATTGATCTGTCGATTGTTGATGACCATCTCCAGGTACTGGATGCCCAGATAAACACCGTCCAAATTCTCACCATCGATTTGCATCGGCGTCGCCCGCCAGCTTCCGATGGCCAGATAGACTGCGTCAAAATCGCGATGCAGGTCTTCCAGCAGGATATGGGTCCCCAACGCCTTGCCGGTCATCACCTTCACGCCAAGGCGCTTGATCGTATCAATCTCCTTGTCCAGTGTGGCCTTGGGCAACCGGTATTCGGGGATGCCATAGCGCATCATGCCGCCTGCGTGCTTCTGGCGCTCAAACACCGTCACGTCATGGCCTTTGATGGCGCTGTAATAAGCTGCCGATAGGCCTGACGGGCCGGCACCTACGATGGCGATCTTTTTGCCGGTGGGTTTGCCCACTTTGGGGGTCCAGCTCTGCTCGCGGGCCATGTCCCAGTCGGCGGCGAAGCGCTTCACATGGTTGATCGCCACCGGTGAATCCACCAGGTTGCGGCGGCATTTGCCTTCACAGGTGTGCGGGCAGACGCGTCCACAAACAATCGGGAAGGGGTTGCTGTCTTTGATCACGCGCACAGCAGCCTCGAAGTTGCCATTGTTCACATGTCGGAGGTATGCCTGGATATCGATGTGTGCGGGGCATTCCTGCACACAGGGTGCCACGCAATCGGCATTATGGTCGCTTAAAAGCTGCTCCAGCCGGATCTTGCGGTAATGCTCCAGCCGCTGGTTGTTGGTTGTGATGACCATGCCTTCCTTGATTGGCGTTTGGCAGCTTTTCACATCGCGGCCACCGTCCTGCCCCAGCTCCACGACGCACAGGCCGCAGTTGCCATTGGACCGCTCAAGCCGGATGTCGTAGCACAGGTGGGGGATATGTACACCCTCCTGCAGAAGGGCTTGCAGGATTGTCAGGTCGCTGTAGACCTCTATCTCCCGGCCGTTCACAATTACCTTGATTCGTTTGTTATCCTTGATTGATTTCATGGGGGGCTCCTCTATGTATAAAATTGATTGCTCTTTGTATTCGGCAAACACCGTCAGGATATTATATCAAGGATCGATGATGCTGGGATATATGCAAATTCAGACAAAGCAGGAGGGTTCGTTTGCACGTTTTCGATTAGGGTTCGTGAAGCTTTCTTTCGTTTCTTTCTTCTGAAACAAGCTCTTTTCCTGGAGGCTTCTACAGAAAGCTCCGCGGAGGAGTTGGCTACGGTTGTGTAATTTCTACTGCCTTGTTCCATAATCCATTCATCTGTTGTACAATAAAGTGTTTGAACCACCAAATAATGAGAGGATGATCTAAGTGATCCAGCAATTCCAGGCCGACCAGCGCCTGAAGGAAATTCTGTCCATGCTGAAAGAGGCAGGTGATTCACTTTGACCTCGCCAGCATAGCGAGGCAATTGGAAGAACTGCACGGCGACATGTCTGCCCCCGGCTTCTGGGATGATGTGGACCGTGCCAACGAAATCAACAAAAAGATCCGAACCCTTGAGATCAAGGTGGAAAGCTTCAAAAAGCTTCAGTCCCGTGCGGACGACGCCTCGGTGATGATGGAGCTGGCTTTCGACCACAACGATACAGAGACGGCGGAGTTGCTGGAGAGCGAGCTTAATGACCTGATGGCCGAGGTGGACACATTCCGCCTGACCACAGTGTTAAAGGGCCGATATGATGCCAACAACGCCATCATTACGCTGCACGCAGGGGCCGGCGGCACTGAGAGCCAGGACTGGGTGCAGATGCTCTACCGCATGTATACGCGGTATTGCGAAAAGAAGGGGTATGCGGTAAAGCTGCTGGACTTTTTACCCGGAGACGAAGCCGGCATCAAGAACGTGGCCTTTATGGCTGAAGGAGAAAATGCCTATGGCTTCCTGAAAGCGGAGAAGGGTGTGCACCGCCTGGTGCGCATTTCACCCTTCGATTCAGCAGCCCGGCGGCATACCTCGTTCGCATCGGTGGAGGTGATGCCGGAGGTGGATAACGCCGCCGGTATTGAAATCCGCCCTGAGGACCTGAAGGTGGACACTTACCGCTCCTCCGGTGCCGGCGGCCAGCACGTGAATAAAACTGAGTCGGCCATCCGCATCACGCACATCCCCACGGGCTTTGTGGTATCCTGCCAGACGCAGCGGTCGCAGATTCAAAATCGCGAGACGGCTATGAACATGCTGATGAGCAAGCTGGTGGAAAAGCAGGAGCAGGAGCATCTGGAAGAAATGGCCCGTGTAAAGGGCGAGACAAAGCGGATTGAATGGGGCAGCCAGATCCGTTCCTATGTGTTTTGCCCCTACACGATGGTGAAGGACCACCGCACCGGTGCTGAGACCGGCAATGTGGACGCTGTGATGGACGGCGATCTTGACCTGTTTATTAATGAATACTTAAGGCAATACAAGGAGTAGGGCTGGTATACTGGGGCCGGAGGTTTCGACCCTGAGAACTCCCCCCTGACCCCTGCGGGGTCTATGCCCCCTCTATGAAGGGGGTGATGAGTTCGTGATCTCCAATCCTTACCTCCCTCATAGAGGGAGGTGCCGCCACATCGCAGCGCGTCGCTGCGATAGAGCAGGCGGCGGAAGGAGTTTTATTGAATACCTGGCTAGACATCACCTTGCCGCTTCATAACGACCTGCCGCCGTGGCCCGGTGAGAAGGCATTCTGCCGTACGCCGGACGCCCGCATCGGTGTGAACGGTTCTGATTGCAACACATCGCTTTTGTCGATGAGCTCCCACACCGGCACCCACGTGGATGCGCCGAGGCACTTCATCGCCGATGGTGAAACTGTGGACAACCTGGATCCCGATGTATTGATCGGCCCAGCATTGGTACTGGATTTGATGTGCGTAACCGGTGTGATCACAGATGCCGACCTACTGGAAAGGGTTCCAGAAGGCACCGTGCGGTTGCTTCTCAAAACACGCAACAGCCGCCTGATCGGCGATGGGCATTTCCACACCGATTTTGTGGCGCTTGGCGAAGACGCCGCGCTTTATCTGGTGAAAACCGGCATCAGGCTGGTGGGGTTGGATTATTACTCGATTGCGCCGTTTGACGACCCGGTGCGCCCGCATAAGGCGTTCCTGGGCGCTTCTGGCGCGGTCGCGCTGGAAAACATTGACCTTCGGCAGGCGGAGGAGGGATGGTATGACCTCGTTTGCCTGCCGCTGCCCGTGGTGGGATGCGACGGCGCGCCAGCCCGGGCGCTCATCCGCAGAAGGGAGGAGTGACTCATGGACGAACAACCCGATGTGATTCTGGAGCCATTACCGAGCGTGGAGGAGCCTGGAAAACCCGGAAAGGTGAGGAAGGTTTTTTCTGTTGCCATTGCCACGCTTGCATCGGTTGCTTTGTTTGTCGCGGTTCTTCTTACCTGTTTGCAGATTGTGGCTTTTGACGAAGGCTACTACGCCGCGCAGCAGCAGAAGCTTGGTCTGGATGCGGTGGCCGGTGTCTCCAAAGAGGACATGGGCCGGATCATGCACGAACTCCTGCTCTACTGTCAGGGAGACCGGGCGAACCTGGACATGCAGGCAGTGATCAACGGGCAGCCCCGAGAGGTGTTCAACCAGCGGGAAAAGGACCACATGGTGGATGTGCAGGTGTTGTTCACGCGGGTGATCAAACTCCGGCTGATCCTGGTGGCGTCGTTTTTGTTCCTTGCGTTGATGCTTGTATATGTGGCCCGCAAGCGGACATTAAGGGAGTTGGCCCGGGGTTGGCTCATTGCTGTTGCGGTGCTGGGAGCGGTGCTGTTGGCTATCGGTATCTATTTCGCGGTGGATTTTGAAGCCGCGTGGACACAGTTCCACCTGATCTTCTTCACCAACGATCTTTGGCTGCTGTACGAAGATGATATGTTGATCCAGCTGCTGCTGCCGCTGTTTGACGGCATTGTGCGCTCGGTTCTCATTTGGTCCGGGGCTGTGCTGGCTGTGATCACTGCAGGCGCGGTTTTCGTGATGCAGCGCACCGGGAAGAAATTGGATGCTGGGAAAAGCAAGGCATGAATGAGCTGACAATCCTGGCTATTGAAACCTCCTGTGACGAGACATCAGCTGCCGTTGTGCGCAATGGCCGCGAGGTCCTTTCTGATGTGGTGGCCACTCAGATCGCCGACCACGCACCGTATGGTGGCGTGGTGCCGGAGATTGCCTCCCGCAGGCATGTGGAGTTGGTCACGCCTGTGGTGAGGCAGGCCTTGGCAGACAGTGGGGTTCCCCTGGATCGGATTGATGCCGTGGCGGTGACACACGGGCCAGGGCTTGCTGGAGCGCTGTTGGTTGGTCTTTCCTATGCCAAAGGGCTGGCCTGGGCCGCAGGGAAACCCATTGTGGGTGTTAACCACATGGAGTCTCACATCGCGGCCAATTTTTTAGGCGACGGCATGGAGCCGCCCTTTTTGTGCCTGGTGGTGTCCGGTGGCCACACGGAGCTTCTGGTGGTGCCGGAGCATGGCGTTTACCGTTATCTGGGAGGCACGCTGGATGACGCCGCCGGTGAGGCCTTTGACAAGACTGCCCGAGTATTAGGTCTGGGTTACCCCGGCGGGCGGCAGATCGATGAACTGGCACGACGTGGTGATCCCACTTCTTATGCGTTCCCCAGGGCACTGCCTGGAGATAATCTGGATTTCAGCTTCAGCGGCATGAAAACCGCTGTGATCCAGCACCTGCAACGCCACCCAGCCGGTAAGGTGGAGGATGCCGCCGCCGCGATTCAAAGCGCCATCGTGGATGTGCTTGTGGAGAAGACAGCACGGGCTTGTGAGCGTGAGGGTGTTGCGAAACTCGCGCTGGCAGGCGGCGTGGCTGCCAACTCCGGCCTTCGGGAGGCCATGGCTGCACTGTGCTCCCGGCGGGGCTGGGCGCTGCACATCCCGGAGAAGCGTTACTGCACCGACAATGCCGCAATGGTGGGTGCTGCCGCTTATTATCAGATCCAGAGGCAGGGTTACAGTGACCTGAGCCTAAACGCCAACCCCTCGTTGGATTTGTGAGTGTTTTTTGATATCATTTTTGTTATTTGCCTGTTTTGCCTGTGATATGTCCGCCGTTTCCTCATAACAATATATGTGAACCACCCTGTTTCAGGAGGGCCATGCCTGTGATGAGGATCCCGCGCGCTTTGCTTTGCTCTCTGGTTATTACAATGCTGCTCTCCGCCTGTGACCAATCGATCACCGTCCACACAGGCACGCTGGAAAGCGGGCTCCATGGTGTCCGTATCGCGATCGACCCCGGCCATGGGGGTATTGACAGGGGTGCTGCCGGCACCGACACCGGCGTAACCGAAGCAGAGATCAACCTGGAGATTTCTCAGCTCTTGGCCAAAAGGTTCATGCTGGATGGCTCCGATGTGCTGCTCACGCGCAAATCGGCCGACGTGGATTATGACGGCGAGGGCAACACCCGGAAGCGCCGCGACATGAACAACCGTGCACGGCTTGTGAGGGCCCAAAACCCGCAGGTGCTTGTGAGCATCCATCTTAACAAATACCCCAGCCGCAGAGTGAGTGGCGCGCAGGTGTTTTTCCAGAAGGGCAGCGAGGAAGGCGAAAAGCTGGCCGTCTGCATCCAGCAGGCGCTCAATGACGGGTTGGATGCCCGCGACCGCGTGGCCAAGTCCGGTGACTATTTCATGCTCAAGGTGCATGACTGCCCGTCGGTGATTGTGGAATGCGGGTTCCTTTCCAACCACGATGAAGAGAAGAAGCTGCTTGATCCCAAATACCGCGAAAAGCTTGCTGGGAGCATCTATCAGGGCATCCGCGCCTATCTTGGCGTGGATTGATTACATGTTCTGACAATTTTTCCGTATGGAAACAGTTCTGAAACATCCCTGCAGTATCATGATGAAAACAAAACTGCACAGGATATGAAGGAATCGATTGGTATGTGCCCAACAAATGGCGATTCAAATGATAAAGGCGGAACAGAATGAAACGGTTTGTTGCGATTCTCATGATTTTTGTCTTCACAGCCATCCTGGCAGCCTGCAACCTGGTGCTTTATCCGGCAGCAGCCGGTGAGCATGGTGGCGCCGGCGACGGCTCCGGTGGCGCGGCCAACGCCGGCGCTCCCGCCAGTGTTGCCAGCCTCAAAATCGTTGTGGATCCTGGCCATGGCGGCAAGGATTATGGTGCTGTGGGCACCGACACCGGCGTGTTGGAGTCGGAACTGAATCTCCAGGTGGCAAACCATCTGGTGGAGCTCTTTGAGGAAGCGGGAGCACAGGTGCTGATGACACGTCAATCAGCTGAGGTGGATTACTCCGGCGAGGCTCAAACGGAGAAATTGAAGGATATGAACAACCGCGCCCAGGCTATCCGGGAATTTGAGCCGGACGCTGTGGTCAGCGTGCATATGAACAAGTTTTCTGACCGATCGGTGCGCGGTGCGGAAGTGTTTTGGCAGAATGGCCGGGAAATCGGCCAGTCGCTGGCCCAATATATTCAGGACGAACTGAATAACCGTGTCAACACTATAAAGCAACGCAGGAGCCATTCCGGTGATCTCTACATTCTGCAGGTCGTGGATCAGCCCTCTGTGTTGGTGGAGTGCGGCTATCTTTCCAATGCCGAAGAGGAAAAGCTGCTGCAAGACAAGGAGCATCAGAAGCTACTAGCACAGTGCATTTTTGACGGGGTGTGCAAGTATTTCGGGGTAGAGCGAGCAGTCATCAGCAAGTAGTCATTATTCAGTAGCTACGAGCCTGGTGAGGGAGCCAGGGCGGTTGAGATGATGATTTTCAACTCATCCCTATTCTGAAGACACCAGCCATGTCTTGGCTTCCTCCGGGTCCCCGAAAAAACGCACTGGGGCGGCAATGCCGCCGGCCTTACGGAGCGCTGCCTCCACACGGTGCCTTCCAATTCTTCCGCATCCCACCGGGGCAAGCCGTACCAATTGGCTTTCAAGCCGCTTGATGTGTCCGGCAAAGAGTGTAGCCGCGTCGACGGAGAGGTCAGTTTCAAAAAAGTCTACCCATACCCGGAGATGCTGGGCAGGACGGCTTTTGAGGAAGCACTCCTCCGCTTCCATCAGCGCATCAAGGCGCGGTAGGTCGGAGCCCAGACTCCCGTATTTTAGTGCGTGCAGTTCGCCACCCTTGTAATAATATGGGAAGGTGGAGCCGGATGGGGATTTGATACTCATAGTGCCATTAACCTGCCTGTTAGAAGTGCTTAACAATTATCATTTCCACTGCGCTTGCGCAAGGCTGCATCTACCCTTTTCATATTCTCCTCGTAGCATGGAGTAACTCACATCATCCATGGTGGTACCATCGTAGAATACCCATGCCTTACGGAAAACACCCTCATACTGAAAGCCGCACTTCACAATTACCCGTCGGGAGCGGCTGTTGTGGGGAAAGTGGCACACAGACAGGATGTCCAGCTTCAATTCCATAAAAGCGTAATGGATTGCGGCGCCGGCGGCCTCGGTCATCAGGCCGCGCCCCCAATAGTCTCTGGAGAGTACATACCCCAGCATTTTGCAGTTAACGCCTGGTCTGCGCTGGTCGGTATGCAAGCCGATGGAACCGATCACCTTTCCGGTTTCCTTCCACACAATGGCCCACACATCATCCTGCTCGATGAACTTCTCAATGATCTGGGCCGAGACCTCGCGGTTGGCGTGGGGTTGCCATCCGGCGTTGGGGCCGACTTCAGGATCCTTGGCGTATTCATACATGTCGTCCACATCGGCCGCTAGCCAGGGGCGCAGGGTTAGCCGCGCCGTTTCAATGATCTTCATGTTGCACGTCCTCGTTTGGCTTGTATGCCTGTGTGAGCAGTTCTTCCAGCCTGGTTCGGCGGCCATTCACGTAAAGCCAGCCCATCAGCGACTCAAAGCCCGTGGCTTTCCGGTAATCCACAGGGTCGCAGCCTTTTGGCACCACGCCGCACTTGGCATTGCGGCCCCGGCGGAAGACATCAGCCTCGTCTTCGCTCAGCAAAGGCTGCAGCGCTTCGGAAGCCCTGGCTTGGCCTGAAGCGCAGGAAAATGCCACTGCCCGCTGCGTGAGGCCTTTCACATGCCCCCCGTTGCCTGCAAGAGCCTGGCGGATGAACAGGCTGCACACGGCGTCGCCGATGTAGGCCAGTGTCTTCATATCTTCCGGCACTTCCCCGCCCAGTTGGAACTGTCTGTCTGTTTCTATGTCACTCACCTTCATTCAGGATTGGCAAGACCGGTAACGCAGAGGAACCTACCGTAAGCATCATCCCACATAGCCCCGCCCTGTGGCAGAACTTCCTCAAGATCAAAACTTGCCCGCACCACCTGGCGCAACTCATCAAAGCCAGACAGGTCACCCAGCGCGATGGCCTGTGTGAGCAGGTTGCCCACCGCCGTGGCCTCCACCGGACCGCACACCACCGGCATCCCGAGGGCGTCGGCGGTGAAGCGGTTCAGCATCCTGTTCTGGCTGCCGCCGCCCACAATGTGCAACACTTCGGGTCGGCTGCCGGTCAGCACTTCGATGCAAGCCATCCCCCAGCGGTATTTGAGGGCCAGTGATTCCAACACGCAGCGTGTAACGGCACCCACAGTTTCTGGCACCGTTTGGTTGGTGTTTCTGCACCAGTCACGCACGCGGCCTGGCATGTCACCGGGTGTGTAGAATAGTCCGTCATCGGGGTTGATCAGGCTCGCAAGCGGTTTTTCCTGCTCCCCCAGCCGCACTAACTTCACGAAATCTAGGGTTGGGTCATCATGCTTCCACTGCCTGAGGCACTCCTGCAAAATCCACAGGCCCATGATGTTGTTGAGCACCCGGTAGTTGCCGTCAGCCCCGCCTTCGTTTGTATAATTCCAGGCCTGGCTCTTCGAGCTGATCACCGGTGTTTTTGATAGGAAACCCATCAGCGACCAGGTGCCGCTGCTCAGATATGCATAGGTCTGCCCGCGCGATGGCACCGCAGCCACGGCTGAGGCCGTGTCATGACCTGCCACCGCCACCGCTGCAACGTGGCCCAAACCAAGCTCTTCCGCCAGTTGTCGGTGCAAACTGCCCCGTGCCGCGCCGGGCATCTCAATTGGTTGAAACAAGTCATCGGGCAGGCCAAGCTTTGCGATCAACACCCTGTCCCAATCACGAGAGGCAGCGTTCATGAGCTGGCTGGTGCTGGCGATGGAGTATTCGCAGCCAGCCTGGCCGGTCAGCATCCAGCGGAGCAGATCGGGCATGAACAGCAGCTTGCCAGAGGAGGGCAGCTCGCCCATGCGGCTGGCCGCCAGCAACTGGTAGAGCGTGTTGAACTTCATAAACGCGGTGCCGGTGCTGTTATAAATGGCACGATTACCGGCAATCTGGTCTGCCAGCTCCATCATGCCGTCGGTGCGGCTGTCGCGGTAATGGGCAGGCATCGCCACGAGCGTGTTGTTGCCGCTCACAATGCCATAGTCCACGCCCCAGGTGTCGATACCGAAGCTTGCCACGGTGCTTCCGGCCTTGTCCAGGCCAGTCTTCAGCTCCTGGAACAGGCTCAGCGCATTCCAATACAGCCTGCCATTGACCTCCACGGGGCCGTTGGCAAAGCGGTGCTTTTCCTCCAGTGTGATCCGTTTGCCGTCAAACCGGCCCAGGATGGCCCGGCCGGAGCTGGCGCCCAGGTCAAAGGCCAGATAGTCCCTTGTGCTCATGCGGCACCTCCGATTACTTCCCGATGGCCGCGCACAGCGCGCTTGCGGCGCCCTCAATGGCTTTCAATTGATACTCTTTTGTGAACCGCTTCACCGGGATCGCATCGATGAGCCGCATGCCCATGTGCTGGGTGAGCCGCTCCATTTGCAGCATGCAGGTTACCGTGCCGTTGCCGCTGCCGCCAGCGGCGGCCACAGCCACCATGGGCATGTCGCGGAATGGGCTATCCTCTCGGGCCAGCGCTTCGCAGCGCCGCAGCCGGTCCACAAAGTTCTTTGCCACTTCGGCCATGTCGCCCCAATACACTGGCGTCACAAGAACCAGTGCCTCGACATGTTTCAATTCTTCATGCAGCGCCTGAAATCCATCTTTCACCTGGCAGACATGGCCTTCGCGGCAGGTGCCCCAACCGTTTCCACAGGCTTTGCAGGCGTTGATATTGAGTGTGTTGAGCTGATAAAGCCTGCATTCTTTTCCTGCATTGCGAATGCCTTTTTCGGCGGCATGGGCGCAGGCGGCGGTGAGACCATCGTGGTTGGGGCTGGCCCAAAGTATGGCAATCATTGCGACACCTCCAAGTAAACAAAAGTATGCTTGATTATACAACAGTTTGACAGCGGCTGGAAAGATCCGTGCATATCCGGTATAATGAACCAACCGAATGCAAATGAATCAGAGGTCAGGCATTGAGTGCAGTCAGTCAGAAGGTTTTTTTGATCAGCCATACCCCGGACCCAGAGCAACTGGTCGCTACGGCATCGAAATTGTGCTACTCCGACGCAGACATTGAAACGCTACAGGTCGGCGTGGAGGCCAGGGATCAGTCCAGGTTTTTGGGCAAGCTCATTGAGATGGGGCACCTTTCCCCGGTGGAGCACGCCAGCTTCACATTTGGTGTGGAGGGGGTCTCCCGCAGCCTGTTGGCCCAATTGACCCGCCACCGCATCGCCAGCTTCTCGGTGAAGTCCCAGCGATATGTGGGGGCGCTTTCCGATGGCGGCACCTTCAGCTATGTGGTTCCGGAGGGTATTGCCCGCCTGGGAGCGGACGCCGTTCGGCGCTTTGAGGAGCAGATGGCGCAGATGCAGGCGTGGTATGACGGATGGGTGGCGCAGCTGGGTGAAAACGAGGCCGGTTATGAAGACGCCCGCTTTGTATTGCCCAACGCCGCCGAGACCAAGCTCATTGTGACAATGAACGCCCGGGAACTCATGCACTTTTTCCACCTGCGGTGCTGCAACCGCGCCCAGTGGGAGATCCGCGCCCTGGCGTGGGAGATGCTGCGGCTTGCCAAGCAGGCAGCGCCGGCGCTGTTTGCCAAGGCCGGACCGCCCTGTGTATCAGGCGGCTGCACTGAGGGAAAAATGACCTGCGGCAAAATCAAGGAAGTGCGGCAGAAATACAACGAAATGTTTGGTGAGTAGCATGAACGGAAATGAAGAGCAGGTCAACCTGATCGAGGGCAAAAACCCCGTTTGGGAAGCCCTGAAAGCCGAACGGCCCATTGATAAGCTGATGATTGCCAAGACCATTAGCCAGGAGAGTGTGCGCGGCATCACCGGCTTGGCCCGCAGCCGGAAGATCAAGATCGAGTTTGTGCCCAAGGAGCGGTTGGATAGCTTATCCGCCACCGGCAAACACCAGGGCATCGTCGCCCTATGTGCCGCCCATGGCTATGCCGAGCTGGACGATGTGCTTGACAGCATCACAGAAAAGGGCGAAACGCCCTTTCTGGTGCTGCTCGATGAGGTGCAGGATCCTCACAACCTGGGGGCGGTCATCCGCACCGCCGAGTGCGCCGGGGTCCAGGCCGTGGTGGTGACACAGCACAACAGCGTGGGCCTGACACCTGCGGTGGGCCGGGCGTCCGCCGGAGCCATTGAGCATGTGCCGGTATGTAAGGTCGCCAATCTGGTGCAAGCCATGGAGAAACTCAAGTCGCGGGGCATCTGGATTGTCGGCGCCGACATGGAGGGCAAGCTGGCTTATGAGGTGGATATGAAAGGCCCCATCGCCATTGTGGTGGGCGGCGAAGGCGGCGGTGTGCGCCGGTTGGTGCTTGAGAAATGCGACTTTGTGGCGCGGCTACCGATGCTCGGCAAGCTCAATTCATTGAACGCCTCGGTGGCTGCCGGGGTGCTGATGTATGAAGCGGTGAGGCAGAGGGCAACACCGTAGAAATCCTCCCTGTCGCCTGTTCTGTTGCACCGCAGCGGCGCAACGTAGCGACACCCCAGAGAAATCCCCCCTGGCCCTGCGGGGCCATCCCCCCTTCATAAGGGAGGGTAGGGAAGGTCTTTCTCAAGCATTTATGTAGGGGCGATTCATGAATCGCCCGCGATATTTTGTTTCGAGGTGTAGTTCATGCAATGTGGTTGCCCCCAGTGCGGGGTGTTGATGGCCAATGTAGTCAAGGGCTTGGAAAGCGAATGCAAGTGCCCCGAGTGCGGCCATGAATGCAAGGCTTGCCTGGGGCTCATGCGGGGCGCCGGCGCGCCGCTGCAAAAGGGGATGTCCAAGGAGAAGTGGGAGATGATGCTGCGGCTCAGGAACCGTGACGTTGACGATTGATCATTTTATCACTATAATCTGATTCAGATACCATATTATGACAATTTCATATGGAGGCTGTGTATGGGCAGCGTGAAGCGGGCGGGTTCCTTGGTGGTTAGCGTTGTGCTGATGCTTGCTGTCGCTGCCTGCAATGGGATGCCCATTGAGACAATTAAGCCAACAATTGTGATGGCTTCGCCAGTTACTACTGTCACACCCACAGAGTCACCAGTGGTTCCTACGTCTGCACCAACTCCATTGCTCTCGCCAACAATACAGGAGAACACCTCGACTCCTGAGCCTGAGGAAACCGCTTTAGATTCGGAAGAGCCGGTTGGTGAGCCTGAAGAAACAGAGGAGCCGGAGCCAATACAGCAAATCGATATCCCAGATATTAAGTATGCCGGGTTAACGAGCGAACAGTTTTACAAACTCAAAGTGCTGCTATTAGGGACTCTCTATATGGGAGAGTTCTCCAATGGGAAAAAGCTGAGTGCCAAGCAATACTTGGGATTCGTTTGGGACTTTCTTGATAACTATCCTGAGCTCAATGGATACAATGAACCCCGCGAATCATATACGAAATCTGAAATTAAGCGAATCGTGAAGTCCGCTTTTGGATTCTCCTATCGAGCAAAGCAAGGCCATGGGTCAGGGCCATACAGCGAGTACACAACGGGTATTTATTATCGAAACGGCAAATTTGAATATATAGCGGGTGAAGGCGATCCTTATCGTGTTCCATATGTATATAGAATCATAAAGATGGATGATGACCAGTTAAAGGTTACATTCGATGTGTTTAATGAAGGTGGCGGATTGTGCATTCAAGAGTATGATACAAAACGCCAGGTGATCTTGAAGAAGGACAAGAACAGCATGTTCGGTTACTATATTGTTTCTTTGTCCAACCCGAGAACAAAGCCATCCTTTACTTCAGCTCAGGCATCGTCCGTGTTGCCTGGTGTGAAAGGCATATCATATAAACCTCAAAATGCAATCGATGGCAAGATTTCAACAGGTTGGGCGACGAAAAAGGCTATCGGAGAATGGATTAATATTTCTTCCGCTAAGACGCAATCTGTTTCCGGTATGTCGTTCTATATAGGGGATCGAAGCCAATATCCAGATGAGGGGGATGTGGATAATCCGGAAAGCGGTAAAATCCGTGTGAAACTTGAGTTTTCTGATCATACCAGTATTATGTGTGACATCGCATATGATGTGTATGATAAAGAGGAGGAAATCTCTATTTCCTTTGGCAGAGAAATCAAGACGAAGTTCATTAAGATTACAGTAGTTTCGACTAGTGCCAGAGGAATCTATATTGCTGAGCTTAAGCCGTTTTAATTGGGAGCGGTGAAGCTTCATATTTTTCAAGTAATCTTCCTCCCCGGCTTCTCCACCAAATGCTTCCAATACCGCTTCGGAATGAAGTGTTGCTGCAGCTTGGGATTCAGCCGGTTCTCAATGGCCATCGTGTCAAAGTAGCGCCGCCACATCTCCTGAAACTGATCCTCTTCTCCGGCCTGCTTCACCGTGTCGATAAGCCGCCCAGGCACAATTGCCCACTGCCCTTCTTCATAGGCGGCGGTGAGCGCACGGCCTTTGTCATGGATGAGCCAATGCACATCGGGCATGCGGTCGGCGAAGTGCTCGGCCAGCAGGGGCAGGATGTAGTAAAGCGGCTCAATCACCGCGCAGTAACTGCCTTGATTTGTTTTATGGAAGCGCAGCAGGCCGTTCATGCGGTGAGCCTCGAACCCTACGCGGCCGGCCATGTCATGCAGCGGTTTGACGAACTGGTGAGTGACCATTTCTTCCACCGAAGGGCCGTTGCGAAAGCCGAACCGCAGGTAGTTGAGGACCATGCGGCCCGCATTGGGGTCGCAAGAAAACCAGCACAGCATCACCTTGCGGGCAGCCTCGTCGCCAATCTTTTCCAAAATCGCGTCAAATACCTTCTCGGCCTTGGCTTCGTTGGTCTTGACAGGCCGGTAGGTGATCAGGAAATCGGGCTGCACCGGCATGGCTGGCAGGATGTTGCACACATTGTCCTCCCGGCGATACCATGAATCGTAGACGGCGGAGAGCAGGCCTTCGAAGCTGCCGTCGGTCACATAGGCTGTGTTCACGAAGCGCCTCCCAGCAGCAGCTGTACGGGGCTTTTGTGCAACTCTGCCGAGAGAGCGCCGTAGGCATCGGCAGGGCCGGCGTCAAACAGGGAGAGCTGCGTTCCGCCTGTGACCTCCGGCACACGGGAAAGGGGTGTGAGCCGCATGCGCAGCTGTGGCTGGGAGAGCCTGATTTCCGGCAGGAAACCGCCGCGGCAAGTGATGAAGTAGCAGGCGCGCTTCATCACGACGCCAGACTTCTTGATATCCTCAAAGGTGAGGCCGCCAAACCGTCTGGCTTGCACCAAGCGTAAGGCCGACACCTGGCCGATCCCCGGCACGCGCAGGAGGTGTTCCATCGGCGCGGTGGCTAGATCCACCGGGAAGAACTCCGGGTGGCGCAGCGCCCAGGCGCTTTTCGGATCCAGGTCAAGATCCAGTTGCGGGTCCTTCTGCTCCAGGATCTCGCCGGCTTTGAACCCATAGAACCGCAGCAGCCAGTCTGCCTGATAGAGCCGGTGCTCGCGCACCAGCGGTGGCTTGACGATTTCGGGCAGCCGTGGGCTTTTGTTGATCGGCATATAAGCCGAGTAGTACACACGCTTCAAGGTGTACTTTTTATAGAGAGCTTCGCTGAGCTTCAGGATCGTGAGGTCGCTTTCCGGTGAAGCTCCCACGATGAGCTGGGTGGATTGCCCGGCAGGTGCAAAGCTTGGCGCATGGACGATCTGCTTCTTCTCCTCTTTCCCTGCCTCGATCAGGCCAGAGATCAACCCCATGGGCTTGAGAATGGTCTGCGCGTTTTTGTCAGGCGCCAGCGCCGTCAGGCTTTTTTCGCTGGGCAGCTCAATATTCACGCTCATGCGGTCCACCAGGCGACCCGCTGCCTCGATCAAATGGCGGCTGGCGCCAGGCAAGCCCTTCATGTGGATATAGCCGCCAAAACCCCTATCTCTGAGCAGTTTCACTGCCTCGATCATTCGCTCCATTGTGTGGTCCGGCGATTTCTGAACAGCGGAGCTTAAGAAAAGCCCTTCGATGTAGTTGCGGCGGTAGAATGCTTCGGTAATGTCGGCCAACTCTACTGGAGAAAGATCAGCCCTCTGGATGTCTTTTGTGGCGTTCACGGCGCAGTATTCGCAGCGGTATATGCAGCGGTTGGTCATCAACACTTTGAGCAGCGAGATGCAGCGCCCATCGCCTGCCCACGTGTGGCAGATGCCGGGTGCCGCGGTGCTGCCGAAGGTGCCTTTGCGCCCTGTCGAGCCGCTGGACGAGCAAGAAACGTCATATTTCGCTGAGTCACCGAGAATCGCCAACTTTTCCATCAAGTCCATGGCCTGGCCTCCGTTGACGTGATTATAGCACAAATGTTCGTAAATAGCAAATAACAAAGAGGGCGCTCCATATGATATGTTCTGGCGGGTACCGGTCTTGGCTGTGTGGCAAAAGCAGTATAAAGAGATAGATTTTTGTGTACTGTCCATACACATTACTATTTTTCACAATATGTGGTAGAATAAGATAGAACATGGTCGCAATGCCCGTGAATTGGCAGATTGCCGCCCGGGTTCATAGCATGTATCATGCGCAATGGAAAGGAGCAGGGATTATGACGAGACGCAGCAGGGCATTGGTAGTGATGATTGCCATGCTTGTTTTGGCTGTTACAGTATTCGTCACCGGTTGCACCGGCAGGCTCAGTAACCTGTCGAGAATGGAAAACGGGGGCTACAAATATACCGAAGGCGATAGTGTTTGGATTTGGGAGAAATCCGGCAACGCCGAGCAGCTCACGCTCAACGATGCGCTGATTACCGTGATACAGGGCGGGCACGCTCAGTTTACGCTGACCAACGGGCAGAAATTGGATGTCACGCTGGATACTACCGGTACACCAGCCACGGTTAAGATGAGTTATGGCACAGTGGTGAGCCAGAATGATTACACACAGATGAACAAGGCTCTCAGCATCCGCGACAGGATCCTGCAGGAAGTCGGCGGCACACAAACCGGTTCAGTTGGGTGGGTAATCCTTTTGCTGCTATTGATCGTCGCAGGTGTGTTGTTATTCCTTTATGCTGGGCGGCTGGTTAACTCCTGGAAACTTGGAGGCATTTTCAGCGGCCATGACACCGCCAAGTCACTGCTGTTGTTTAAGGCCATCGGAGTCGTGATTGCCATAATCGGCCTTTTGATTCTTCTGACAGTGATTTTCTGATCGTAACGATTACGCTACATAATGCTAGAAGAGCGGGGAACCGCTCTTTTTGTTATCATATACTGTGTGCATTGGCACATACCAAGTCGGTTACTCAGCGGGGCTTTCGCTTTCTGATGGCTCCGGTGTCGCCGTTGCGGTGGAACCGGCTTCCGGCGCTGACGTGTATCCCTGGGGATAATCGGCATCATACACGAACCTTGCCGTGAGCACAGGGTAACCATCCATCACCCCGGTGACATCGGCAAAGATGGAGTAATACTGGTCCATTTTTAGTCCCTGGTCTTTGGAGTACTCTATAATCAGTGGCTTGTTCTCCCCGGCGGCACCCACATTAAACAGGTAATACTGTGACTCCTCGTTTTCAATTTGCTTGATCACGACTCCTTCCAGCTTGTAAACGGTGCCAATCAGGTTTTCCGCTGCCGATGACAGGTAGGAGTAATCCATCTTCCATGCTTTCTTTGTATAGCTTGCCAATGCTGCCGGCCGGTTGACACGGTGCACCATCGTGGAGAGTTTGCCGGAGGAGTCTGTCGCGGTGATTGTGATGTCATTCCAACCCCAGCGCTTTAGTTTGGCTTTGAAGCGGAACAGGCCATTGCTGTCGGTCGTGATCTTGCCGGAAACCTCTGCGTCGGTGGTGATCGTGGCGCCTGCCACGGTGCTGCCGGAGATCTGCGCGAAGGTGCCGTCCGTTGTGGTTTCGCTCAGTTCGATAGGTACGTCCATGATTGGGCGGTTGATCTTTAGCTCATAGATGTTCTTGCGGTGCTTCGGTGTTTCCACCGTGATCAGGATCGTGTTGATGCCGCTGGGCTCGATGTCTACCGATGCGGACACCACCCCTTCGCTGTTAATGTAGTCTGTGCGGTTTTGGTTGCCGATCAGCACACGGGTGCTGCCTGGCAGCACTTTGATCTTTACATTCATGTTGTCCAGATCGGTTGTGGAGTTCTGCTCCTTGGGTGTGATGATTTTTAGCGGCGCAAGAGGCACCTCAATGTCATAGGGGTTGATGGTGATCTTGCGCTCCGTGTTATCCGGCGATACGATGATGGCCTCAAGCGATACGACCACCTTGTCTTGAGACTCGTCTGTGATATAGCCTTGGTCGTTCAGCAGCAGTTCGGCCTTGCCTTTTTGAATGGGCAACTGGCGTTTCGGGTCTGTCACAAGCACCATGTCGCCATCTTTGCCGAAAAAGGTGATCCTGTGCCAGGATTCTCCGTCGATCATCACCTTTTCCACTTCAGGGTCTTGATACGCGGTGTCTCCTTTCGCGTTCGTCATGTCCGAGATTGTGCCGGCGATCAGCTGATAGAGTTGGAAAACTCCATACCCCACACCGACAAACAGCATCAGGATGACCAGTGTGGATATGATCAGCCGGGGCCAACGGATCCGCACAGATTGAACCCTGCGCGACTGCTCTTTTGGCTTTGAACGGGCTGGCACCACCACATCCACCTCGCGCCGACCGGCCATGCGGGATAGTTTCGTGCGATTGTCCGGCACCGGCGCGCCGCTGTCTACCAGATCCTGGGCTGCGTTGTCAGTGGAGGATTCGTCGTGCAGCACGATAAACTCACTTTTGTCCTCATAGGTCGGCTTGCCCTGTGTATCTCCCCAAAAGGGAGGCGGGCCTTTTGGCTTTGTCTGTTCGGCGGATTTGTTATACCATAACGAATTGACGTTGCCTTTGGGCTGCACGACGCTGTCGTTGAGCAAATGGGAGCACTTGAAGCAGGCTCTGTTGGTGGATTTATTCTCCGTGCCGCAAACCGGGCATTTCATCCTGCGGATTCCTTTCTGATCTCATACTGGCATGCGTATATATTATTTCTAGCGGTGTGGTAATTGATACCCGCCGCCTGTGCGATTCAATCTCTTAATATGTGATTATACATGATTTTCATATCGATGAAAACATTGCCCGGCTGCGGTGCTTTTTTCCATCGATCCGGGTGAAAATGGCGCAGATTATGGTGTACAATACTAGAAAATGAAGACGGAGACGCCAATGCCCTCCAAAGTGCTCGAAATCAACATGGAAGCGGGACGCCCCGCAACCGACACTGCTGTAATGAATATGAAGAACACGCTGATGGCCTGCCCACGCAGAGGTGTCCGCGCAGCGGTGCTGATTCATGGCTATGGTTCATCCGGCGTGGGCGGAGCGATTCGGACGGCAGCGCGCCGTGCGCTCTCTGATGGCAGCCTATCCTCTGTTGTGCGGGAGTCTGTACCCGGTGAGCAATGGCACTGGCGCAAGAGGGAGTTTCTTGCCCACTGCCCGGCGCTTGCGAGTTATGAGGGACGGATTGCCAATAATGAAGGAATAACTGTTGTGTTGCTTCGATGATTGATGCCGGATAAGCGATGCTGAAGTACAAAAGATTGTGCCCACAGCGAATTCACCTTTTTGACTATTGTGTTTGAGTAATGGGTATATACTCAATTGATAACCTTTGTATATTGCGTGATTGAGTAAAGAAGAGGCAGGCATGTCAAAATCAAACAGGCAATCCATGTTAGTCAGCATGGTTTTTGGCTTGCTGGCAATCAGCGCGGTGCTGTTGGCCGGCGCGGTGTATCTGGCACAAAGCGAGAGCTCTGTGCCGGCAACCGCTACGGCATACCCGGCGGGAGGGCAATCTTCTCCATCGGTCGTATCCGTCAGGACTACTGCCACAACAACACCCACGGTGATGGCCAGTGCGTCCAGTCTGGTCCAGGCATCGCCTTCGATGCCGACGCTAGCGGCGCCATCCCAGTCTGTGCAACTGTCGGCAAGCCCTACCTGGTCGGTCAAAACACCAGTGCCCGCGCAAACGTTCGCAGCCACTCCGTCGGCGTCTCCTACGGTCACTCAGGCAGCTACCGTCACTGCTCAAACCAACGCCTCTTCTGCCAAGATAGTAAAAAAGACAATGACAATCCAGCAATTGATCAAATCCATGAAAAACTATCCCTTGGATCGGTACGGCAGCCTTGGGATCGTAAAGCGCGGCGGTGTTGCGTATTATGCCTGGGCTCGTGATCTTTACCTGATTGCTGGAAACACAACCAAGCGCATCCTGCGCAATGTGGACTGCACGTGGATGTATGCGGATGAATCCAATAACCTGTGGTTTGGCGTGCAGGGCGGATTTGGAATTGTGGGCAGCGAGGTATTGGAGCAGGAATGCGCCTACCGTTACGACTGCGCAACCGGCTCCTTCACCCTTATGCGGCAGGAGAGCAATCGTGTGCGGTTCCCCGATGGGCAGGGCTTTTTGATGGTGGGGCCGTATTACCTTTATGTTGATGGCGGCGCGCTCATGGCATGCCATACAGTTACCGGCCATGAGATCAGAATTGATACGGTTGCAGCCGATCCTGATGTGAGGGTTTCGGAGGGATACGGAACCGTTTATTATCGAAATGCACGAAGGGAGTATATTGCGCTGTCCGGCCTGGGCGAGAGTGACCAAGCTTCTGTCCGTCTGGACATGGCAAAGTTTCCAGGTGGGAAGTTCCGCTGTGAGAACTACATTGTGGATGATGCCGGGCGGCTGTTTCAATTCCGGCGCACAGGTTATGTATTGGTTGCGGATACGGGCGGATTCCCCTCTGGCTCAACATCTGACTCGCCATCATTTTCAACTGATGGGGGGATTGGGTTTCCTGGCGTGGATACGGTTACACTCAGCTATTTCGATGTCGCGGCAAAGGCTTGGATCAGCGCGGGAACCACCGCGCTAGAGGGGACGTTTTGTCAGGCGACTGGCGAGGGGCGTTTCTGGTTTGTGAATTGGAAGCCTGCGTGCCTTTTTCAAATCTATAAAGACAAATGCGCCAAATACAATCTTTCCGGAGCTATGTCAAGTTGTATATGGGCCGGGATGGCCGATGGTATCATCTTTCTATCCGAAAATGACTTCTATTCGAGCTTTACTCATGTGTACCTACCGGATCAAAGGGCGCTATATGAGATCACATTTCCTCCTCTGCCGGGAGACAAGTCCGATCGATGAATTCTGAGCTTTGGCAAACAAGGTAATAACGAGACACAAAAGCTTCATTGATGTGGCGTTTGGGCAATATCATCGTTTAGGCTGCTCATTTTCTGGGCAATTGTAGGTAGCAGGATTTCATATCGGTCCCCCGGCAGATTTCGCTTGGGTGATTGGGTGTCGAATTTGGTGCAGGCCGGCAGATCTGTGCCAGTGTTCGGATTGGAGCCATATGGAAAGCAAGCCGACGCAAGGTATAAACGAAAGAATCACACCGGATGACTATATGCCACCGGTTGACGCTGATGCCGATATCATTGTATCAGAAGATGAGCAATCGGCTTATATTGGCATTCGCCCCCCAAAATACGGCGGGAAAGATATGACTTTGCAGCAACTCCTTGAGGCTCTTGCGAGACGCCGAGTGCTGTTTGGTATTAACGACAGCACTGTAAGAGAGTTGGCAGATAAACCCAAGTATAACGAAATGGTGCTTGTGGCGCAAGGCACGAAACCGGTGCAAGGTTCAGATGCCGTATTGGCCTATCACTTCAGCATGTCGCGCGAGATTAAGCCACACGAGCGGGATGATGGCACGGTGGATTACCGCGACTTAGGCTTAATTGAGTCGGTGTCGGCCGGACAGAGATTGGTGACCCTCACGCCTGCTGTGAAGGGAACGCCTGGTAAAACAGTGAGTGGACGTGTTTTACTGCCTGATCCGGTTCGAAGCTTTGGCCTACCAATTGGTAAAAACACAAAGGTATCTGATAACAAGCTGGAATTGCTTGCAGCATGCAATGGGTCTGTTGAGGTCATGAATGGTAAGGTGCACGTCAACACGGTTTTCACCGTCAGTGGTAATGTCTGCAACGCCACGGGTAATATTGTGTTTGATGGCACTGTGGCTGTAAACGGTGACGTGCAGGCAGGCTTTCTCGTGAAAGCAACAGGCAGCATCACGATTGTCGGCAATGTGGAAGGCGCGGTCCTCGAAGCCGGTGGCGATATCAAGATTGTTGCGGGCTTGGTAGGGCAAGGCCGTGGTAAAGCGGTTTGCGGTGGCAACTTTAAGGCTCTGTTTGTGGAAAACGCTGAGATTGTGGCCAAGGGCGATGTGACAGCCGATGTGCTTATGCATTCTCAAGTGCGTTGCGGCGGTAATTTGGTGGCAGAAGGCAAGCGGGGCGTTGTTATCGGTGGTAATTATGTGGTTGGCCATGATGTGAAGGCTCTCTCGGTGGGCACCGCCAGTGGTGTGTCCACGGTGTTGGAACTTGGGATCGATCCAACTGTGATGGATAGCCTGAGGGGTATCAAGGAGCGCATCCGCGTATTGGAACAGGAATATGCCAAGATCATACAAATCATTCGCATGTTGAAACCTTTACATGAGGTCGGCAAGCTGGCCGCCGACAAATTGGTTGTCCTGGAGAAGGCCAACGCAACCAAAGAGAGCCAGGAACGGCAGCTGGAAGAGTTGAACACGGAACAGGCAGACTTGAATAACGCAGCCAGAGGAAATTGCACCAGCCAGTTTATCTGCCGCCGGGAGTTGTTTTATGGAGTAAAGATCTCCATATGCCAGGTTCCGTATGTTGTGCCAGCTGACTTAGTGCGCTGTAAACTCTATCTGAACCCAAGCAGGGAAATCAGCATGGTTTCGATTTAGAGCCGCAATGCTTTTGTTGAGATGAGTTCTTAAGTATAGACTTATTACAACCCATAATCGTATTCTTCTATAGTATATATCGTACGGAAAGCTATAATGAAGCATTAATATCTATTTGGCGAATGATGTCTGTTTTTCAGATTTTTCCTCTTGCATTGTATCAATGATATGTGTATAATTCCATCTTGCGCCTCGGGAAACGGCGCGTCAGGTGAAAGGGAAGTTAACGAGGAATTAAGATAAAATAAAATTCCAGTTGACAAAGATCCAATAACTTGATATCATATAAAAGCTTCGCCTCGCTGAGGCGAGCAAGCGAGAACAGCTCCCGCACCTTGAAAACCGCATAGCACTGATATGAACAGTCAAGACGGAAAGAAACGCAATTCTATTTGAGAATCGAATCCTTAAAGGATTTGAGTTAGGATTTGAACATGA
>JAEZSE010000033.1 GCA_023421955.1 Bacillota bacterium
GTATAGGCCGGGCCGATGCCGCGCTTGGTGGTGCCGATGTCGCCCTCGCCGCGGGCAGCTTCACCCAGTCCGTCTTCCACAATGTGGTAGGGCAGCACCAGGTGGGCGCGGTCACTGATGCGAAGGCCAGAAAGATCAATGCCCCGGCTTTCCAGCTCATCCATCTCCTGAACCAACGCCAGCGGGTTGATCACCACACCGTTTCCGATGATGTTGATCTTGCCCTTATAGAAGATGCCGGCTGGCACCAAATGCAGCTTGAACTGCTCGCTTCCGATCTCCACGGTGTGGCCAGCGTTGTTGCCGCCTTGATAGCGCACCACCACATCGGCCTGCGCGGCCAGATAGTCCACAAACCGGCCCTTGCCCTCGTCGCCCCACTGCATGCCAGACAACACAACTGTTTTCATCTTGTTATCCTCTCTGCCGTTACCGGCCACTTCTAGATCTCCATCCCCAACAAGTCGCGGGCTACCACAATGCCGGTGACAGACGCCTGCATCAGGCCTCTGGTGATGCCCGCGCCGTCGCCGATCGCATACAGCCCCTTGATGCCCGTCATAAACCGGCTGTTTACGGTGACCTTGCTGGAATAGAACTTTACCTCCACGCCATAAAGCAGCGTGTTGCGGGAGTAAAGCCCCGGTGCCAGTTTGTCAAAGGCCTTCATTGCCTCGAGAATGCTGGTCAGGTGCCGGTGCGGCAGCACAAAACTCAGGTCACCGGGCACTGCTGTTTCCAACGTAGCCCGAGTAGTGGCCTTGCGAAGCCTCGAGTCGGTGGTGCGGCGGCCCATTTCCAGGTCGCCCAGGCGCTGCACCATTACACCACCGCCGGTGAGCATGTTGCCCAGGCGGGCGATGTAGCGGCCATACTCGATGGGCTCGTTGAAGGGTTCTGTAAAGTGGGTGGACACCAGCATCGCGAAGTTGGTATTTTCGGTGCGAAGCGCCCCGTCGCCGTAGCTGTGGCCATTGACCACTGCCAGGCCACCCTCATAATACTCGCTGGACACCACACCGCCAGGGTTCATGCAAAACGTACGCACCCGGTTTTCAAAGGTGTCGGAGTAATAGACCAGTTTGGCTTCATACAGATGCTTGGTGAGGTGGTCCATGATGCTGTTGGGCACTTCCACACGCACGCCGATATCAATTTCATTGTTAACGGTGCGGATGCCCTCTTTCTCGCAGGTGTCAGCCAGCCATTGGGCGCCGCCACGGCCCGGTGCCGCCACCACTGCTGGCGCGCGCACTTCCATGGTCTCGTCACCTCGTACCAGTATGGCCCCCTTCACCTCGCCGTCTTCGATGATTAAATCACGGGCAGAAGTGTGGGCGAAGAACTGGAAACCCTTCATTTCTTTCAGGTGGTCATACATCGCCTTGAGCACATCAAAGGCATGATCGGTGCCCAAATGGCGCACCGGGCAGGAGATCAGCTGGATGTTGTGGCGGCTGGCCTCGTAGGCGATTTCTTCCACCTTGCGGTCATTTAAGCCGTGCACCACATCAGGCGCGCCAAATTGCATATAGACCGAATCGGCATATTTGATCAGTTCTTCGGCCTTTGCTTTGCCCAGATAATCGGCAGCCTGGCCGCCCACTTCGCTGCAAAGCGAAAGCTTGCCATCAGAAAAAGCACCGGCACCGCTCCAGCCATGCAGGATGTTGCAGGGCTTGCAGTTGATGCAGCGACCCAGCTTTCTGGCCGGGCAAGCCCGCTTGGCGATCTCGGCACCACTGTCCACCACGATCACGGATAGTTCAGGCCGGTGTTTTTTCAATTCAAGCGCCGTGAAAATGCCGGCTGGACCGGCACCGATCACAAGGCAATCGCAGCTGATCTGCATGTCATGCTCCTCTGTGGGAATAATATTCGGTTAATTTTTGAGTTCATTTGAAAATCCCACATGAACCCCAAATAATTATATGCATGGGAAGAGTACAAGTCAATAAAAAGATGTTTTTTGCGAATATTAACATTGTTTTTAGTTTTTTTGTTCGTGTTTATGTGAATACAATTTGTCACATCGTCGCCAGTATTTGGCCGCACGGCCTCACAGAACAATCTACGGCTGCATTCACAAGGGCAGCCGCAAAATCATATGTTGCAATGAAACAACTCAATGCTTTGAAAGGAGGCACAAACATGGGCGCGCCATGCGAGAACAACGTGGCCGGCGAAGTGGAAGGGGCCAATACCAGCTTGCTCTTTTTCTTCCTGCTGCTGGTGATTATCTTCACCAATTGTGGATTGTTTGAAGATGGAGACAGCCTGCTGTTCTTCTTCCTGCTGCTGGTGTTCATCTTCAGCGAGTTCTGCGGCGCTGGAAACATCATCTGAGTCCAGCAAAGGAGCGCACAAAGGTTAACCGGGCTCAAGACCCATGTACATCCTTCGCCTGGGAGTCATCCCGGCACTCATAACCGGGTGGGAGTGCGCGCTTGGCACAGCCTCCGCCCGGTTATTCTGATGCTTGAAGCTTTGTGAAAGCCATCAAAAGCTCCTGCCTGACATCCTCATTATCTTCAAAGGAAACGGCATCAGCAAGGGCCTGCCTTGCCGCCTCTCCACCCAAACGGCCAAGCGCCCACGCAGAGTGGGTGCGCAGCACCGGGTCTTCGTTTGAAAGCAACCCAACCAGCTCTGGCACATAGCATTGGTCGCCGCTGTTGCCGGCGCAAATCACCGCTTGCTGGCGGATGCGGCGCGGGTGGGCGAAGTTTTTTCCGATGAACGCTCCGAGCCTTTCGATCTGGTCCTTTTCGCCTCGCAAAAGGCCGCTAATCTCCGCGGCATCAGCAAGCGCCTGCGGCACCGGTTGCACATATTTGGCTGCGTTGGGGCAGGCATGCTGACAGTCGGTGCAGCCAATCAACCGCATGCCCATCGCCTCTCTGGCCCACATCGGCACAACGGAACCGCTGGCCATATGAAACCGCAGGCACTTCTGGTGGTCAAACCCACTTTCATTCACAGCGCCTGTGGGGCATGCAGCAGCACAGCTGCCGCATAGCTCGCAGGTGGCATAAGGGCTTGCCGCTTCGGCCAACGGCGCATCCGTGAGGATCATATGCAGGCTTACGAGCACGCCAAACTCGCTGTGGCAAAACTGCGTACTCATGCCCTGCACACCCAACCCAGCCCGCACCGCTGCCTGCTTGGCTGGCAAACTGGGGCTCACCATCGCCTGCCAACCGGCTTCAGTCAACACTGAACCCAGCTTTTTGATCTCCGCAAAGCCAGTGTTGGAATTGATGTAGTAGTGGGCCACCTCTGCAGAGCCCTCCGGCCAGGCCCCAAAAACCTGATACCGCTTGACTGCTACCACGATGGTTTTAGCATCCGCCATCAACATCCGAGGATCATGGGCAATCCGCTTCGCAATCGGATTATACGCATGTTCCAACCATTGTTCAAACGGCTCTGCCGGGCAGTAACCGATGTCGTCAAACCCCAAAAGACTGGCTTGCTCAGCCAGTTTCGCCCGCAAAGAGCCTGGTGTGATCGTTCTCACACACGTCATCCTTCCAGAATAGATTATGACCAAACACAGACCAGCTTACCGTTTGCCTCCGCGCAACGCAAACGCAAGCATCAGGCCGCCGCCAAGGATCAAGCCCGCCGGCAGGAGATATCGGGAAATATCCACGTGCAGGAACTCCCTGACCAGGATGGCTGCGCCCCAATAAATCAACAAGATCGCCAGCACGATAAAGCCGTTACGGCCCACAAACCCGGTGCGGAAATCAAACCGCTTGCCCTCCGGTGTGCCGTCCGGCGGCGGCATCACAAACATCAGCACCACATAGGCCACCACAGCCGGGCCGCTCAGCCAGCTGGTGAGCGCCAGAATCGCCCAGACTACCCTCACAAGAATGGCGGGCACGCCGATATAGCCGGCAATGCCAGCGCAAACGCCAAACAAAAAGGCGTCGCTAGACCGGACAAAACGCCTTGGTTCCACTCCAGCCACTCCTCTCAAGCGGTCATTTGACCGCGTTCATTCCTTTGCCCAACGCAGCCCACAGCGGCTCGGAGCCGAACTCCATGCGCCACACTGCCGCGCCGCCAAGCCGTTCAAACGCAAGCAGCCTGCCCTTGGCCTCCAGAGACTGCACTTCTTCGCAATAGATCAGATGCAGACGTCTGTCGGTATCCACAAAGGCATACTGCATCACGGCCTTGTCCTGAAGCCAGGAGCCCTGGTCCACCCAGTAATCCAGCTTCACTTCCTTGCCGCCGCTGGTATATGCACCCTTCGTCAGTAACGCCGTGATACCAGAGGGCGTCATCGTCTTTCGCGTAGTCGCTCCAGCCATCGCAGGCAATTCGGTAATCCTGCCGGACCCCTCCGGAAGCGGATGGACAAAGTCCACACCATAGAACGGCACGCCCAACAGCAGCTTATAGGAAGGAACCACATCCAGCATGTCGTTGACCTTGCCCTCCACCCAATCAATGGCAGCCACCGGCTGGAGATCGGGGTTGTCATAGGTCATCACGGCCACATAATCGGCCACGCGGCCCAACCCCTCGCGGTCATAACACTGCCACAAGTTGCCCTCCGGGTTCTTCAGAGGCACCGTGACAGATACGGATACCACCTTGCCCGGCGGTAATGCCTGCTTGCACTGGTCAACCAAGTTGGTAAAGGCTGCGGCGTCTTCCTGATACATCTTCTCGAAATCGAAATTGATGCCGTCCAGCCCATACTCCTGCACCCAGCCGGTGACACGGCTGAGGAAGCGCGCCCTGCAGGCTTCGTCTGTAACGATCTGACGGGCAAGCTTAGGCGTGCCGATGCACACCACGGTGGCCCACACCTGGGCGCCTGCTTCATGGGCAGTCTTGATATACTGCATGGGCTGCCAATTGGAGATCTTAACCTCCAGCAGCTCATCCAGAGCGTTCACTTCGGCCACGCCGCCGGCATCCTCCACGTAGAACCAAGTGGGAGCCAGTGCGTTGACCCCCTTGGGAACAGCGGCAAGCGTTTTGGGGCGATACTGCCAGGCCATGCAGATGGGCGCAGTCTCCGGCTTCAATGGCACCCTGGTGTTGCCGTAATTGATGCCGGAAGGCACCCAGGGCTCCTTCTCCGGTTTGCCGGCGATGGCCTCCACCACCCTGCGCCAAAGGGCCTCGGGCGAGTAGGCTGCAAGGTATTCCCCGCGCAGAATGTCTTCGGCAGACCGGTCGAATGAAGCGGAGGCTTCCACGGAAGTCTGCAGCAGCGCCGCCGGCAGCGCAATCAGGATGAGCGCAATGGTGGCATACATCACCACAATGCCGGCCCAGACACCCCGAAACTCGGTCATCCACTGCGGCGGCGCGTCAACAGCCCTCTCCGGGCGGGTTACGCGCTCCGGTTGGCTATGTCTGCCAGTATGCACAGGGTTTCTCTGCCGAGTACGCATATGGCTATTATAACAGAATGATGAATGGATTGGAAAGAAAACGTAATGTGAATCGACACTGAATAGTTGTGTTCGGATATATACAGCGGGTGGTTGTGTAACTGACGATCAGATACGATGCATATGTAAACGGTGAGGCATCGTATCCTACTTCCAGGTTTCCATTTCAACGCGAAGCGATTTGCAGTGCTCCCGCACCCGATCGGGAGCAGGCCCGCCAATGATCGCACGCCGGTTCACACAGGTGGCCATGCTGATCGCTTCATTAAAATCAGTACTGATGAGTGGAGAATAACCCTTAAGCTCCTCCTCGGTGAGCTGCTCCAGGCTGATGCCGCTTTTTACGCAGTGGAGCACCATCTTGCCGATGATTTCATGGGCCTGGCGAAACGGGATGCCCTTCCCCACCAGGTAATCGGCGGCATCGGTGGCGTTGGTGAAGCCGGAGGCTGCGGACCGGGCCATCTGCGGAGCATGGAACACGGTGCTTTCGAGCATTTGCGCCAGCAGGCTCAGGCATGCGAACAATGTGTCGCAGGCGTCAAAGAGCGCTTCCTTGTCCTCCTGCATGTCCTTGTTATAAGCCAGCGGCAGCCCTTTCATCGTGGTGAGCAGCGCCATCAAGTCGCCGTACACCCGGCCTGTTTTCCCGCGGATCAGCTCCGCCACGTCTGGGTTTTTCTTCTGGGGCATGATGCTGCTGCCGGTGCTGAAGCTGTCATCCAGCGTGATGAATTTGTATTCGTCGCTGGCCCATAGAATGAGCTCTTCGCACAGGCGGCTCATATGCATCATGCAGGCGGAGGAGGCATACAGGAAGTCCAGTATGAAGTCGCGGTCGGATACACCATCCAACGCATTGCGCGTGATGGCGGAGAATCCAAGCGCATTGGCCACAGCGTGCCGATCCAGCGGATAGGTGGTGCCGGCAAGCGCCCCGGAGCCCAGTGGCATGCGCCCGGCCCTGCCACGACAATCCTGAAAACGCGACACATCGCGGCTGAGCATCTCTGAATAGGCCATCAGGTGGAACCCCAGCGTGATGGGCTGGGCCTTCTGCAGATGGGTAAACCCAGGCAGGATCGTCTCCACATGCCGCTCCGCAATGCCTGTGAGCGTGGTTGCCAGCGCACGGATCAGGGCGACGGCTTCACCGCAGGCATCCATCACAAACATGCGGCTATCCAACGCAACCTGGTCGTTGCGGCTGCGGCCGGTGTGCAGCCGCTTGCCTGCCTCGCCGATGCGCTCCGTCAGCAGCGCCTCCACAAACATGTGGATGTCTTCCCCCTCTGAAAACTGCACGCGACCGGCCTCGATGTCATCATAAATACCCTGTAGCCCCGCCACAATGGCCTCCGTGTCGGCCATCGGGATGATGCCCCGCTGCCCCAGCATCCGGGCATGGGCAATGGAACCCCGGATATCCTGCCGCCACAGTCTGCAATCGAAGGGCAGCGAGGAATTGAAGCTGTCCACAGCGCTGTTGGTTTGCTGTTCGAAGCGGCCGGCCCAGAGTTTCATGGAGGTCAGTCCTTTCAAATCCCCCCTGTCGCTGCGGCGACATCCCCCCTTATTAAGGGAGGGTAAGGATTGGATGATATCAACACTTTGGTCAAGCAGTTCCCTACCCTCTTCATAGAGGGGGGGGAGTTATTGGGCTAGGCAGGCCGGCTGCGTCCTTCAGCAGCTGCTCGCCTATGCATCCGAGAGCCCCACCCCTTGTGGGGGGGATTGGGGGCGAAGCCCCCATCGATCAAACATCCCCCTCCCCCTTGAAGGGGGAGGGGTTGGGGAGAGGGTTCTTCGGGAGGCAATAAGGGGTGGAGTTACTCCACACTCTTCTTCATCAGCGCCCGCACCGTGATGGGCAGGCCAAACAGATTAATGAAGCCCTCGGAGTCCTTCTGGTTATACACGGCATCCTCGCCGAATGTTGCGAATTCCTCGTTGTAGAGGGAGTAAGGGGATTTCACGCCAGCCGGTGTGCAGCTTCCCTTGTAAAGCTTCAAGCGCACGGTGCCGGTGACAGACTCCTGCGTCTTATCCACAAAGGCCGAAAGCGACTCCCGAAGGGGCGTGTACCACTGGCCGAAGTATACCAGCTCTGCAAACCGTGCAGCCACCAGCTCCTTGTAGTGGGTAGTGTCACGGTCCAGCGTGATCGTCTCCAACTCCTTGTGGGCGGCGTAGAGGATCGTGCCGCCGGGAGTCTCATAAACCCCGCGGGACTTCATGCCCACCAGCCGGTTTTCCACCAGGTCAATGATGCCCACACCGTGCTTGGCGCCAATGGCGTTCAGTGTTTCAATCATTTCGATGGGCTTCAGCGCCTTGCCGTCCACCTTGGTTGGGATGCCCTGCTCGAAATCGATCTCGACGTATTCAGGCTTGTCCGGCGCGTTTTCCGGCGCATTGCAGATCATGTAGAGCGATTTCTGCGGCTCGTTCCACGGATCCTCCAAATCGGCACCCTCGTGGGAGAGGTGCCACAGGTTGCGGTCCATGCTGTAGGGCCGCGCCTTGGTCACAGGCACATCGATGCCGCGGGCGTTGGCATAGTCAATTTCCTCATCGCGGCTCTTGATATCCCATAAGCGCCAGGGGGCGATGATCTTGAGCTGAGGGGCTAGCGCCTTTACGGTCAGTTCGAAGCGCACCTGGTCGTTGCCCTTGCCGGTACAGCCATGGGCAATGGCCGTGGCGCCCTCCTGCAGAGCGATCTCCACCATGCGCTTGGCGATGATGGGCCGGGCAAACGAGGTGCCCAAAAGATATTTACCCTCATACACCGCACCAGCCTTCAGCGTGGGCCAGATGAAGTCAGTGATGAACTCCTCCTTCAGATCCTCGATGTAGATTTTGCTGGCGCCGGTTTTGATCGCCTTTTCATTGAGCGGCGAAAGCTCCTCGCCCTGGCCCACATCTGCGGCCATGGCGATGACCTCGCAGTCATAATTCTCCTTGAGCCACGGAATGATGATGGACGTATCCAGGCCGCCGGAGTAGGCGAGCACAATTTTCTGCTTGGGCATGATGAGTCCTCCCTATTCTTGGATTTGCATAATTATACATCTCATAGTATATATTTGCAATACCCGATTTTACGTTTCCCTTCCTGCGGACATCCGATTGATCTGATTCTTCCAGATTGGCGATGGTTCCATACCTCGAAAACCATCAGCCCAAGAGCCAATTCTCCGTTTGACGCATTGCCGATCCGGGCACATGTTAGTTGTCTGAAAAGACCTATCAACCACCTGCGGAGGAAACCGGTTTGAAGAACATCCTTTTTGTCGATGATGACGAGCAGGTGCTCCAAGCTTTCTCCACAGCCTTTGAGGACTCTGATTACACCGTGATTTGCACCCGGAGCGCCGTGGAAGCGCTGGTGGTGCTGGAAGGTCTCACAATCGATATCGCGGTGTGCGACCTGAAAATGCCGGACATGAGCGGCGTCGAGCTGCTCAAGCGGATCAAGAAAAACCGCCCCTCCACCATCCGCATCCTGATGGGCAGCCAAGCCGATGAAAAGCTGATGTTGAACAGCCTGCTGGACAACATCGCCAAGGCCCACATCTTCAAGCCCTGGAACGATACCGAGCTGAAAAGGATCATCAAGCAGGTGCTGGATACTGAGGAGTTGCTTACCTCCAAAGACCTGCTCACCGTGATCAACAACACCGGCAGGCTCCCAACGCTGAAGCCGTTTTACCAGGAAATCCTGAACGCAATCGAAAGCGACGCAGACATCGCAGCGATCTCCGCCAAAATCGAGCGGGATCCAGCAATCTCCGCAAAGATGCTGCAAATGGCCAATTCCGCTTATTATGGGGTGAAAACCGCCTCGATCCAGAAGGCGGCCACGTTTCTGGGCACGCAAAACCTGAAAAACCTGGTGCTGACCACCTCTGTGATGGACAGCTTCACCCTCCGGGGAGCCGGGAGCAGAATCGCACAAGACGTGTGGGCCCAGGCTTCCCTCACAAACAAGATTCAACGCATATTGTCTGAAACAATCCTATTCCGAAGGCAGAACCACACCGAATGCACCGCCGGGTTGCTGCACAATCTTGGGATTGTGTTTATGATCAAGCAGTATCCGGACTACATCCCCTTTCTGAGCGAAGCCCTGGCCGACCCCCAGGCTGACTTGTTGGCACTGGAAATGAACCGCTATGGCATCACTCATGCGCAAGTGGGCGGCTACTTGCTCAAGTGGTGGGATTTGCCCTTCGTGATGGTGGAAGCGGCGCTTTATCACGGCGCGCCCAATGATGACAGGATCATTAACAAGGATTTGGTGAGTATTGTGCATGTGGCGCAGCATTACGCCAGCAAGATCATGGGCAGCACCGGTTTCTGCCGGTATGAGCCGGAAGTGCTGAGGACGCTGGGGGTTGATGTGCGGGTGCTGGAGGAGAAGCTGGCGGGAATTAATTAAGCAATCATTTCGCGTGATGGATGATAAAGTCAGCCGCATTAGCAGCGGTGATCTCCGACACATCCACTTTTTGAGTATCAAGCATTTCGTATAGCGGCAGCCGCACGATGCTGTTGTGAATCACATCCTCCGACCGAATACCGGCTTCAACATCCTTCCTCAGCCGGGTTTCCAACGCCTTATCATTGCAGACCAATGACAATGCATGAACCCTGCAGCCTGTGGTGTCAAGGTAGGAAACAATGTCGTCTATGATTGCCTGTTGGTGCATCACCCAGCAGAACACAATATTGTCGTATAGGGAGCACTTGAGAAAACTGTTCAGCAGGAAGCAGATGTTCCCAACGACCATTTTCTTGGTTTCCTCAGTCACAAGAAACGGGTGCATATCCCAGCACCAATCGCCATCCAGAAAGACACAACGGTCCAATTTACTCTTGATGATCTGGCATGTGGTCGTTTTACCCACTCCCATTGTGCCCCCGATCAGATAAAGGTCCTTCATGCCTCAAGCCTCCAAGTTCACACACATTGTAAACCCCTGAAAGTATCCACGGGATGTATACTCTATCGCTATTCAAGTCTGAATATCTTCGAAAAGCATGTGTTGCTATTTTTGTTTTTCGAGTTTAACCTTCTTTGTCGTGCCCAAAGCGGAAGCTTCATAGCTTAGTACACCGTTTTGGTATGTTATCGTTTTTGTATCATCACTTGAAGCGAGCATAGCGCCATCAGTCTTGCTATGATCATTTTTTGAATCCCATTGATATGGTTCGTCAACCGTAGATGGAGCAATAAAAGATCCAGCCCAATAGAGTGATTTTGTATCGCCGTTATCACTTACCCAGTAAATTTCAATCGTATCACCACTTATCACAGCAACCTGATATGAGTCATCAGTATTACTGTTTGTTTCCATTCACCCGTCAAGTCAGGTATTTGCTTTTCAGAGCTTGCCGGTGTGGAGCTGCACCCAGTAAATAAAGATGTGATCAGAACGACGCAAAGGGCAGCGATTAACATTCTTTTCATTTGATATCCTCCAATGATTCTTCAGACTCACGTTGGGCGAGCCTGATCGATCAATTGCACATGATAAGCATTATAATGCTAACAATCATAATAATGCAATAAATAACCGGGTGAGCTCCCCCACCCGGTCAACCTGCTTTGTTCTTGATAACCCCTCACGCCGTCTCAATCGCCGCCGCTTCCTCCAGCTTCATCGCGGCGATCCCCATTTCCCTGAGCTTATACTTCTGAATCTTGCCGCTGGCTGTCATCGGGTATTCGTCAATAAACTGCACATAGCGTGGAGCCTTGTGGCGCGACAGCCTCTCCCTGGTATAGGTGACCAATTCTTCGGCGGTCACATCCAGACCGGGCTTCTTGATCACGAACGCCATCACTTCCTCGCCATAGGTCTTGTCCGGCACGCCGACCACCTGCACATCCTTCACCGCCGGGTGGGTGAAGAGGAACTCCTCAATCTCGCGGGGATAGATGTTTTCGCCGCCTCGGATGATCATGTCCTTCAATCTGCCGGTGATCTTGAAATAGCCTTCCTCATCCATCGTGCCCAAGTCGCCGGTGTGCAGCCAGCCGTTTTCGTCGATGGCCTGGCGGGTGGCTTCCGGCATCTTGTAGTAGCCCTTCATCACCATGAAGCCCCGGGCCACGATCTCGCCTTGGGTGTGCACCGGTGCGTCCTCGCCGGTTTCAGGGTTGATAATCTTGACCTCCATGTTGGGCAGCTTTTTGCCCACTGTGGCCACGCGCTTTTCCAGCGGGTCGTGGGTGCGGGTCTGGGTGACCACCGGGGAAGATTCGGTTTGACCGTAGGCGATCGTGATCTCGGTCATATTCATTTCATCCACGACCTGACGCATCACCGATGTGGGGCAGGGTGAGCCGGCCATGATGCCGGTGCGCAGCGAGGAGAAGTCAAATTTCTTGAAGTCGCTGTGGCCCAGCATCGCGATAAACATTGTAGGCACGCCGTGCACGGCGGTGCAGCGCTCCATTTGGACAGCTTCCATCACAGGCACTGGCTGGAAGTAGTGCACCATCACCATTGTGGTGCCATGTGTAACTGCCGCCATCACGCCCAGCACGCAACCAAAACAATGAAAAAGCGGCACCGGGATACACAGGCGGTCGCGCTCCGTGAACTCCATGCAGTCGCCGATCATCTTGCCGTCGTTGATCACATTGTAGTGCGTGAGCATCACACCCTTGGGGAAGCCGGTGGTGCCGGAGGTGTATTGCATGTTGATCACGTCGTGGGGATCCAGGCCTTGCTGGATCTCCTCCAGTTTGTCAGCTTCCACTCTCCCGGCCATCTCATACAGGTCATCAAACAGATACATGCCAGGCTGACGGTCTTTGCCGATCAGGATCACATTCTTGAGGAAGGGGAACTTCTCCGAGACAAGCTTGCCGGGCTCGGTGGTCTGAAGCTCCGGGCAGAGCTGCTGGATGATCTCCACATAATGGGAGTCCTTGAAGCCCTCGATAAGCACTAGCGTGGTGCTGTCTGACTGCTTCAGCAGGTATTCGGCCTCAAATATTTTATAGTTGGTGTTGACGGTCACAAGCACCGCACCGATCTTGGCCGTGGCAAACTGGCAAATCAACCACTCCGGGTGGTTGGTCGCCCAGATCGCCACATGGTCGCCCTTCTTCACACCCATGGCCAAAAAGCCACGGGCAGCCCGGTCCACAATGCCGTTAAACTGTGCCCAACTCCACCGGATCCCCTGATGAGGATAGACCACCGCGTCCAGATCGGGGAACTCTCGCACCCGTTGCTCCAGCAGCCTGCCCATCGTAATATCCAGCATTTGCTCCATTGCGACCACCTCATTGCCGATTTTGGGGATAAAAAAGAACCTCTCGCCCGTCAGAGGCGAAAGGTTCGCGGTACCACTCTGCTTGGAGGATCGCTCCCCCATCTCTTCGGACACCAGCCAAGCCTGATATCCTGCCCGCGCTTACGGTCGGGATCCGTCCAAGCCTACCGGCATGCGGAAATGCTTTCGGTTGGATGCTCCGGGGTGAGCGCCACGCTGCCTGCCCTGCCGCCTCGCACCAACCGGCGGCTCTCTGAAAGGGGCATGGAAGCCTGTTGTTCCCCATCATTGCATTTTAGCAATATTTAAAAGTATTATATGCTTGGCCCGAAAGCTTGTCAATCGAAGATACGCAGTAGTTATTCCGGGTTATTGCTCCATTCAATACCAATCGCCGGAACGCATTCTCCTCATGAAGTATTCCATCGTCAATTCCGCCACCCGGTCGGGGTGCACCAGACCTTTTGCAGCGCAGGCTTCCCTGGCATCGGCCAGGAAATCCGCCATGCCGGTTTCCACAGCCTGTTGAACTTCCCCATAATCCGCAGCAGTGTAATAGATCAGTAGATGGGCCTGCTTATCCTTGGGCACACAGTGCTTCACCTTGCTCTCCCAGCCGCCCCAATCCAGCGTGTCATATTGCGAGAGCAGAAGGTCAACATGGGCATGCAGCAAAAAGCCCATGTTCATCAGCAGCTTAAACATGTCCTGCCGCTTGAAATACTTCACCAGCATCATCACATGAAACCAGTAGGTGTCGATGGAGCGCTGCGGGTCAATCGGCCAAAGCTGCGGGCGCATGCCCAGGTCCAGCAGCGCACCCACCTCGCCATCGCGGTCAAATATGAGGTTGGCTCTGGTGCAACCCCGCAGGTGCTGATTGCAGAACCAGCTGTCACGCTTGTCAGCGTTCATAATGAAAAAGTCAAACTGATGCAGGTTTTCGCCGATGCGGATCACGTTGCAGTAGTTGCGGAAATGCCCGTCGTTGTAGTTTTCCGGCCAGTGGATGATGAGCTCATCGCTCACCGCTGCCATAACCTTGGGCACATCCTGTGAGAAGGATTCAAAATCAGCGTCGCTCACCAGGAACACCGGATCATAATCGGAATAGACATCGCTGCTACCACGACCCACCGAGCCGTAGTGCCAACCGCCTTTGCAGCGCTTGTCCTGCTTGAGAATCTCTACCGCTTTTTCAAAGGCAATTTTCAGGTCGTGATGCATAAACCCCTCCGTCATTGTTCGTTGGCACAACCCACAAGTTCAACATCGCCTCGGAATGAATTCTAGCTCTTTTCACATCGGCAGGCTAACGCTTTTCTGTTTTCTCTTAGCAGTATTTTGATGATATATGGCAAATGGGAATGAACATAATGCAAAGCTCCCTCCCGATTGGGAAGGAGCTTGCAGAAGCAGCCTGTCATACCGGGTTTTCCATCGCGCCTATAAACAGGATTGCACCGGTTTTGCTGTCACGGATCAGATAGAGGAAGGGCCGGGTAAACTCCAGATTTTGCGGTTCCGGCATCGCCGCAGTAGCCCCCATCTCCACCGATGTGGCTGCGCTGGCTTCGGTGCCTTCCTCATTGACTTCGATAAAGCTCTTGTGCTTGACCTTGCTGATGAAGAGCCTCTCTCCCATGCTCTGGCTCATGGCCGAGAAATCGGCATCGCCAAAAGCCTCCTCCATCCCCATGGCCTTCAGTTGTTCATTGAGGTCAGCCTCATACTCCAGCTTGAACTTGGGGAACAGCATAGTCATGGTGGTTGCGCCACATTTGCGGATCACCTCATCGAGCTTTTCAGGGGTCAACGCTTGAATGTAGTCCGTCAGTGATTGCTGCTGTGGCAGGATCGCCACCATCTCCAACCGCCCGGATGCATAGGGGATACGGGCTGCGATCACGGCATCATCAGCATAGCCAAGGTTGCCATCTTCCCGGTGGAGGTATTTCACCGGTACTTCCGCACCTTGAACGGTGGTGAAAACACCATCCTGTGTCTTCTTGGGATCAAACGCCTGCTTCCACGACGCCTTGAAATGCACGGCGTTGATCAGGAGCATCACCGTGTCCGGGTTGATCGGCGGCTGCACCAGCTCCTTGATGTTGCCGTTGGTGTGGTCCTCCACCCATTTGTTGATGGTGCCAGCAGCTTCGGCATTGTTGAAATCCAGCGCCTTTACACCGGCTGCGTAAAACTGCCTGTTCCTGTCCAGAAAGTCGGCGTTCACATGCTGCTCGAAGCTGTCGCGCATCCAGATGGAGTTGGCGATGGCGATCTTCACCTTGGGGTCGGCGGCAGTGAGGATGCCCATGAGGCCGGCGTTGTCGCTGTTCAGATCGTCAAGCGTGATGCCGGTGGCGTGCAGCGCTTTGGCCATGCCCTCCGCCGTAGTGCCGGATGCACCGTTGTAGGTCATGCTGAGCGCCAGCCACACCGAAAGCGGCGAGGCGAACACATTCTTGCCGCTGTCCACCGCAGCCATGCGCCGGAACAAATCCAGGGAAAAGCCCGAAAGGGCTTCTGAAATTGCCGGTTTCAACGAGTCGGCGGGCTTGAAAGCCATGGTCTGGATATCCGTATTGCCAGTGCCCACTGCGCACGCGGCAAGTGGTGAAACTACCATCGTAGTCACAACCAACGCTATCAGGAATTTGGATATTTTCAACGTTCTCAATCCCTTCATCTTGTGTGACAGTATGACGGGCTGAGGGAGGCTGGAGTTCCTGATATGCCAGTTCTCACTGGATAAAGGGCATTCCGATCACGTTGAAGGTTGTTTTATCAACAAAAACAATCAACTCATTGTTCGCTGTTTCACGGGCTCTCCGCTTTATGACAAAAACAACCTCTATACAGTTCAGGTTATTCACCCGCTTGATCCCACTGTGTGTCCGTACTGGTATTTGCACATCAGTATGGAAAGCCTGTACAGATGCGCTTGCCCAATCCTGAATCATGCTTTGGCTTTGAGGATCCATATAATCAAAGGCGATTGCGCGGATCTGGTCATCGGTGCGCGGAAAAGAGGCATAATAAACCAGCAAGACTGCAATCACAGCCACTTTCATCAGGCCTAACAGGATGCGAACCATACAAACACCTCCGGTATCTTGTTCACAGTACGAAGTCCAGTGGCACCCAATCCACGATTGATGTTCCAAGCTCGCAATGCTAAAATGTACTGAATCTCAATTGCTCGGGGGCACCTATGGCAGACGAAAAATCCTGCGGGGCGGTCGTGATCCGTTTCATTGATGGGAATATAGAATACCTTGCGGCAAAGAGCGCCCGGGCCGGCCATTGGGGGTTTCCAAAGGGCCATGTGGAGGCAGGCGAAACCGAGGAGCAGACTGCCAGGCGGGAGGTTTGTGAAGAAGTAGGCCTTGCCGTGGAATTGTTGGATGGCTTTCGCGTGAGTGTGGACTATCCCTTATATGAGGGTGCGGTCAAGGAAGTGGTGTTTTACCTGGGCTTGGCCCCCGATCAGCCGGTGCGCGTCCGCGAGGCGGAGGTGCAGGAAGCCCGGTGGCTTGGCTATGATGACATGATGCGCCTGCTCACCTTTGACAACAGCCGAAGGGTGCTGTTTGAAGCAAAACGGTTTCTGGACCAAAGAAAACCCATATAAGCAGTGGGGACGGGCCAGATGGCCCGCCCCACTTCATTATTCCCCAGCCACATTCAATCCCTTGATCAGCAGCGTCGGGCTGCCTACGCACCCCGCGCCGGGCAGGCCGAACTTCAGGTCATTGCCCACGGCCTCAATCTGTTTGAGCATTTCATAGAAATTGCCGGACAGCACAATCTGCTCCACAGGCGTGGTCTTCACACCGTTTTCCACCCGGAAGCCCCTGGCGGAGAGCGAGAAATCGCCGGAGATGGGGTTCACACCGGCATGAAGGCCATCCAGCTCGTTGATGAAAAGGCCGTTGCCCATCTGCCGAAGCAACTCGTCTGGGGTTGCTTCGCCGGGCTTGACGTAAAGATTGCTGTGCGACACATGCACCGCACCGGCCAGCCCCGCCTTGGCGGCGTTGCCGGTGGTCTGCACGCCTGCCTTGGCGGCAGTTTTCAGGTTGTGCAGCAGCGTTGCCAACTTTCCATTGTCCATGACATTCTTTGTGAATGCAGCCACACCCTCGTCGTCAAAGGGCGCGGAGGCATATCCACCGGGTAGCAGGGGGTCGTCCACAATCGTGAGCGCCGGAGAGCCCACGATCGCGCCCTCCTGCCCGGCCAGCCGTGACTTGCCCTTCTGAGCTTCCTCGGCGCTGAACACGCCGGAAAAGGCCTCCAATAGGTCCACCGCAGTCTCACAGAACAAAGCAACATCATAGCTGCCCGACGGCACCGTGGCGGCACCCAGTTTGTCCAGCGCCCGCTGGGCAGCGGAAGCGGCCAGCTGCTTCACATCGATTTCGCCGGGGGCAAGCGCCACAGCGGCATCAAAGGCCGTGGTGACATCACCGCCCCGCTCGGCCTGTGCCATCAGGTAGGCGGCCATGGAATTGGAGCGGAAGGAAAGGTCCAGCCCCTTGGAGTTGGTCAGGCGGATGCGGCCGCTGCTGGACAGCACCGTGCAATACTGCACCGACTTGATGTCCGGCGAATAGGCTCTGGCGTCGGTCTCCAGCTGCTTGACCATCGCGATCTTCTCCGGCGCGGCAATGGCCTCCAGGCCGTCATTGTATGCCTGCACCTCGGCGTAGGAGGGGCTGCCGCCAAAGATGAACTCGGGATCGTCGTTTTCAATAATCGCAGCATTGGCAGCCGCCCGCTCAATCAGCATTTGGATCGCCTCATCATCAAAGGCCTCGGTGTAGGCATAGCCCATCCGGCCATTTTGCAGCACCCGAAAGGAAAGCCCGGCGCTGGTGTTTACATCATAGTTGTCAATCTCGCCCTCATACACGCCCACCTTGAAGCTGCCGCCCTCGCGGAAATAGGCCTCAAACTCGGTGAGGCCCGCCTTCTTCGCCTCGGCAAAGAGGCTCGTGATAAAGCTCCTGTCATCCATCGTCATTTCCTCCCGCCCACGGTCATTTCAGAAACGCGCACCATCGGCTGGCCCACGTCTGCCGGGATGTTGCCGGACTGCGACCCGCACATGCCGGCGCCAAAGTCCAGGTTCTTGCCCACCATGTCGATCTTCAGCAGCACCTCACTGCCCTTGCCGATCAGCGTGGCGCCGCGCACCGGGCGGTCGATCTTGCCGTTCTCGATCATGTAGCCCTCGCGCACGGAGAAATTGAATTCGCCGGTGGCCGGGTTCACCGACCCGCCGCCCATTGTTTTACAAAACAGGCCGTGGGAAACAGACGCGATAATCTCCTCATCGCTGTGGTTGCCTGGGGCGATGAATGTGTTGCTCATGCGGGAGGTGGGGGCAAAGCGGTAGTCCTGCCGCCGCCCGCAGCCGGTGGCCGGCAGGCCCATGCGGCGGCTGCCCAGCCGGTCAATCAAATAGCTTTTCAGGATGCCGTTTTCGATGAGCACTGTCTTTTGGCAAGGATTGCCCTCATCATCGATGTTGCCGGAGCCCCACGCGTTGGGGATCGTGCCGTCATCCAACGCGGTCACAACGGGGCTGGCGATGGCCTGTCCCAGCTTGCCCGCAAACACCGACCGGCCCTTTGCCACGCTGGTGGCCTCCAGCGAGTGGCCGCAAGCCTCATGGAAAATCACGCCGCCAAAGCCGTTTTCAATCACCACCGGCATGCGGCCCGCCGGGCAAAGATCCGCCTTCAGCATTGTCACAGCCATTTCAGCCACGCGCCGGCCCACCGCCTCGCAGTCCACCAGGCAGTCAAACATCTCGAAACCCATCTGCTTGCCGGGGCCGTTGCTGCCGGTCTGGCTTTCCTTGCCGTCTGAGGCCACCGCCGTGGCATAGAGCCGGGTGTAGGTGCGCTCGTCGGAGGTGAAGAGCCCCTCGCTGTTGGCCAGCCAGAAGCGCTTGCTCCAGTCCTTGTAGTTCACCTCGGTCTGCACGATCAGCGGATCGTATGCCGCTGACGCTGCATAGGCCTGGCGCACCTTATCGGCTTTCCTCGCAGTCTCTACGCCGGAGGGCCTGATCGCGATCGGGTGGGCCTGCGGTGTGTCGGACCAGGTGAGGGTCACATGCCCCTCCCCGCCTAGCGCGCCGATGGCTGCGGCAGCCTGCTCGGCGGCGTGCAGAAGGCCAGCCTCGGAGCCGTCATTGGTATACACATAGGCAGCGTTGGTGCCCTTGAACACACGGATGCCCGCGCCGAAGGTTCGGCCGGAAACGGCCGTCTCCATCTTGCCGCTGCTCATCGCAAGCAACGTGGCGTCAGCGTCTTCCAGATAAATCTCAGAGAAATCCCCGCCGGAGCAGAGCGCCTTTGCCAGCGCCCGTTCGGCGGCATGTTTGTCCAGCATATTTTTACTCCTTCATGGAATTTGCGATCCCACTTGATGGGTTGGTGTCGCGACCCACCCATTCATTCTACCGGTTTCTCCATTTCTGTCAATCATTACCAATCGCTTGGCGAAACACAAACAGACCCGTAACCAGTATTATCCTTACTGGCGGGGAGCAGGATTATGCGGATGAAGAATAATGTGAGCAAAGAATTTGAGGGCTTGGGCGGGGTACGGCGCCTAGCGCTGCGTGGCAAAGCTCTAACGGGGCGGGTATGGAACCCCGCCCCTACCAAGAACCAAAGAGGAGCCAAAATACGGGCCGGGGCGGAGCCCTATGCATTCGCTGTGATACAGCAAATCGCATCGGCAATTGCCGGGGTAATACCCGGCCCCTACTGGTAAAGTATGAGAAACGACCTCCCCACCCTCCCTTAAGTCGGTGCGCTTAGCACCGACGGCTAAGGGGGGATGCCGCCGCAGCGGCAGGGGGGATTTCTTTAGGAATTCTCCTAAAGCCACTTACTCGTTACTCTTCCCCCTACCCCGCCTGATCTCCCGGATCTTCAACTCATACCCCTGATCGCTGGGGTGATAAAACTTCTTCAGTTTGGACTCCACAGGCATGTATTCCTGCTCCACATAGTGGCCGGGGTAATCATGGGCATATTTGTAGCCCTCACCGGAGCCAATGCGCTCAAAGCCCTTGTAGCTGGTGTCTCTCAAATGCACTGGCACCGGCTGGTATTCGGAGCGCTCCGCATCCTCCTGGGCAGCCACCTTGGCCATCACCACGGCGTTGCTCTTGGGGCTTTCGCAAATGAAGATGATCGCCTGCGTGATCGATAGCCCGGCCTCCGGCAGGCCCACAAACTCCAGCGCCTGCATCGCCGCCACGGCCTGCAGCATGGCATTGGGGTTTGCCAGGCCCACATCCTCGCTGGCGTGGGCGATCATGCGCCGCACGATGATGCGCGGGTCCGCCCCGGCGTGGATCAGGCGGAAGGCCCAGGCCAGCGCCGCGTCACTGTCGGAACCGCGCAGGCTCTTGCAGAAGGCACTCAGCATGTCATAGAAATAACTCTCGTCGCAGCGCATCTGCCGCTTCTGGATGCTCTCCTCAGCGACATTCAGCGTGATGCGGGTGATGCCGTCGGCATCGGGGCGGGTGGTGAGCACCGCCAGCTCCAGCGCGTTCAATGCGCTGCGGGCATCACCATTGGCCACGCTGGCAATGTGCTCCAGCGCGTCTGCCGCAACCTCCATGGGAATGTCTCCGAAACCCCGCTCCCGGTCTTCGGAGGCGATCCGGATCGCCTTTTTGATGTGCTCCTTGTTGAGCGCCTCAAATTGAAAGACCCGGCAGCGGCTCACAATGGCCGGCGTCATCGCAAGCATCGGGTTTTCGGTGGTGCTGCCGATGAATCGGATCACGCCCTTCTCGATGGCCGGCAGGATGCTGTCACTTTGCGCTTTGTTCCAGCGGTGGCACTCATCCAGCAGCAGGTAGGTGGGTTGGCCGTAGAGCTTCAGGCGGCTCTCAGCACTTTTGATCACCTCGCGCACATCAGCCACGCCGGAGGTGACGGCGTTCAGCTTTTCAAACGCCGCGTTGGTGGTGTTGGCGATGATGTTGGCCAGCGTGGTCTTGCCGGTGCCTGGAGGACCGAAAAAGATGCTGGAGGTGAGCCGATCGGCTTCTATCGCCCGGCGCAGCAGCTTACCCGGCCCAATGATGTGCTCCTGGCCCAGAAATTCATCCAGGGTGCGGGGGCGCATGCGATCGGCCAGCGGGGCCTGCTTTTTCATGCCGGCGGAAAAGAGGTCTTCCATGAATCCGTCTCCGATTTGGGGGATGGCAATATTATACCAAATATGTGGGATAGAAACAAACATTCGGGATCGGCAACGGTGTATTTGATTATCGCAGCACAGCCGGCTGCCTGATCAGCCTGGGAAATTCATAGTCGGTGTTGTCGATCACGAAATCGCTGCGCTCCATCGGCTGCCACTGAGAAAGATACTTTTGCTGGATCGGGATGTATTTCCTGCGGTAGCGGTCCAGAAACTCCGGCCCATACAGCGGCACATCTCGCGCCTCTGCCCGCCGCAGCACCTCGTCAACGCCGATGTGCAGGAAAACCCTCAAGTCAAAGTATTGGTCGATAGGCGGGCGGAAGAGCAGCACACCCTCCACAATCACAATGGTATTGCTCGTTACGGCATACCGCTTACGGTTGGTAACCGTATCAGAATCCAGATCAAGCAAATCCAGCTCCACATCCACCGCTCCGCAGGTTGAGATTGGTTCAAGCAGCTCAGTTTCCAATCGTTCCAGATTGAACGCATGGTCGATGTAGCTTTGGTTCTCATCTTCCCCGCTGGTACGAATCGCCCGGGGGTTATGGAAGTCATCCAGGTGAACCACCTGCGTGTGATGACCACGGTGACGCAGGAATTGGTCCAAAGCATTGGAGAATTTCGTTTTCCCCGATGTGTCCACGCCATTCACACCGATGATCAGGGGCTTGCCGGCTGCCCGGCAGCCGCATGCACGCTCAATGGCAGAGAAAATCTCACACCGCGCCGCAAGCCCGGCAATCTCACCGGCACATTGTGCCACAAAATCAGCTTCCGCAAAGTCTCCCGCGCCATACCCATATGCCGCTGCGATGCATGGCAGGGCATTGTCCTTCGCGGCGGTGAAATCAAACACGCTGTCACCGATCATCACGGTATATTCGGGTTTTACATCCACGAGCAAATCTGAAACGGCCTGCGATTTGGTTCTTCCCGGCTCCCGGCAGCTGAAGTGGGTGAAGAACTCCTCCATTCCATAGCACTTCACGACAGTGTCAACATACTCCCTACTGCCATTTGAGCAAATGGCCAGCACATACCCCATGCCGATGAACTGATGAAGCATTGGCTTAACGCCCTCAAACAGCCGCCCCTGGGTTGGGATCAGCTCCCGTTCCCTGCGGCGCACACTGTCAGCGAGAAGCCTGCGCTCCTCTTCGTTCAAGCCTGGGGCGATCAGGCGGCAAAACCCATCCATCGTTTCTCCGATGATTTCCTTGATGAATTCCACTGAAACTTGCGGAAGACCAATCTCTTCAAGCACTGCGTTTGCCGCGGCAGACGCCGTGCGGTGCGCTTCATACAGTGTGCCGTC
>JAEZSE010000010.1 GCA_023421955.1 Bacillota bacterium
TCTCGAGATGGCAGAAACGTGGGTACCGCGAGACGATCCTGAAGGATGCCGCGGGCGTCTATAAAGTCTCATTCTCGATCTTCGACCGCAATCCCATGATCTTCAACTGCCTCAATGGGACATTGAACTTCGAGACCGGGGAGTTTTATGATCACCGTCCGGAGGACTTCCTCTCGAAGCTGGCGGGCGTCAACTTTGTCCCGAACGCGCGCAGTGAGCGCTGGGAGTCATTTATCGACGAGATCATGCAGGGCGACAAGGAGAAGACGCGCTTCCTCCAGAAGGCGCTGGGCTATGCCCTGACGGGCGACACGCGGTATGAGTGTTTCTTCCTCCTGTACGGCCCGAAAAGCCGGAACGGCAAGGGAACGACCATGGAGACGTTCAAGGTGCTGACGGGCGACTATGGATGCGCCATGAACCCGGATTCCATTGCTCAGAAGCAGAAGGCCAACGGCAACGGTCCGAGCGAGGACATCGCCCGGCTTGTCGGCAAGCGCTTCGTGAACATCTCAGAGCCAGACAAAAAGCTCGTCTTGAGCGCTGCCCTGGTCAAGACGCTGACCGGCAACGACACGATCAATGCGCGATATCTCAATGAAAACTCATTCGAGTTTCTGCCTGACTTCAAGTTGTTTATCAACACGAACCATTTACCCCAGGTGACGGACGTGACGCTGTTCACTTCCGGGCGAGTGAAGGTGATTCCCTTCGAGCGGCACTACGAGGAGGATGAGCAGGACAAGGGGCTGAAGGGGGAGCTCGCGAAAGCGGAGAACCTGAGCGGCATCCTGAACTGGTGCATCGAAGGATTGCGCGTGCTTGAGGAAGAAGGCTTCGATCCGCCGGATTCTGTGATCGCGGCGACGGTTGATTACCAGCAGCGATCCGACAAGATCGGGCGGTTTGTCGCTGAGGAACTGGAAGAAGGCGGCCTATTCGAGGTGCGGACAGCCGAAGTGTATGAACGGTATCGGACATGGTGTATCGGAAACGGCTTTCATCCCGAGAACGCCGCGAACTTCAAGCAGAGCATCGGGAAGTTTGGGGAGATCAAATTTAAGCGCCCATTAGGCCTGGGACGCTCCGCGTGCCCAATAAACCTTTTAGTAGGTTTTAGGCTACTGTCAAAAGTTGCGGACTTCGCACCGGCTGAGTACCCGGGATTTGTGCCCACAAATGAGCCGACACCGTGGGGGTAAACCAATGTGTTTTGGGGTGTTTTGGCTTTTTCAGGCCGTCCAGAATTCTTTAGGTTTCTACAGGGAGCATAAAAACCCAAAACACCCCAAAACACACCCCCGAAAAGTCAATGAATACGGGCATTCTCGCATTTTGAGGGAAAGAGCAGCTGCGCGAAGAAGAATCAGAAATGGTCCTCAAGGTCTGCGCCGCAGTGAACGGATAGAAATTGCGAATAGGGATTGAACGCAGACTGCCGGGACGCGGCATCCGCCCTTGTGGATACTTGAAGCTGCGCCAACATTTGCGGGACAAGGTTGAGCATCGACGGACGGCAGAACTTCATGAAGGAGATCAGGATGGACGATTTGATACGAGCAATCCAGAGCGGTGACACTTCCCGTCTCGGGGAACTCTACGACCGCAACCGCGGACTTCTTTACCGGCTGGCCACCCGGTATCTCGGCGTCGACAAGGTTGTCACCCTCGACGATCTGATGCAGGCCGGATTCCTCGGCCTCGCCGCCGCTGTGGACGCCTGGGACCCGGCACGCGGCGCGTGGTCCACCATTGCTCACTTCCACGTGCGCAAGGCCATGCGCGACGCTGTGGGCCTCAGAGGCCGCCAGCGCCCCCACCTGGACGCCATCTCGCTCGACGAGCCTATGCCCGGCGATGAGGACGGCGACAGCTCCCGCCTTGATACACTGATCGACGAGAGCCTTCCGGGCGCCGACGAAGCCATGATCGAGGAAGAACGCCGGCAAGCCCTTCATGAAGCACTCGGCCGTCTGGCCCCAGATCGTGCGGATGCCGTGCGGCTCCACGACCTCGATGGGCATACATACGAATCCGCCAGTGAGCAGATGGGCGTTACCATCCAGCAGGCGCACAATCTGCGAGGCTATGCCCTCCGCGACCTGCGCCGCGACTGGAAGCTGGAGAAGGCGCTCGATGAAGAGACGCGGTTTTACGCCCACAAGGGAGTGACCGCGTTCCTGAGTGACTGGACCAGCGCGACCGAAGCAGCGGCCATGTGGCGGATCGGGCGGGAAAGTGCTTACGAACTATGGAAGAGCCGTTACGAAGAGCGCATGAAGGAATTGGCAGCCGAGGGACCTCCAGCTTGACTACCTCCGGTAAAGAAAGTTTCATCGAACAGCCGGGATCCTCGGAGGGATCTCGGCTGTTCGATTTTCCCCGATCAAGCCCTATGAGGGTGAACGTGCTTGGGGAAATAAATACAGGATTGTTGATTCTGAGCCCGTTTACTCTTTGGGGCGAATCTGATAAAATAACCCCAACGATATACTGGATTTTATCTATCCAGCGAAAGTGTGGTGTTTGATTTGGATATACGGAAAGTCACGGATAGAAAAAAGGATTATATCGATCTCCTGTTGCTGGCAGATGAGCAAGAAAACATGGTAGACAAGTACCTTGAACGCGGCGAAATGTTCATCGTAGACGATGATGGCGTGAAAGCCGAGTGCGTGGTTACGAAAGAATCGGACGGTATTTATGAGCTGAAAAACATCGCTGTTCAGCCTTCGTGTCAGCGAAAAGGATACGGGAAAAGGCTGATAGAGTTCCTGTTCTCTTATTACACGGACTGCAAAACCATGCTCGTCGGAACCGGAGACAGCCCATCCATACTCGGCTTTTATAAGAAGTGCGGTTTTACGGAATCCCATCGAATAGAGAACTTCTTTACTGACAACTATGACCATCCGATGTATGAAGACGGCATACAGCTAGTTGATATGGTTTACCTAAAATGGGAGCGATAAAATTCATTTTCATTGTTCATCGTCCATCACATGATGGGCGATTTCACGTTCAGCCAGATGGGCGGACGAGTACTCGACGATGAAAAATGGAGTCGTCTGCGCGCTGGGTTTAGGGTCTCGCACGAGCCAATCAGTATTTGCTGGAACGGATTCGGTTGCTCGTTCCCCATCCATTGCCTGTGAAACGGGAGAGGACAGCATGCGCCTCTCTTCGCAGCTTTGTGGAGATCTACTCCAATTTCGCGTCATTTGTCTCACATCTTAGGGCTTTTCATGATTTTCTTGGGCTTCCGGCGCATCATTCACGCGGCCGGAATTCGGAATTTGCGCCCTTTACCTACACCCCCTATAGGAACGGCCTGTGTGTTCACTGGCAGACTACCCTACGGTCTTTTCCCTTCTGGAAATTGCGGATGGGGACCGGGGGGTATGCCTATATCTGCTCCTGCTGATATCTATGCCGTTAATATGGCTCAATAGCCTTATGCCTCAGTCCGCACCTTCGTATAGGATGTCGAACAGGCCCTTAGGCTTGTATTCCCCGGCAAGCAGTTTCTTGATGCGGGTAACTCGTTGGGCATTCTCCTCTGGATGATCCTTCACGTTAAGGCCATTTGGGTCGACCAATGAGGCGATCAGGGAGATATACTCGTCCTCTGTCAACTCGGACACATTCTTTCCGTAATAGTATTCCGCCGCGCCGACGAGACCGGTTACGCCGTTCCCGAAGTATGATATGTTCATGTATATCGTGAGCTGCGTGTCCTTGTCCACCAGAGGATCTAGGGCTAGCCACGCGCATAGGGACTGTTTGATCTTCATAATGCCTTGCTCAAAATGGGCGAAGTAGAACTTCTTGGCCAGTCCCTGGGTGATCGTTGTCCAGCCAGCTCCGGGTGTCCCGAAGTCGACACCGTGATGGCCGTAGAAATTCGGGTCCTCTACCTTGAGAAAGATTTCTAGCTGCCTCTCGGTCAGGTCGTTGACCGTCATCTTGATCTGCCCAGTATTCATGATATCGTCTACGATGCCCTGCGTAGTCGCACGAGCGACGCAGACCTCGACGGTGTAGTAAACGACGACCGCTAGAATCGCACAAATTATGATGATCGTGATGAAGCTATTGAACCCTTTCTTCACTCCGTTTCCCTCCCTCATTACATAGCATGGCGCATTCCCTTCGACGAAACGACGATTCAGTATACCATATTTATGATTCATATGATAAAAATTAGCGCGATAGAATCGCGTCGCTCGATCAATCACCTGAACACAAAATGGTGTCTCACAACGTAGATATTCAAACAGGCAGGAACAGAAATATTGTATCTACGAGGGCTCAAGCGGCCATGAAGCGCATGGAAGCGCCTCTGAAGCCTCACTTAATGCCATTAAGGAGCCTGTGAACGAGGCATAGCGCATGAGGCACCCAAGCGCACTGGCACCCCCGGTTAAATAAAACGCAGATTAATTCGAACCCGGGGGACCGGAGGGGGCTCTAGACAAGCCAGAACTTCCTCGCGCGCGTGAGAATCAAATACATCATATCGCGGAACACCCGACGAACTGGCGACTTGGTGATCTGGTGCAGGCCAAGGGGTACCCGAAAAAGTACAGCCATTTAGCGGGGTAACGGTGCAAGGGGAGTGCAGCGCAGCAAAAACTCCTTTTTTACGTGAAAGGGCAGCAATGAAGAGGTGTGAAGCATTGCCTGACGTGAACCAGTGATTATCTTATTATACCTCAGTTTATTTGAACTACAGACAACGTAACCTTCGAGCTCCAATCGATAGACGAAGAGTTCGAGTCCCACCGTGCATACCAAAGCTGATACCATCTATCGATGAGAACCTTTTCACCGGTGGATGGTACTTATATGCCGCAAAAGCCCAATAAATAAAGGCTTTTGCGGCATTCGCAATTTGAGGTCCCATCAATTCCTGATAGTCTAAATCCCGATACCGCGTGTCTGGCGGGATTCGAACTGTACCCTTTTAGGGGGCATTGACGAGGAGAGGCGTTGAAAGAAAGGGAATCGTCAAAAGATAGCCCAGAAAAGGGTGAATCATTTAGCGGTTCCATTTCTAAAGGTCTGGCACCTAACTGGAAACGCTTTGCAGCTCAGCGTAGCGTCCCCGAAAGAGTCGATCGTACCCAATGTAGATAACCGTGCGTGGGCGACATCCGCAAGGATATGACACCTGTACATAAACAAGGCCATCTGGACATCCAGCAAAGCATTTGTATTGGGTCCTGTCCCCAAGAAGATTCGTTTGATTTTGTGATGTGCATTTTCAATTGACAGAGTATGCAAGGTTGCTTTCGCCCGTTGATTTTGGGCAACGGTCGTAGTATGATGGAGAAAATGCAAGTGTTAGGATTATGAAATAGGATATATATATATATATGTTGACGTTATACTTAAGCCTATTGACATCCGAGTCCGATCAAGACTATATCACCCGACTTTACACCAAATTGAACCGGCGCTTGCTCGGCTACGCCTACAAGCTTACGGGTGATGTTTCATGGGCGCAAGATGCGACACAGCAGGTTTTCTTGACCGTTATCGAAAAAATTGAAAAATTTACACAGATGAGCGATGATGAAGTGGCTGCATATTGCTTTACTATTGTGAAGAACAGTCATATCAAAAACCAGACGCGCGAGAGCAAGGTGATCTATATCGATCTCATGGAAAACCGGCTTTCAGATTCTGAAATAAACTCCCCGATTGAGGACGAGGTATACGACCACCTCGAATATGCCGAGGTGAAAAAGGCGGTTGCGCAACTCCCGGAACAGAGAAGAATGGTGATTGCCCTGAAGTACGGTTTCGGTCTATCCCATTCCGAAATCGCTCAAAACATGGGAATCAGCGCAAGTTATTCGCAAAATTTGCTAGCCGCCGCGATCAAGCAATTAAGAGAAATATTGGGGGAAGGATTGACCCATGAAACGAAATAGAATGGGGTATGTGAATAAAACCAGTCCGTTCCTGGTGATGGCCGGCCAAAGCGCGGTTGCGCTTCTAAACGAAGAGGTCGAAACGGCTTTGCGTACGATCAACTGGGACGACCTTGAGGGCATAAGTCTGGACGCCTGGTTTGAAAATGCGGTCAGCACCCATAAGGAACGTCGTTCTGGAATTAGGATTACTGGAAGGTTGCTCTCTTTTGCCGCCTCAATCCTTTTGCTCCTGGTCGCTTTGGCAGCGATTGTATTTGCTACGGTCGAGCCGGCGCGAGCTTTTCTCATTCGGTTCATAGTGGAACGGTTTCCACAGTACAGCGAGTATTTCATGCATGAGAGCGATGAGGAAACGGGCTCCGACGAATCTTTCACCGAGCCATCCTACATTCCGCAGGGATTTGAGCTGAATAATAACATGGACACGGACGATTCGCGATTCTTGTCATGGGTCAATGATGAAACGGGGCAATCAATTATGTACTCACAGACCAAGGGTGAATCTTCCATCATGCTAGATACCGAGGACGCCCAAGTTGAGCAACTAATAATCAATGGCCATCCCGTGGAAGTTATTGTGAAGGGTAAGTTAACCACTGTTCAATTCTTTTCGGACGTGTACTGTTATGCCCTCATTACAGATCTCGCCTACGATGAATGCATGTGCATCGCCGAAAGCATTCCATACCTCGCCCAATAAATATCGAGATCTCTCCCGACTCATTAATATTTTGCGAATCTTGGGATGAATCATGCCGAGAATACTTGTGTTTACTGTGGTTACCTTGAATCGGTTACCCGGCGAATCGAGAATCGACTACTTATCATTTGACCCGATGGCACGAGTCCATCCCATCATTTCTAAGACAACCATATCAGACATACGCCGAGCTTGCGGCGTTTATTTTGTCGCGTGAAAGCATCTACGACATGGCGGTTTTTGATAATAGAGCCAAAAAGACTCAAGAAATCGGAGACTTTTCCTGTAGCGAGGTAGAAATTCTCGTTCTTTTTGTTAAGATTCAGCGAATCGTGTGATGAAACCTACTGAAGATGCTTGTATATAGTGAAGGCACATGAAGGAGGAGAACAGGATGAAATTATCAAGGATTTTTACCTGCGCACTGCTTATCACGGTACTCACCCTAAGCATTCAACCCTTGTCCAGTATCGCAGGTGCGTCAACGATGTACACGTATACGAGCTATTCATACGCGGGTTTGTCCATCGATTCGGATAACACTGCAACGGTGTCCGGCAGTGTGTACGCGAGCAGTTCATCTTACTCCATCAGTGGATCGCTGTATCTGCTACAATACAAGAATGGCAGCTGGGTGACCTACAAGTCGTGGACAACGGTTACCGGCACTGGTTCGTTGGCTATCTCTCGTACATGCACAGTAGCATCTGGATACTCGTACAAGTCAAAATTTGTGACGAATGTGAATGGAGAGATAGTGACGAAGTATAGTGCAGAAAATGAAATATAAACCGGTTGTACTTAAAGGCTTTCACGCACATCCGTTCGCTTAATACGCGCACCCAGATAGACGTATAACGGTGCATCTGAGCGATGTGAATTATGAATGGGGTGATTCCAATGGAGTAGATGCGTGAGCACCCAGGGACACTTACGGTAAAGAAAGGAATTGGTATAGCTATGAAGCGTTTAGTAACCATGGTTCTAGTATTGGTATTACTTTTTACCTTTGCCGGATCAGCGTTAGCGGGGGAAGTCGGTTGGACAGTATGGACGAAGCAGCAGGTTGGGAGTACTGCTCCACAAAACGAACACGAATTTGTACCCACAGGCTCAGGAGATTTCTGGTTTAAGAGCGGAGTTCGCTGCTACGTCCCAGCGAATACCAGCGTTGATGGCTATGGGCAAATGGGGGTAAGGATTGGGAGTACGAATGCCTTTTATCTATCAACATCTGCAAGTATGACGGCATCCAGCTATTATCAGCCCAAGTGGTATCCCTCGGAGTCGAGCTACAATTATAAAACCTCATCGACGAAATACTTTTCCACCTCTTCGACCTATGAATACAGGTGGCAGTTTCTCAGTATCCCTGCCAACGTAACAACATACATGCGGTTTTCAATGGGATATTAAAGGTGAGGAAAGATTACCGCCGGCCTGTTCCGGGGCGGCGGTAATCCTCACGACAAACCGGAATCCTGAAAGCGCTTAACCTAAGCAATAATCTGCTTTTTAAGGAGGCTGGAACATGAATCGACTCGCGTGTTTTGCGCTCACAATCGTACTCATGGCTACCGCCATTCCGGCTCTTGCGAGGCCAGATCCCATACTCAATGGAGATACAGGAAACTGGTTAACCGGCGAGAATTTTGCGAGTGAGGCGGCGGTTGGCGACGTTTTATATTGTCTTGCGCCCACCTACATGGTCCTACATATCTACGATACGACGACAGACACGGATAAGGAAATCAGCGCGCTCATACTGACGGATGAGAAAGACGGCGTTCAATACGGGCGCGTGCCCATCTCCTTGGTTTCAGATGGACAGGAGTTGTATGCGGTGATGGGTACATACCAGTATCGGGAAGACGAGGCATCCATACTGGAGGATTTGGGATTTTACCGCCTGATCGTGGGAGAGACATTGACGGACGAACTCATCTGCAATTTGAATTTGGGGCAGAGCGTTTTGGATCAAGACGCGATCAACGATCAAATCGGAAGCCCAGCATACCAGAATGGCATGTTCCTTTTTACAGTGCCGCCGGAATCGACGGCTTTTGAGGCTCTCCCGGACATCCTGTACGCCCTTGACACGGCGAGCGGAGATTTAAAGGTGCTGACGGCGGACTATATCATTGGAAAAATCAGCGCATATGAAAATGGTAAGTTCCTCGTTTTCTGCAGTCATATCGAATATGACGAATCCGAACCGATCGGTGAATATGATCTGTATACCCTGGACGCGGACACGGGGGAGATGGAGCTGAAGGCGGTGTTTCCCGCAGAGGAATGGTATGGCTTGAACGGCATGACTTATTGGATGGGCGCGGTGTATTTTCTATACGGCGGTTCTATTTGGAAACTCAAAGATTTTGATGTGGCCTCCGTTGAAAAAATAGTCAATTCCCCGGATGGCGCTGGATGGCGAACCATCATTATGGACAGCGGATTAATGGTTTGCGCGAACGAGTCAGCCGTATACATTCGGGACATC
>JAEZSE010000036.1 GCA_023421955.1 Bacillota bacterium
ACCTTGTACTGGCCAGTACATACGCCTGGGGCGTAGGCGATGCCTTCGCTGCATTGGTAGGCAAGCGGTTTGGCAAGCATAATATCCGCTTGAAGTTTGCCGATCATCACAAGAGTGTGGAGGGCTCCGCCGCCATGTTTCTGACCTCCGCTCTGGCTGTTATTGTTGTCATGCTCATCCGAGGTGGTCTGAGCTTTGGCAGTTGTCTGGTTATTTCCCTTGCTGCCGCTGCAGTGAGCACCCTGGTGGAGCTGTGTACCAACAACGGATTTGATACCGTCACCTGTCCCACTGCTGCCATGATCGTCATACTGCCGCTGGTGCAATTGCTTGGAGGATAACACAATGCCCAATTCCAATTCCAAATCCGGTTCCCGAATCCTGCTTTGGTCGTTGATCATGAGCGCTCCCGGTCCCCTTGTGGTGGGCCTTGGCCTGCTTACCGGCCGCAGCTCCACCCAGATCGCGGATTTCGTCCGCAGGAGCGCCGAGCTGCTGGCCATCATCATGTCTTTTGTGATCTACAAGATCACCACCAGGGACAGCGTCTGCCACAAAGAGAAGAGAGTAAAGCTGGAGCGGGGCTCCAATGCCTTTGTAGGTTCGATGATGTGTATCGGTGGCAGCTTTATGATCCTCCTTGCTTTGATGTCAAAAACCACAGACAAAGGGAATGTGATCCCCGGCCTCGTCATTGCGGTGTTGGGCGTGATTGTCAACACTGCTTTTTGGTGGAAATATACCAGCCTGAACAGGGCAGAGCCCAATGCCATTCTGCGGGTGCAGGCAAGGCTATATTTGGCAAAAAGCCTGGTGGACAGCTGTGTTACCGTTGCGCTACTGTCGGTGGCCATCGCACCGGCATCCCCGGTTTCCTTCTGGTTGGATCTTGTCGGATCCTTGATCGTTGCCCTGTACTTGATCTGGTGTGGATTCCGGACAATCTGGGAAGCTACGAATAGAGCAGACAGCAACTGATGATAGATGAACTATTTTCTTAATTTCTCTTCAATTTATTTAAAAGGCAATCAAGTTCTTTGATGATTCTCTAAAATTATGAGACATTAAATCAATTAATATCGAAATCTTTTTTAGTTCTTCATAAACATCATGGCAATTGTTGTTTTTCCGGTACCGGATTAACCATAAAAAGGAATATTGGAGTAATAGACAGCTTTTCTTTAGATATAACAAACTCACTTTCGCTTTTAAAGAATTCACTTCAAAGCCCCATAATTTTTTTGGTTTTATCATCAAGGCCGAAAACCAGATTATGTTCCAAAATACACCCCTACTATAGTATCAACGAGCTTTTGACATATTTATACAAATGAATGTTTGTCCTGTATGGGACGGGAATGAACCGTTTCGTGGAAAAGAAACATAAATTATTGATTCCGATAGATCATAGTGAACTATAGACAGTTATGTTTTATAATGAATCATGTCAGGAGTTTTTCACTGACATGAATATCTCAATACTGGGAGGTTATCATGAAATACTTTGTAGATGCAAATGCTGCCAAAGACGGCAATGGTTCCATTGAGAGACCATTCCGACGGATCAACGAAGCCGCCAAGCTGGCACTTCCCGGTGATGAAGTGCTGGTGGCCCCGGGGGTTTACCGGGAATATGTAGATCCGGTTCATGCCGGCACTGAAGATGCCCGCATCACTTATTCCAGTACTACACCTCTTGGTGCTGTGATCACCGGCGCGGAGCAGATGAAATCCTGGCAGCATTACAAAGAAAATGTCTGGGTATGCCGGATCGCAAACAGTGTTTTCGGTGAATACAATCCTTATACAACTTTAGTATATGGTGACTGGTATTTTGCGACACCGAATAAACATACCGGTTGTGTTTATTTAAATGACAAGGCGCTGTATGAAACCACGACTTTAGAAGAATGCATGAAGGGCGATGTTTATGAATGCAGCTGGGTGCCGGAAGAATCTGTTTATAAGTGGTATACCGAACAGGATACAGCTGCCGATGAAACGATCCTTTATGCCAATTTCCAAGGTCAGGATCCAAATGAGGAAAATGTAGAGATTAATGTCCGTCGCAGGTGCTTTATGCCTTCTGTAACCGGCATTGGTTATCATACGGTCAGCGGGTTCAAAATTGATAAAGCTGCCACCAACTGGGCGCCGCCTGCAGCTTTTCAGGATGGCATGATCGGTCCTCACTGGAGCAAAGGCTGGATCATTGAGGATTGTGAAATTTCAAACAGCAAGTGCGCTGGCATTTCTCTGGGCAAATATCTTGATCCTGAAAACGATCATTACTTTACCTATAAATATGTAAAGAGCCCTACCCAGATGGAACGAGACGCGGTTTGCCGCGGCCAGTATCACGGATGGCTGAAAGAGAAAATCGGCAGTCACATCGTTCGCCGTTGTAACATTCACCACTGTGAACAGGGCGGCATTATTGGCCGCATGGGCGGTGTGTTTAGTACCATTGAGGACAACCATATTCACCATATTAATAATATGATGGAACTTGGCGGAGCAGAAATTTCTGGGATCAAAATGCATGCGGCCATTGATGTGGTCATGCGCCGCAACCATATCCACCATTGCACGATGGGAATCTGGTGTGACTGGGAAGCACAAGGCACACGTATCACCCAGAACCTGCTGCATGATAATCAGCGGCCATCATACGCCAAAAATCTTCCGGGAAGTATGATGTCTCAGGATATATTTGTTGAAGTCAGCCATGGTCCAACACTGATCGATAATAATATTCTGCTCTCAGACGCCAGCCTTCGTTTTGCGACACAGGGCGTGGCTATGGTTCACAACCTCATCTGTGGTGCGTTAACCGACGTCGGTGGTGGAACAACTTGGCGCTATACACCATATCACATGCCACACCGTACGGAAGTGATGGGCTTTATGACCTTTCTTCATGGTGATAACCGTTTCTACAACAATATCTTTGTCCAGAAATGGCCTTCTGAAGATTATGTGACCTACAATGATCAAAACGCAAATCCCAGGCGGGAAAACAGACTTGCCGGCACGCACGTTTTCGATGATTACCCAACCTATGAGGAATGGATTGCACAGTTCGATTTTTCCAAGCGTCCAAACATGATGGCTTTGGAGCCTGCTCATACAGGTCATCTGCCGGTGTGGAGCGAAGGGAATGTATATCTAAACGGTGCCAAACCATGGAAAAATGAAGTGAACGGTCTGTTCGTAGAAAGCAATGATCCGAATCTTAAGGTAGAACTGGTGGAGAAGGACGGCCAATATTATCTGAATACAAATGCATATGATTACCTCAAGGATTTCAGCGATCGGATGATCCACACCGAAATTCTCGGAAAAGCCTTCGAACCGGAAGCATACTTTGAAAACGCGGATGGAACGCCGATACGCTTTGACGTGGACTACTTCGGAAACCATCGCGGGGTTCATGTTATCCCGGGTCCGTTCGCATCATCTGCTGATAATCTTAAGCTATAATCACAAGTATTAGCTCGATATGTAGCCAAAAGTAACGTCTCCCTCTGGCGTGCCAGAGGGAGACGTCCTTTTTTGTATTGTATGGACCATTTATACCAGCTTGAAAACAAGAAGAGGAGGAGTGCAGAATTTTTTTATGAATTTGAAGCAAGAATTTATTTTCATGCTTTTGACCCTTTATTTCAAACCTTTCCCCTGCAGACACAAAGAAACCATCTCGGACTTAGCTGGTTTTCATTGTATCAACGAATGATGATTGATATGGCACCCCAAGGGGGTGAATTTATATCGCATGTTACCGGGAGGTCCATCAGCACCTGAAGGCGCCTGCTGCTGGATCCGCAGGCTCACATCATAAACGCATCCATAACGCTTGCCGGGTGGAGGGAGCATCACCACCACACGGTCAACATAGAGCAGAACCAACCGCCTCGGCTCTTCCGGGGGCTTTTTTTATTGTGCATATCAAATTTGTATTGGTTTGGTTGCACTATACAGAAATAATTGTTATATTTATCAAGTTGACTGGTTGAATTTTGGAGGCAGGTATGAACAGATTATTACGTTTGTTTTCAGCGTTGATCCTTGTGTTCTCTATCGTGACTCCGTGCCAGCGTGTATACGCTATTGACACAACTCCTCCTACGCTTGTAAGTAGCTATCCGGCCAACGGTGCTATTGATGTTAACTTCACTTCCTCATCACTGGATTTCGTATTTACATTCTCAGAACCCGTTGAAGTCAGGAATGAGTTGGATGGTTTTGCAACTGCTGGTTCAATCAATGGAAATAATCGTTGCATAAGTGTTGTAATTAATCAGAGTGGAAATATTACAGAGCCAGCGTTGTCGTACACTGTAAACAATAATGTTGTTACAATATCACCTGGTTATTACTCGAACTGGAGTACCACCAATAATGATGTGACTGCGACGATCACCATAGCAGCGGACAGTGTGAGGGATTTAGCCGGAAACCCTGTTTCAACAAGCACAATTTTTCTCACAGGGATCGATTCTGCAGCACCCTATGTGACAGGTTATGTTCCTGCAACGACGAACACATTAATAAATATGAATGACTCAGTGATTGTCTACTTCTCAGAACAGGTGCAAGCAGGCAGCCAATATGACAGTATTACCGTCATACAAAACGACACAGGTGATTCGATACCGATCAATAAAACTATCAATGGATCGACTATGACTATTAATCCAGAAGATGGAACATGGGGAGACGGGGACGACCATACATTTACTTTAAGCTGGTTTGCGGGTGCACTGACGGATCGTGCTGGACTATCGTGCCCGGCGCTTAGCGGGCGAACTTTTAAAACACGAGATGGAGTAAAGCCCAAGCTGGTAGCTCATTATCCACTCGACAGTGACAGTGGAATTCTGAATACCACCACCATTACTATGGATTATTCCGAACCTATCTTTCGGACCGGAAATCTTGATAATGATATGGATGACCCTGTTGTTGTAACAGTGAATGGAGTGTTCTGTCCTATTAATCTTGGAGTAACAGGACAAAATCTAGACAGATTAACAATATCACCGGCTGCTGGCAAGTGGGCTAATGACAATGAGGGGTATCTGGTTTGTGTTACAGTGAAGACAGGTGCTCTACGCGATGATTATGGAAACAATATTGATCAAGACTCGTCGTTTAGCTTTACACTCAAAGACAATATTCCTCCTGTTATCAACGCAACAGATCCGCTGAATAACGGGACTTTAGTGAATGGAAGCGCCCCATGTACGATTACATGCACGAAGCAAATTGTTCAAGGAGAAAACTGGGACAATATTAGTGTAGAATACGACGGAAGTCCAGTATCCATTACCAAACAGATTTCAGACAAGACTTTATCACTATCACCTGCATCCGGTACATGGGATAATAGCGATGGTGTGGAGTACAGCGTTATCGTGCCAGCTGGAGCGATTAAGGACAAGTCCGGAAACAGCTTGGCAAATGATTACTTTATGGGGTTTAGTACTGTCGCCCCGGCCCATCCGAGCGAGGTTGCTGTACACTTCGATTTGCAGTATGGCGGCAAGGTGATGGACACCGTAGTTAGTTATGATACACCAGTTGCTAAGCCAGTGGATCCAATCCGAAGCGGCTATAGATTCAGCGGCTGGTATGCCGAATCAGCCTGCAATACACCCTGGGATTTTACAGCTACAATTCAGGAAGATACAACAATTTATGCAAAATGGGTTTTGGTGTCGTTAAGTGCTCCTAAACCTGTGTCGGCTGCTTCGCTACAGTATAACAGCATACTTGTTAAGTGGAGTGCGGTTGAGAACGCAACTGGCTATGAGGTGTGGCGAGCCGCAACATCAACGGGTACATACTCTCGTGTTGGGACTACTCAGGCAACAAGTTTTACTGTTTCAGGGCTTACAACAGGGACAACATACTACTTCAAGGTCAGAGCGACTGGGACGGGTGCATCTACGATATACAGTAGCTTCTCTTCTGCTGTAGCTGCAAAGCCGATTCCTACAGCACCGACATCACCTAAAGCGACACCCGTGACCTACAACAGCATTAAGGTGACATGGGCTGCGGTAAGCGGGGCAACGAAGTATGAGGTGTATCGTGCGGCTTACAGCACAGGAACCTATACTCTACTGACAACAACGTCCTATCTCTACTACACCAACTCCAGCGTGAACACCGGTGCTGCCTATTACTACAAGGTGCGGGCCTACCGGCTGGTGGGCAGCACAAAGGTGTATGGTCCGTTCTCCGCCGTGGCATCTGCCAGGACTGCTCTGGGCACTCCCAGCTCGGTGAAAGCAGCGCCTGTCACCTACAACAGCATCAAAGTTTCCTGGGGCGCTGTAACAGGTGCGTCGGGGTATGTGGTATACCGTGCAACATCGAGCACAGGTACCTACGCATCTGTAGGCTCATCCACATCTACCAGCTTCACCAACAGCAACACCGGTACCGGCATTACCTATTACTACAAGGTGTGTGCTTACCGCACGGTGGGCAGTACGAAGGTGTACAGCCCATATTCCGCCGCAGCATCCGCCAAGACAGCCATTGGCGCACCCACCACGATCAAAGCCGCACGAGCCAGTTCCACCAGCATCAAGGTGAGCTGGAGCTCGGTCACCGGAGCGACGCGGTATGAGGTGTGGCGCAGCACATCATCCGGCGGCACCTACACACTGGTGGCAACGACGGCTTCATTGTATTACACCAACGGAAGCCTGACCACCGGCAAGACCTATTACTACAAGGTGCGTGCTTATCATCTGGAGGGCAGCACGAAGGTGTATGGGCCATGGTCGAAGGTGGTTTGTGCGAAACCTTGAGTCAGTTGCTTTTTAGTAGAGGTTTTTCAACATTTACGGAGGGCTCTCATCGTTGAGAGCTCTCCGTTTTTGCATTTGTCTCTATTTCTGTAGCACACCATTCGCATTGCTTTGCTCATTACATAATGCCAAACGGGAAATTTCCACACAGAAAATGGCACATGGAGATATATTGGGAGTTATATGGATATGGGAAAAGAGCTCTCATCACTGAGGGCTCTTTTCTTGTCGCATATTAACATGCGAATTGCTGGCACCCCCAAGGGGACTCGAACCCCTGTTACCACCGTGAGAGGGTGGTGTCCTAACCACTAGACCATGGAGGCATATTGGCTGCGGGACTAGGATTCGAACCTAGGCAAAATGAGTCAGAGTCATTTGTGCTACCGTTACACTATCCCGCAACGTTTAGTGCGAATGGTATTTTAGCATGGTCCGGCAGCTTGTGTCAACTTCTTTATTCAAAAGATGAAATGCCTGTTTTTGTCATTCGCTGCTTGCCGCCGTAGCGACATTGTGCTACTGTGTTTGCATCCAATTGATCTTTGGAGGCATAATGATGCCTGATCGGAAGCAAGACAGCAATCTCAATGATTCTGCTGAAAATGGGTTGAATGCAGCCAAACCAGGTGGCTTCCACCCTGTAGTAAAAATGCTGATCGGTATGGCACTTGCGCTTGCGGTGTTCATCGCGCTTTATTTTATTGATTTTGCTCTCATACATCTGATATGGAGCGTTCCTGCTCTGGCCCTATCTGCTTTGCTGATTTTTAGCGGCTCAAGGAAACTCCGCCAAAAGTAACATCTCTGCTGAGACCATATTCAATCTCATCATAACAAATACAATCCACCCTGCCACATACCAATGGCGCTATTTGCCATGCGATCAATGAATTCATTCATCGTAAAGTTTAAATGTTTTGTTTTTGGGTATATAGCAATTACGCAACGGAAATTGATGTGATCAAACTGCGAAGTGAAAGGAGAAAGACGTGGGATTGCAAGCCAGCCGCCCTCAAAGCCGTGAGCCTGGTCAAGACGGAAAACCTCGTAAGACCGGCGCCAGCGCGATGATGATCGCGGGGTTATACGGCGCGTTAGGCTGCCTGTGGATCCTGATCTCTGATAGCTTTGCCCCTCTTTTGACCGATAGCGACCCAGTGATGTTGAAGCTGGTCAGTATCGTCAAAGGTGTCACATATGTGTTGATCACTGCTTTGTTGCTGTTTTTCCTGGTGCGAAAGGCACTGAGGAAGGAAGCGGCTTACTCCGACCGGCTCGATGAAAGCCTCCATAAGCTCAGAGAGAACTACGCTCTGCTGGAGGAAAACCGCAAGGTTCTGGCCAAAAGTGAGGAGCAATATCGCGCGCTGTTTAACGCGATGCTATACGGCTGGTCAGTCCATGAGCTGGAAGCGGGCCCTGAGGGGCAGCCTGTAACTGTCCGCACATTGGACAGCAACCCGGCCTGGGCTGAGATCACCGGCAATGCCGTGATGGAAAGCGGCATGGCGAACCTGACCAGGCTTTTGCCAGGTGATCGTGCCTTTTGGCTGGACAGCTTCCGGTCTGTTGTGGAGAGTGGCAGGACTATGCACTTCCAGGTTTTTTCTGACAACCTGGGGAAGCATCTGGAGATCACTGTTTTCCGTCTTTCATCGGGGCGGTTTGCCACGGTGCTCAACGACATCACAGCCCGCAAGCAGATCGAGAAGGCGCTGGACGCCGAAACCGAGCAGCTACGCGTGACACTGGACAGCATCGGCGATGGTGTGATCTCCACCGACAGCCAGGGCGCGATCACGATGATCAACGGTGTGGCCGAACAGCTCACCGGTTGGTTTGGCGGATCTGCGTTAGGGTGCCCGATCGGCGAGGTGCTGGAAATATATAGCGGCCAATCTATCGCTTCTTTTGTAGAGATGACGTCGCAGGTGTTCAAGCATGGCGAGGCAGCGTCCTTCAGTGGCGGCGTTAGCATGCAGTCTCGCGACGGCATCGAGCGCATCATTGCCGGTAGGGCAGCACCCCTGAAGAGCACCGACGGAAGCATGCTCGGCCTGGTGATCGTGTTCCGCGATGTGACCGAGCAGTACCGAAAGGAAGAGGAAATCCTCTTTTTGAGTTATCATGACACACTCACGGGGCTGTATAACCGGGCTTTCTTTGAGGAGGAACTGAAGCGGCTCGACACCGAGCGGCAGTTGCCCTTGTCGGTGATTATGGGCGACGCCAATAACCTCAAGCTGGTCAATGATGTATTCGGCCACGGAGAGGGCGATGAGCTTTTGAAAGCGATGGCGCAGGTGCTTCGAGAATCCTGCCGGGCGGAGGATATCATCAGCCGCTGGGGCGGCGATGAGTTCACGATCCTGCTTCCCCGCACCGACACGGCGCAAGTGGCCGCGATCTGCGGGCGTATCGCCGAACGCTGCGTTGAATTCCGTACCGCGGAACGGGCGCTGAGCCCCAGTATCTCGTTGGGTTATAGCACCAAAGAGTCTCCGGAGACGGATGTGTCGCAGGTGATCAAGACCGCTGAAGACATGATGTATAAGAACAAGCTGCTGGACAGCCGCACCGCGCATAACGATTTTCTGTTGGCTATGCGCGGCAGGGTTGGCAACGGCAACCTGGAGAATGAGGCGCACACCGGCCACATGCTGGAGCTTTGTGACCGGGTGGGCAAGGAGCTTTTGTTGAAAGAGACGGAGCTTTCCGATTTGCACACACTGGCGCTTCTGCATGACATTGGCAACGCCGCCATCGATTACCGTATCCTCAATAAACCCGGCAGCCTGACCGACGACGAATGGGAACAGATCAAGCGCCATTCCGGCATTGGGTACCGCATTGTGCGCAGTGCGCCGGAGTTGGTGTTGGTAGCAGAATACATCCTGGGCCACCATGAGCGGTGGGATGGCCAGGGTTATCCCCAGGGCCTCAAGGGGGAGGCAATCCCGCTGCCATCAAGGATCCTTGCCGTGGTGGACGCATTCGATGTGATGACGAGGGGCCGGCCCTATAAACCGGCGGTGAGCCAGGAAGAGGCATTGCGGGAAATCTTCTGCAACTCCGGCACACAGTTTGACCCCGAGGTAGTGAATGCTTTCGCGTCGGTGCTCAACAGCCTGACCGATCAGCTGCGCTGAATGGCAGCACACAAACAGATGTCAGCCGGGCAAGAGGTCCGGTAAAAAATAGGAACAAAGGATCTTAAGGAGGAGAGACAATGTTTACATGCCCGAAGTGTGGTACGGTGGCCGATCCTGGTACGATCTACTGCGACAATTGCGGCTTCCGCCTGAAGGGTGCCACCTCAGCGCCGCAGCCCCAGACCGCGAAGAAATAGCTCGCTGAGAACGACAATGGTGATGGCAGGGCTGGAATGGAGAGCTTCCATTTCAGCCTTTTGCTGTCTGATGAAAAATGTGTTTGTGCATGAGAATCCGGGGTTGACTGTTCCCCATGGGCACGGTGTATGATTCCTGCGGGTGATGAAAGTGCGCATCAATGAGGCGATGGAGCGTTCTGGACTAACCAGGAAGGCTCTGCATTATTACGAGTGCATCGGTTTGATTTCCCCGCTCGTTCTGGGAAACGGATACCGGGACTACAGCGTTGACGATGTGGAGCGCCTGCGGCTGATCGCGGCGCTGCGGTCGGTCGATATGCCTTTAGACATGGTCCGTCAAGCCATTACCCATCCGGAGACGTTGGGCAGGCTGCTGCAGACCCACCATCAATCTCTGGCGGAGCGGCGGCTGGAGCTGGAGGGTATGGTTGCGAGGGCGGAAGAAATGAGGCGTCTGGCACAGTCCGGCAAATCAATCACAAATGATCTGCTGCTTGAGACGGTGGGGGAGCGGCTACGGTTTTCGTTCCCCGGCGGATTCGGCCAATTACTGGCGGCTCATTTCCAACCCTTCCTCGCCGAACCGGTTCAAACTGCCCGGCAGCGGGAAGCCCTGCAAGACATGGTGTGCTTCCTGGATGGCCTGGAGCTGGATTTGCCGGAGCTTGCCGTGCCCGACGTGCCGCACGGTGACGTGCAGCAGGGCTATTGGCAGGAGCTTGACCGGCTGCTGGCGCTGCCGGAGCAGGAGCGCCTCGCGCAGTTGCGGGCAATGCGGGAGCGCAAGCAGGACATGGAAGCCATACTGGCAGAACAGGCGCCCGATGTGCTGGCCGATCTGCGGGGCAAGGAGCAACGTTCCAAAGATCTGCTGCAGGCTGCCGGATATTACGAGCACGTAGTAACAAACCTGCGGATCATCTCTCCCCGTTACGACCGTTACCTTGCCGAAATGGAGCGGTTGGGTGGGCAGTTGGAAAGTTAATTCCCCGTGTGTTTCCCTTGATAATCCCGCACTGCCGCAAAGAACGCGTCGATATTTTCCCAGGGGGTCATTGGCGGGATGTCGCAGCCGGACGAGATCACCCAGTTGGGATATTTGCCGCAGCGCTCCAGTAATTTAGTTGTGGCCTGATAAACCGATGCTGGCGTGCCGTTGCGAAACTGGCCTGCCGGATCCACGTTGCCCATCGCCACAACATCGCCTGGCAGCAGGGAGAGGATATTCTCCATGTCCACCGCGTTGCCGAAATGATAGGCCCCGGCCCCGTTGGCCAGAATGGAGTCCAGCAGCGGCACCGTGTTGCCGCAGTTGTGATAGATGAGCAGGAAGCTTTCATCCTGCACGGCAGTTGCGATCTGCCGCACATACCGTGTAGAGAACTCATCGTTGAGCCAGGGGGAGAGCAGCCCCGCCGCCGGTTCGGCCATGATCACGCCGTTTGCCCCGGCGGAGCGATAAGCCTGGATATACTCTGTGAGAAACGCAGCCGACTTTTCCAACACAACATGCACCGTTTCAGGCTCATCATAGCATTTTACCATGATTTCCGTCATGTCCAGCAACCGGCCTGCCAGTGAAAACGGGCCGATCACGCCAGAGAGCACCGGCCTGTCGGTGATGAGCCCCGCGGCCTTGCCGATGGCCTCCACATAACGCCCGGTTCGCCCCGCGCCCACAGCAGGCACCGCCAGCGCTTCAGCTTGCCCGGCGGTCTCCACCAGCCGGCCTGTCACCGTGGGCACCTCATCCGGTGTAAACCGCACCGCTGCACCGAACGCTTCCGCCTCCACCGATAAATCCATCATGCTTACTGCCGCCGCCGTTTGGCAGCGGTCGGCGATTTGTTCCATGCCATGGGCAAGCAGCTCGCTGCTGCCGATGAGCCCGCGCACGTCGGTGCCCAGCAGCTGGATGGAGGGGAAGGAAAGGATCGGTATGGGCTTCTTGACCATGCTCGTCCGCAAATCTCTCAGCCAATGGTTCATATTTCTCTTCATATCGCACATCTCCTGTATCTGTCCATGATAGGATTTCCAATGCGGTGCAACAACATCGTATAATGCTATGAGTTGTACTTATTTGCTAAAGCGCGATACACCTACACTCCACAAAGGAATATGTTGCTCGGAATGGAAAAATCTTGCGTTGGTCGGCCGAAAGCCGCAAAGAGACGCAGGGATTGCCGCCCGGATAATCGTAATAAATTGGCTTGACTTTAATGTGATAAGGGAATATTCTTGTTATTACAATATATTTACATAAATTAATATGGATAATGGAGGCAGGGCCATGAAAAAGCGACTTGGCAAATTGGTGTGCGCCGTTGTTTCCCTGTTGATGATTTGTTCCGTCCTTCCTCCTTTTTCCTCCGTCGCGCTGGCGGAGGGTGAAACCGGCGAGACGAACGGATATTCTTGGTCTGCGGACAGCGCCGGCGTGACGATCACGGGGTATAACGGCGATGAGATCGATATCACGATCCCTAATGAGATTGAAGGCGTCGGCACAGTGGTCGCCATCGGCCAGATGGCCTTTTATGGCCGCACCGCAATCACACGGGTCACGATTCCCAACACGGTGACGTCGATCGGCCTATATGCCTTCGGCGTCTGCCCGAAGCTGGCACGGGTGTCGATCCCCGCCAGTGTCACCACGATTGAGGAAGGTGCCTTCCGGGAATGCAGCAATCTGTATGAGATTGCGCTGGACGAAGCCAATGCGTCGTTCTGCCTCGATGCCGACGGTGTGCTGTTCGATGCGGCGAAGACCAGGCTGATTGCCTATCCGGCGGCAAAGCCCAAAACGAGCTACGCGATACCTGACACGATCACCGCCATCGGTGAGGGCGCTTTCAGCGCGGCCAAGGCTCTGGAGACCATCACACTGCCCGATAGCGTGCAGAGCATCGGCCCTTCGGCGTTTTTCGGGTGCCTGAGCCTCAGGGGCATGACGATCCCGGATGGCGTCACCGAAATCGGCGATAGCATGTTTTATGACTGCCGTGCCCTTGCAACCCTGACGCTGCCGGACAGCGTGACGAGGATCGGGCAAAGCGTCTTCTGCCGCGCCACCAGCCTTACAAACCTGACTCTGCCGCACAATCTAGCTAGGATTGAGAATTATGCCTTCGGCGGCAGCGGACTGACCAGCGTCACGATCCCCGCCTCTGCCGGCGAGGTGAGCGATGATGCCTTCAGCTCGTGCGAATCCTTGACAGGAATCAACGTGGAGGCCGGCAACCCGGTGCTGAGCGCCCAGGAGGGTGTGCTGTACAAGACCGTGACGATGGAGGGCGGCCCGACGATCAAGATGCTGGTGCAGTATCCGCCGGCTAAGCCCGCCGCATCCTTCGACATCCCCGATGGCGTGCAATGGCTCTTCCCCGGTTGCTTCCATTATGCCGACAACCTCACGACCATCAAGATTCCTGCCAGCGTGGGGTTCGTGGATCCCTACGGGCAGGGCGAGTCCAGGCCGGAAGACTTCTCGCCGTTCAGCGGCCTCAACACGCTTTCCAGCGTCACGCTGGGCCCAGGCACCACCAACTTCCTGGTGGGGGAAAACGACGGCGCACTATACAGCGCGGATATGACCTATCTGTATTATTATCCACCGGCCAGGACCGCCACGACCTATGAGCTGCCCGCCGAGGTGAAGAGCATCAGATGCCCGTTCCTGGATTGTTACACGCTGGAATCCTTCACCGTGGAGGAGGGCAACGCGAACTTCATCGCACAGGACGGCATCCTGTATGACATCTCATACGCAAAAGCGGATGACCCATGGGTCACGATGATTAGCTATCCGCCGGCCAAGACAGGCGACACTTTTACGGTGGAACGCAGGTTTACCGATGCCGGCTTGGGCATTGATGCCACCCTGGGCTTGGAGGTCTGCGCGCTCGGTAATAACCGGTTCCTCCGGCATGTCACAATCGCCCCGGGGGCAACGGGTGTCGGTTCGTTTATGTTCTATGGCTGCATCAACTTGGAGCAGGTGGACATTCCCGACGGTGTGGAGATGATCGGCCAGGTGGTCTTCGGCGGCTGCAACAAGCTCCGGAGCGTGACAATCCCGGCCAGCGTCAAATGGATTGAGGAATCTTCATTTCTCGATTGCAGCGGCCTGGAGACGGTCATTTTCCTCGGCGGATCGGCTCCCACGCTCAGGAAATCGAGCAGCGCGGACTCTGGTGCCAGTCTTGAAAAAATCGGCAACAACGCCTTTGCCGGCTGCACAAGCCTTGCGGGCATCGACATCCCCGACTCGGTCATTGAAATCAGCCTTTCGGCTTTCTCTGGCTGCGACAGCCTGGCGGCCATCAATGTGGGAGCAGGCAACGGCGTCTATTCCAGCGCCGGGGGCGTGCTCTACAGCAAGAACAGCGCGGAGCTGCTGCTTTATCCGATCAACAAGGCCGGATCGGACTTTACCGTGCCGGCCACGGTCACGACGATCGGGGCGGGCGCGTTCGATGGCAGCAGGAGTCTGACGAGGATACGGATCCCCGCCTCCGTGACCAGCATCGACACGTTCGCCTTCTCCGCGGACGTCAAGGGGCACCTCACGATCATCGGCGAGGAGGGCTCCTTTGCCGAGATGTATGCTGCCGGCATGGGGATCCCGTTTGAAAAGGGTACGGAGGAGGAAACGTGCCTGGTCACGTTTGACAGCCGAGGCGGCAGCCAGGTCCAGAGCCAGGACGTGCCCCTGAATGGCAAGGCCCAGGCCCCGAACGCGCCCACCCGAACGGGCTACACATTTGCCGGCTGGTGCTCCAACGCCACCTGTACGACAGCCTGGAACTTCGCAACGAACACGGTGACCGCCAATATCACGCTTTATGCCAAGTGGATTGCGGCGGCACCGCAGAACCCCAGGGCCAAGTCGCTTTCCTACAACAGCGCGCGTGTGGCGTGGGACCATTCGCCGGCCGCGCCGGATATCGACGGTTATGAGGTATGGCGCGCCACATCGGCCACCGGCACCTATTCGTTGGTGAGCACCGTGTCGGGGTCCACGTTGGCGATCATCAACTCCGGCCTTGCCACCAACACCGCCTATTACTACAAGATCCGCGCCTATGATCTGGCCAGCAGCACGAAGATATTTGGTTCCTTCTCCGCGGTCACGGCAGCTGTGCGGCCGATCCCTGCGGCGCCGGTGTCGTGCGTGGCGGATTCGGCGTCCTACAGCAGCATCAAGATCAGCTGGGGCGCAGTATCCGGGGCTTCGGGATATGAAGTGTATCGCGCGATATATTACAGCTCCGGGACCTACACCTGGATTGCCACGACCACGGCGACCAGTTATACCAACACAGGACTGAACACCGGCTCAGCCTATTATTATAAGGTTAGGGCGTACCGCACCGTGAACGGTGTGAAGGTGTATGGCCCGTTCTCCGTTGTGGACGGCGCCCGGCCCACGTTGGGCATACCCCCCACCGTGCGGGCTTATCGGGCCTCATCTTCCAGCATCAAGGTCACCTGGGGCGGCGTCAGCGGTGCCTCCGGCTATGAGCTGTGGCGCTCCACGTCGGCCACGGGTAGCTATGTGCTTGTGAAGGCGACCATAGCCAAGTACTACACCAACACCGGGCTCACCACCGGCAAGTGGTATTACTACAAGGTGCGGGCTTACCGGATGATGGGCAAAACCAAGGTTTACAGCGCGTTCTCGGCCTATTCGGCAGCAAAGCCGTAACGGTCAGCTTTTTTGGCGCGCCGCCTCGGGGTTCGGAGTGGCGTGCCTTTATTTTGAAATGTTTGGTGCTGCCATGACAGTTTTAGGAAAGCGGCCAATGTTTACGCTCTCCACCCTCTGTGCTATAATAACCAAATATAACATTTGAACGACTATTGTTACATGGAGGTTCCATGAAGAAACTGGCGGCCATCCTGTTGGTTCTGGCATTGGTCGCGCCCCTTTCTGCATGTGGGAGGGGCGGCAAAACGCCTGTTCCGTCGGCCACCGGCACCAATGAGCCCGATGCGGTTACCCAGGTCTCCATTGGCCTGTGGGATCTTGGGCAGCCGGTCGCCAGCCAGCCATCCGGCCAGATAAAAGAATATATCGCAGAGAAATTCGGCGTTGAATTTGTGGTGTGGCCGGTCACAGCGGCGGACTGGAAGGAAAAAATCGCATCCGCTGCCGCGTCGCAGACGCTGCCCGACCTGTTTTCCCATGACGTGTATGAAGACACCGTGGCCTTCCGCCAGCTCATCGACCAGAAGCTGATCCGTGACATCCCGGAGGAGATTTTCAAGAATTACCCCAAGCTGGGAACGATGATGTACCGATATCGAAACACTGAGGCCATCGACGGCAAAATGTGGTTTGTACCCCGCGCTGACATGATCAGCCGGTATGACAACGGCAGCACCTTGGCAATCTGGTACCGCCTGGATTGGGCGCTGGAAAGCAAGCTGCTCACCGCCGGCCAGGCGCCCAGCTGGCAGGAGTTTATGAGCCTGCTTGCCTATTATTCCCGCTGCGATTTGGATGAAAACGGCAGCGATGACTCCTATGCCATCACCGGCTTTGCCGATGACCTGGGCGGAGTTGGCACTGTGTTTCTTCAAGAGTTCGGTGTGCGCGACTGGGTGCTGCAAGACGGCGCATGGGTGCCGGGCTTACTTTCCAATCGGGCCAAGGAAGCTGTGAAGTGGGCAAATCAGGCTTACCGCAGTGGCTATTTGGACCCGGATGGCTTGACTCAAAGCCAGGATGAGGCAATTTTGAAGTTCTGCCAGGGCAAGGCGGGCATGTTGGTGGCCGACTGCTCCCCGGCCGGGGCTGAAAAGTTAAAGGCGGCATTACAAACCAACTCACCAGGCCTGGATATGGCATCTGCTGTGTCGGTGCTGGCCCAGCCTGTCAACCCGTGGGGCGTTGCTTATCACGACGACACCTCTTACCGCACCGGCATTGTTTTCAATGCCCAGACCGATGACGGGAAATTGAAAAAAGTGTTTGCAGTAATGGACTGGATGATGGGGGAGGATGGGCAGACCTATCTGAACTGGGGCGAGGCCGGCGTGGATTACAACGTGACCGGCGACGGCTTGCAGACGCTTCATAAGGATGAAAACGGCCTGCCCGTCACCTTTGGAGCGCGCAATGGCGAATGGTCCGCCATGGTTCACATGGCCACCTGGGCCACCGACTTCATGCCGGCAGCCACCGCGGGCGATTACCGGTTTAAATATCTGGAAACGTTGAAGAGCTTCTGGTGGCCCAACAACTGGCGCAAGCCGCTGTTTACCCGCCAGATCGCTGACCCCGCTGTGCAAGGGTTTGACGCCGGGCGCGAGGCTGAGCATGCTCTTGTAGATCTCATCATGCGGTCCGGCGATGTGGAAAAGGATTGGCCCGGCTATGTGGAGGCAATGAAGCAAAAGCTCAATGCAGATGCCGTGGCGCAGATCGTGAACGATTACGCAAAGCAAAACGGCATCACAGCGGAGGAATAGAAACCGGCTGCCGGCTCTGTGCTGTCATCCTGCTTTATTTTCTTGGCAAACTGAGGGGCGCGCGAGCGCCTTTTTCTTCCCCCAAATTGATTGGAACCAAGCGCACTTCTCTTCGTCCAATAAGGCATAGAGAAAGTGAGGGGTATTACATGATTAAGCAGATTTTTGTGGCAGGTGTATTGATCGTATTGGCCCTCATCTCCGCCGGCTGTGCCTTGTTTGGCCTGCCGATGGGCAACCCAAACGCACCGGCGGAAATCGATGTGGTGGAAAATGCCAGCCCCACCGACCGGGCTGAGCCCACCGTGGCGGAAACTGCGAAGCCGGACGCCACGGCCGACACCTCCGCCCCCAACGTCATGCCTGCCCGCCCCGGCTCCGGTGCCACTTCCGATCCCTCTGCCCATCTCAATGACCTTGTGGGTACCTGCGGCACCGTCAAGCAGGTGAACGGCCAGCTGGTGCTGATCGAGCCAGCCGGCGGCGGTGAATTCATGCTGCGCTTCAGTGAACGTACCCGGTGGGATGAGGGTGTGAACCAGACCATCGAGGTGGGCAATACGATCACCTGCCAGGTGAAGCCCGAGCCCACACTCACCACACCGGCGCAGGGCGAGGTGTTTTTGGTGACCGGAAACGAAAAAGCAAAGTAGATCAAAACAGCACAAATGCAAAAGGGCTGCCGCGCAATTCTGCGCGGCAGCCCCTCATTTTGCACCGGGGCGTTGTAGCACCGATGGCGAACGCTTCACCATGGCCACTCGTTGCCCTGATCATCGCGCAGCACGAGCTTACCCTCGTCATGGCTGCCGGAGGGCTCGAGGAAATAGGCCAGGGCCGGTGCGGCAGCTTCCTCCGGCTCCAGGTTTGCTTCCTCGTTTTTCTCGCCGTGCATATAGGACTTTACCCAGCCGGGGTGGTAGACGCGGAACGTATACCCATCCTTTGTAAGATCGTTGAACAGTATGGATACGCCCATGTTCAGGGCACTTTTGCTCATGCAGTAACCAAACCAGCCGGTGCGGTAGCTCTTGCCGATGCTGCCCGCCTCGCTGGACACATAACACAGGCGCTTCCCTTCCCCTCGGTCCAGCAGCGGCAGGAGCGCCTCGGTGACCCGCAGCGGCCCCAGCGCGTTCACCTGATAGGCCGCCAGCATCCCGTCATAATCGGGGTTTTGCCGGATGGTGCTCTCCAGCCGGTTGGAGAGGATGCCTGCGTTGCTAATCAGCACATCCAGCGAGCCGGATTCGCGGCCCACCGCATCCGCTGCCGCCTGAATAGACTCCATATCGCCCACATCCAGCGGCAGGATTGTCAGGGCGTCAGGGTGCTGGCTCTTCAATGCCGCCAGCTCCGGCCACTGGGGCAGAAATTGCCCTGCGAACACCCGGCAGCCATTCTCCAGAAGCCCCTTTGTCATGGCAAGGCCCAGCCCCCGGTCGGCGCCGGTGATGAATACGGTCTTCATTTTATTCCGCCTTCCCCTCGGCGCACCAGTCCAGCGCGTTGCGCAGCAGCTGCTGGAAGTTGGGGTCCAGCCACACGGGCACGTTGTGCCCCGGTGTCAGCACGCACACCCTGCCATGGCCTTCTCTCCTTGTCCAGCCAGCAGGGGTGGTGCCGTGCCGCGACGTGGCGGTCAGGAAAACATCCGCAGGCTGGTCTGCCATGTCCAGGAAATAGTGTTCATCGGGCTCTGTGAAGGCCTGCACCCCGGCGGCCAACCGGTGCCCTGCCTTGGGCGCGAACGTGACCGGCAGCTGGGCCGGGTGCGCCAGGAAAAGCCCGCCCAGCAGCCTGTGCATGTCTTTCAGGCCGTCATATCCGGCTGTGCCTGAGTGGACTGTGAGCAAGCCGCCGCCTTCCTGCACATATCGGAGCAGCCTGCCCCGCGTGGCCTCATCAGCCCACTTGGATTCATCGGCAGCGGTGCGGTTGTCGCTCTTCACCAGCATCACAACGGGGTACTGACTGAAGTCAATCGCTGGGATCTCCGCGCCATCGGTAATAATGTCAAAGTGATAGCCATGCTGCTCCAATGGTTTGATACCTTCGCAGGAGACATAGCCAGGGTGCCAGCGGTCGTCGTTCAGGAGAAGGATGTTCATGAGGGCCTCCTTTAGTACTTCAACTTCTGATCGAGTTGGTACAGAGCTTGAGCTGTGGAAGCTGGAGAAGGCGATTCCCTACCCTCCCTTAAGTCGGTGCGCTTAGCACCGACGGCTAAGGGGGGATGTCGCTACAGCGACAGGGGGGATTTGTTGGAAGGATTTTTGCTAGCACAGTCGGGACGGAGCCTTAGCAACAGGCCGGGACGGAGCCAGGCCCCTACTGTGTGGGATTGGGGGCGAAGCTCCCATTATGTAAACTTTTCCCCCTCCCCGCTGAGGGGGGGAGGGGGATGGGGGAGAGGGTGTAACGATAATGGGAACATTCAAGATAAGCAGAGTTGTCTCCTGCTTGTTCTTACTTCAAATTCTCCGGGTTCAGCGGCTCCAGCTCGGGGAGCACAAACCGGCCGTCCTTGCGCACCAACACATCGTCAAACCACATCTCGCCGCCGCCCACTTCCGGCGTTTGCAGCAGCACCAGGTCCCAATGGATGGCCGACACGTTGCCGTTGAAGCACTCGTCATAGGCCTTGCCCGGCGTGAAGTGGATGGAGCCGGCGATCTTCTCGTCAAACAGCGTGTCCTTCATGGGCTTGGTGATGAATGGGTTCACGCCGATGGCGAATTCGCCCACGTAGCGGGCGCCTTCGTCGGTGTCCAGGATCTCGTTGATCAGCGTGGTGTTGTTGCAGGTGGCCTCGATGATCTTGCCATCCTTGAACAGGAAGCTGATGTTTTCATAGGTGAAGCCGTTGTAGATGGCCGGAGTGTTGTAGGTGATGCGGCCGTTCACCGAGTCGCGCACCGGGGCGGCAAACACCTCGCCATCGGGGATGTTGAGGTCACCGGCGCACTTGATGGCAGGCAGGCCCTTGATGGAGAAGCTGATGTCGGTGTCTTTGGCTGTGAGGCGCACGCGGTCGGTGCGGTTCATCAGTTCCACCAGCGGGTCCATCGCCTGTGACATCTTGTTATAGTCCAGGCAGCACACGTCGAAATAGAAATCCTCAAAGGCCTCGGTGCTCATGTTGGCCTGCATCGCCATGCCCTCGTCGGGGTTCCTCAGCACCACCCAACGGGTGTCGGGCACGCGGATCATGCCGTGCACCTTTTCGTTGTAGAGGCTCATATACTGCTTGATCTTCTGCGCGGGGATGTCGGCCATCTCGGCTGCGTTGTTGCCGCCGCGCATGCCGATGTAGCACTGCATCTGCGCCATCAGCGAAGAGTCATAGGCGGCCATCACCTTGAGCTGCTCCTCGGTGGACTCCATAACGATCGAGCGCGTCACGCGCCGGTCGCGCAGCCACACAAAGGGCACGCCGCCGGCGGCGTACACTTCCTTCACAAGCTCGCTCACCGTGCTCTTCTGGATGTCGGTGGCCTCAATCAGCACCTTGTCGCCGGGCTTCACCTTGCAGGATTGGGTCACCAGGTTATGGGCCAGTTTCTTCATTCTGGAATCTGTCATCATTGCACCTCGTGTCTCGGATGGCACGATTATACAACCATGCATATCCCGGTGCAAGTCGCCGTCAGGCCCGGGCCATCGGTTGCGGCTGCCCGGCCTTCCCGGTATAATAACCGGGGAAAGAGCATATTCACCAACTTGTATGGGAGGCATGTCATGAATCCCTGTGCCATCCGGTTTGTCCACACCAACCTGATTGCCCGAGACTGGCAGGCGCTTGCCCGGTTCTATATCGATGTGTTTGGCTGCACAGTGGCGCCGCCGGAGCGGCATCTTTCCGGCGGCTGGATCGACCGCATGACCGGCATTCCCGGCGTGCGGATTGATGGTGTCCACCTCACGCTGCCCGGCTATGAGAATGGCCCCACACTGGAAATTTTTAGCTATTCACCACAGTGGCAGGGAGAAGCAGCACAGGAAATCAACCGGCCGGGCTTCGGGCACATCGCCTTCCATGTGGACGATGTTTGCAGCGTGCTGGAAAAGCTGCTTGCCAGTGGCGGCTCGATGATGGGCGAAGTGGTTCAAAAGGATTACGAGGGCCTGGGCCGCCTCACCGCTGCTTATGCCAGAGACCCGGAGGGCAACATCCTGGAGATTCAGAACTGGAGCAGGCCATAACCCCGATCAGAATTACCAGGCAAAGGAGCAACCTGTGAAACTCACATTCAAGCACACCATGCGTGCCTGCTACACAGGCTTCATCACGCAGGCGATAGTCAACAACCTGGCGCCGCTGCTGTTCATCATCTTCCGCGAGCAGTTTGGCCTTACCTATGAAATGCTGGGCCGGCTGGTTCTGCTGAACTTCGGCACACAGATCTTGGCAGACCTGATCTCCATCAAATATGTGGACCGCATCGGCCACCGCAGGGCTGCCGTGCTGGCTCATGTGTTGTGCGCCGCCGGGCTCGTCTGTCTGGGTGTGCTGCCGATGCTGCTGTCATCTCCCTTTGTGGGGCTGATGATCGCCGCGGTGGTCTATGCCATGGGCGGCGGCATCATTGAGGTGCTGATGAGTCCCATTGTGGATTCACTGCCTGGCGAGGCCAAGGCATCGGCAATGAGCCTGCTGCATTCCTTCTACTGCTGGGGGCAGATGGCCGTGGTCGCCCTGACAACCTTGCTGCTGCTGGTTATCGGCAATGGGCTTTGGTACCTGTTGCCTGTTGCATGGGCCATTGTGCCGCTGCTGAACGCTGTGTTTTTCGGCAAGGTGCCGCTGCCGCCACCGGTGCCCGAGCACCAGAAAATTCCTCTTCGGAAGCTCATCGGCTCCAGGGCATTTCTGCTGGCGCTGGTGCTGATGCTTTGTGCCGGCGCTTCAGAGCTCACGATGGCGCAATGGGCGTCGCTGTTTGCCCAGCAGGGCCTGCAGGTGCCCAAGGTGGTTGGTGACCTGCTCGGCCCCTGCCTCTTTGCCGTGCTGATGGGCGTGGGGCGGGCGTTCTATGGCGTTCGAGGCCACAAGATGAACCTGCGGGGCGTGATGCTGACCTGCGGCGGATTGGCTGTGGTGTGCTATGCGGTCACCGTGTTTGCGCCAAACCCGATCCTCTCGCTGGCCGGCTGCGCGTTTTGCGGGCTGGCTGTGTGCCTGATGTGGCCGGGCACGCTGAGCCTTACCTCCGCCCGTTTCCCCTTGGGCGGCACGGCTCTGTTTGGTGCGCTGGCCGTGTTTGGAGACCTGGGCGCTTCCGCCGGGCCTTGGCTCACCGGCTGGGTGTCGGAGCTGGCGCAGGATGGCGGGGCTCTGTCGTTCATCGGTAAGTCATTTGGATGGGCTTCGGAGCAGGCAGGCCTGAAAACAGGGCTGCTCATCGGGATTGTGTTCCCGCTGCTGCTGGTGGCGGGCCTGCTGCTTTTGCGCAAGGGCGGCGAAGCAAAGGCGTGAGTTGCCGGTCTTTCTGTTATTTCACCGGCATAAGGTGATATACTGAACAAGGATCCCCCATGGGGGAAGATCGGATTTCATTGGAAGGGATGTTCAAAGCCATCGAAACCCTACTGAAGACAATCAACGAGCAGTTTGTGGAGGGCTTTTGGTCTGCGTTTCTCGTGTCGGCGGTGGTGACGGCGCTGGCGATCGTGCTGATCAAGCTCATCGGCCGCGGCCTGGCCAGGTTGTCGGAAAGCGGTCGGTTTGGCACGATCAACGCGGCCTATGCCCGCAGGATCCTGGCGGTCGTGGTTACCATCCTGGCCGGCATGTTGATTCTCTCGCAGGTGAAGCCTCTACAGAGCGTGACCAAGTCGCTGCTGGCCAGCTCCGGCGTGGTAGCCGTGATTGTGGGCTTTGCGGCCCAGCAAGCCATGGCCAACGTGGTGGGTGGCTTTTTCATTTCGGTCTTCAAGCCCTTCTCCATCTGCGACCGCGTGAAGCTTGTGGATCAGGGCATCGAGGGCATTGTGGAGGATATTTCGCTGCGGCACACCGTGGTGCGCACCTTTGAGAACACCCGGGTGATCGTGCCCAACAGCGTGATGAATTCGGCGATTCTGGAAAACGCCCATTATCAGGATGCCAAGGTTTGCCGGTTCCTGGACATCGGCGTGAGTTATGATTCCGATCTGGACCGGGCCATGGCCATCATCGCCGGGGAAGTGCGCGCCCACCGCGATTATTACGATAACCGCACCGAGGAAGAGATTGCGTCCGGCACGCCGGAGGTGGTGGTGCGCCTGGTGGAGTTTGCCGATTCGTCGGTGAAACTGCGCGTAGCTGTGTGGGCGGTGGATGCCAGCACCGCATATGCGATGCTTTGCGACCTGCGCTACTCAATTAAGAAGCGGTTTGATGCCGAGGGCATCGAGATCCCTTATCCGCACCGCACGGTGGTGATGAAGCGTTTTACCGTTGACGGGGTGAAAAACAATTCTCATGAATAAATCAGAATTCCTATGGCAAATTGAAGCAAATTAGTTTATAATTGGGGAACACACATTCTACAATCAAACAACAAGTGAGGTGCCAGCCATGCTTTATCGCGCATTCCCCCGCACCGGCACGCCTGTCAGCGCCGTCAGCCTGGGCGCCGAACACCTGCTGCAGGTGGACAAACCCACCTGCATTGACGTGGTGAGTGCCGCCATTGATCATGGGATGAACTATGTGGATCTGTTTATGAGCGAGCCATGGGTCCGCGAGTGGATCGGCGAGGCCCTCAAGGGCCGGCGGGACAAGATGATGGTGGCTGGCCATCTGGGCTGCACCCAGAAAGATGGCCAGTATTTCCGCACCCGCGACCTCAAGATGAGCCGGCAGTACTTCGACGAGCTGCTGGAAAAACTGGGCACCGACTACATTGACGTGATGATGCTGCACTTTATTGACGACCAGGAGGATATGAAGGCCAGCCTTGATCCCGACGGCTTCCTCGGGTTGGCGCAAGAGTATTTGCAGGCGGGCAAGGCCCGCATGCTGGGCTTCTCCAGCCATGTGCCCAATGTGGCCGCGCCGATGGTGGCCACGGGCCTGTTTGACGCCGTGATGTTCAGCGTGTGCCCGGCGATGGACTTGCTGCCCCCGGATAACGTCATTGATGAGCTGTTCAAGTGGGAGCTCTATGAGCGCCGGGAGTCGCGACTATCACCGGAGCGGATGGCGTTCTACCGACAGTGCGAGGCCGCCAAGACCGGCATCGTGGTGATGAAGGGCTACGGCGCCGGCATGCTCCTGAAGCAGCCGGGCATGACGCCGGCCAAGGCCATCCATTATGCGCTCACCCGGCCCGGCGTGGTCACAATGGCCGCCGGCTGCCGCAGCGTGGCCGAGGTGGAGGCTGCAGCCGCCTATTTTGATGCCACAGACGAGGAGAAGGACTACACCGCTTTTGTGTCCGGCTCCCATTGGAACAGCGACGGTGTGTGCATGTATTGCAACCACTGCCTGCCCTGCCCGCAAAGCATCGACATTGCCGCCGTGACGAAGCTTTTGCACCGCGCCGCGGAAGGCGACCAGAGCGCCAAAGCCGTGTATGCTGCTCTTGCCCACAATGGTGGCGAGTGCGTCAGCTGCGGAGACTGCGCCGAACGCTGCCCCTTTGGTGTGGATAGCATGGGCAACATGGGAAAAGCTCATCGCTTGATGGGTTGAAAACGATAAAAAGATCGGCGTCACCGGTTGGTGACGCCTTTTGTTTACCCTATCCAATTACCAGTTTTGGCGGGCCGGGACGGTGCCCCATGCGCTCGCTGTGCGATGCGCATCGGTAATTGCCCGCACATTTGCTACGCAAAAGTGCTACACAATTGCCGGGGTAATACCCGGCCTCTACTGGTGGGGGGTTGGGGGCAACGCCCCCTCATTCAAACTTAGCCCCCTCTCCCAATCCCATGGGAGAGGGGGTTGGGGGTGAGGGTGGGCAGTGCAGTAACAGGGAGGATCTCAACCTTTCCTGTTCTGCCTGATCAAAAACCCGGAGCAGACCATGCTCCCCACGCAGAACGCCAGCAGCGTGACCTTGAAGAAGTCCCTGCTGAAAAAGGAGGGATTGAACTCATTGAGGATCACATAGGTGATCAAAAAGAGCGAGAGCGTGATGCACACATGCGGGATCAGTTTCTTCAGCATTTACGGCCCTCCTAGTTGTCGCCGATATACAGGATCTCGGTGGTGGTTCTCCTGCCGCCATCCTGATGGTTGAGCATCTTACCCTGAAATATCATCTCGGAGGAGCGGCCTCCGTCCATATTATAAGCCACTGAGCACCCCAGCTCTTGCATCAATTGGGAGAGCTGGGTCATGGTGATGCCTTCTGAATAGGTTTTCTGCCTGCCACCCACCACCACGAAGCAATAGTGCCCCGGCTCGAAGTAACCCACGGCAGTTCTTGGGTTTTTGCCTGTGACCGTGGAGTTAAACTTTGTCATGGGCTGGCCGTCTTTGAGCAGCATCGGGCCGAACGTCCAAACCTGCCAGGCCCCTTCGGTCTTGATCTTGTTACTGTCATATTTATCCGGCGAAAACGCTTCCATCGATCCGTCATTGCCCATAACCAGAATGTCGGAGGATGTCTTTTGGCTGCGATAACTCTTGCCATTGCGCACTACTGGGCCGGGGTTGTCCACACAATGGTCGCCGTTGATGGCCAGGATCGCGCCGTTGGCATCAGCCACCTTGTCAGCATACTCGCGGCCGCCCATCACATCGGTCTTTTTTCCAAAGGCGTTTCTGAAGTATTTGAGGTCGGCCACATAGATGTCTGCCACATAGCAGGTGGCGTCAAACTTCTTGATGGCCTGCACCGTGATGCTGACATTGGCGCTCTGATAGGAGCTGTCGGTCTTGATGACCTCTCCTGTGGTGAATTTGTCCGCGAACTTGGCCCGCCAGTCGTTGGGGTCAATGGTCGGCGTGGGTGTGGGCTCCACAGTCAGGGTGGTATCGGCGGTGGCCGTGGTTTCACCTGCTGCTGTTGCAGTGATGAGAGGCGACGGTGTCGGCGGCGCAGCGGATATGGTGGGCAGCGCCGAGGGTGTGGGCAGGTCTTCGGGCAGCTCCTCTACTGGGATCATGTAGTTGGTGATGTAAAACACACCAAGAAGCACTGCCGCCGCCAGCACATCGATGGCAATAAAAAGCGCCGCCGGTTTCCGGCGCCGGCTGGATCCGTGCATGTGGTTTGCTGTGTTTGTTTGATTGCGTCTTTGCATTCTATTCCCATCCGTTGTCATGATAATGCCGCTAGTATATCTTCCGAGGGGCTTGTTTGTAAATGGGGCTAGATGCACTTTGTTCGGGCATGCCCGGATTGCTTCTGCATATTTGTGGGGGTATACTATACCAAACTGACCGGAAAGGACTCCGAGATGAATATGCAAATGGATCAAAAAATTACCGCGTTTCTCAATGCCAACCGCGATCCTATTTTTGCTGATGTGGACCGCCTGCTGCGCCATGACAGCGTGACCGGGGAGCCCAAGCCCGGCGCGCCCTTTGGGCAGGAAATCAAGGATACCATTGACGAGATGCTGGCCATATGCGCCGCCCATGGCCTGAAGACCCGCAACATCGACGGCATGATCGGCGAGGCTGTGTGGGGCGACGGGGAGCAGAGCCTGGGTGTGATCACCCACATGGACATTGTGCCGGTGGGCAGCGGCTGGACCAAACCGGCGCTCCAGCTTACGGTGGAAGACGGCATGATGTTTGGCCGCGGTGTCACCGATGACAAGGGCCCGGCGGTCGCCTCGCTGTGGGCGCTTCTGGCTGCTTTGCATGCCGGGGCTGTGATCAACAAGCGCATTGTTTTCCTGTTTGGCGGCGATGAGGAAACCAGCATGCGCTGCGCCAAGCGCTATCTGGAAACGGAGCAGGCTCCGGACATGTCCTTCTCGCCGGACGCCAGCTTCCCTGGCATCTTCTGTGAAAAAACAATCAGCAGCGGCGCCCTTTCGGTGGCGGTTCCCGCCGGTTCCTCGCTGAAGGAGATTTCCGGCGGCACCCGCACCAACGTGGTGCCCGGCGAGGCCTCGGCCCTGTTGTCCGTCAAGCCTGATGGCCCTCATCCTGATGGAATTACCGTGCTGCCGGAGGACGATGGCTGGCTGATCAAGGCAGCAGGAACCCCGGCTCATGCAATGGTCCCGGAGAAGGGCGACAACGCCATCGTCAAACTGCTGGGAGCGTTAATCACTCTTCTGCCGGCGGGAGACCCGGCTGTCCCAGGTGTGTCCGCGTTGCACCGCCTTTGCGCCGCCATCGACGGCAGCGGCTTCGGCATTGCCTGCCGCGACGACGTTTCCGGCGCGCTCACGTTCAACCTTGGGGTCATCCGGCTGGCAGGCGGCTCATTGGAGGCGCGGTTTGACATCCGCCACCCGGTCTATGTGGATGCCGAAGCAAACATTCTCAGAACGTTGCCCGCTGCAGCGGCGGCGCAGGGCGTCACCGCGTCCGGCATCGCGATCAGCCCCGGATTCTGCATTCCCAAGGACCATGTGCTTTGCAAGACACTGACCGGCGTCTACAACCAGATCAACGGCACCAACGACGATCCTGAGGCCATCGGCGGCGGCACCTACGCCCGCAAGCTCCCCAACGCCATGGCGTTCGGCATGCTGTTCCCCGATGATCCTGAAACTGCCCACATGGCAGACGAACGAATCAGTGTGGAAAGCTTTATGAAGGCCGCGCGCATCTTCGCCAACGCTATCGCGGAGCTGGGCCAGGCGTGATCGCATTTGGTGATATTCTCCATGCGATGCATGGAACTTTGCCGATCCGTGCAGCGTCTGAGAATTTGCGGCATCACGCTGCAGCATTTGATGAATGGCTGATGGTTGTGATGGATATGGTTATGATATAGTATATAAAATGTTTGAGATTGAATTGCCGCCGCGCAATTGATTTTGGAGGCTTGAGTCGTATGCAGGAACATGAGCAAACAATGGAACTGAAACAGGCATCAAAGAAAAATCCGATTGCAGTAATCGCGACAGTGATAGTTACAGTGGTATTATTGTTGGCCGCAGTGTATGTTGCCCACAGTATTATTGACAGGAGCTACCAGACCTATCTGGGCCAATTGAAGGGCTTGGTTGCCGAACAGGCGGCCAAGTTTGAGCAGGGTGACCCACAGGCCGATTACAACGGGCAATACCGCCTCTATTTGGCGGTGGATGCCGAGCTTGCCAATCTGTCTGACATCCTGGCAAAGCTCAATGATAGGTACCCGGTTTTGCTAACCAAATCCGATGAGAAAAGTGTCGGCCTTGTTGATTTAAAGGCGCGTATGGAGGCGATCAAGCCCGCACTAGCCGCCTTCAAGGAAGCGGCAGATCAAGACGAGGTAATCGCCAGTGAGCTATCCGCCAAGCTGGGCCAGGCAGTGACCTCCGCAGAATACTCTGATTTGCTGGCACGTAATACTGCTGCAGCTGCCAAGCTTGCCGGTGCCACCTTCACCGGTGCGCTGGAGAATAACCGTGCTGCTTTGGCAGATCGCTTTGCCAAGCGGGGCACAGCGCTGGAATATCTGGTGAAGGATGCTGAAATTTCTGAACGGTTCGCAGCCGTGATGGCTGATACCTCCACTGCACCAGATGATGTTATGACCACCGTTAACGGCTTGATCACTGAAAATGAAGCGCTGGCAGCCAGCGTGGAGCAAGCCAATCTGCCCGCCTTTGGGGCCGGCGGAGAAGCTGTCGCTCAGGCTGTGACTGCGCGGCAGGCTGGGCTTGTCGGCTGCGCGGCCTATTTGGAGCAGATCAAGGGCGTGATTGCCGAGGTCGGCACATTCAATCAAAAGCTGGAGCAGGGCCGGGGGCAGGGCACCAAGTTCACCCAGCGCCTGGCCGCCTGGATGGCATGGGTCAAGGAGCTGAACATACTGAAAGCCAAGCTGAACACCATCAACGGCGATCCCAAATATGCAGCGTTGCCGGGCAAGCGCTCGCTGGAGATGATGGGCCTTTCTGAGACCGGCCTTACGCTTTCAAGCTACGCGCCGGCATTGACCGCTGTCAACAGCTCCATGGCCAGCTCGGCGGCCATTGAAAAAGAGATTGCAGCAATGCTGAAATCCAAAGCCAGGATGCAGGACAAGGTTACTACATCCTCCCGACTGCTGGAGCGTAATGAGTCGCTGCTCGGCAAGATCAATGTGGAACTGCCCGAAGACCTGGCCGAGGGGCTTGCCAATTTCACCGCCGCCTGCAAGGAGCGAAATGTATTCCTGACGGAATATGTGGCATATGTCAAGGACCAGGCTGTGGCAGAGGGCCAGGCAGCCAACCGCAGGCAGTATCTGAACAAATACAGCCAATACAGGAATCTGGCGCTGACCTATCCTGAGGGCAGCAGCGACCGCACCTTCTATCAGAACCTAGCCGACGACCAGAGCAAGTTTGCCGCCCAGGCGCTGGCTGCATACAATGCGGCGTTGAAATCAGCCAAGGTGCACAAGGCAGCCTACGAGGCGTCCCGCAAGAAGTATGTGCCGATGCTGGACAAGGTGGATTGAGTCACACATTCATACGACAGATGCCAAACCCACCCATCGAATTACTGATGGGTGGGCTTTTTGTTTTTCCAGTTGTATCATTGGGCATACCAGGCGGAGAATGTTTGTTATTCTTTGGGACGCAAAGATGTGGTAGAATATAATCGCAAAAGAACACAGACGGGCGGCGGAAGGGTGAATCAACAATGAAAATTGTGATCTCTTTCATTCTTTGCCTGGCGGCAATATGCTGTTTATCAGGGTGTGGAATTCTCCCGGCCAACTCTGTGACCGCCAGCCCCGATCAAACAATTGGGCAAGCGGATTGGCCTGCAGATCCACGTTATCATGCCCAGGTTGGCGATGTGGTAGTGACCTCCGGTGGTGTATCATGCAAGCCAGTGGCTAATTTTTTGAACGCATCAACGTATAGTGGCGGTGGGTGGCTTTGCGCCGACGGCAGAAGTTTGATGTATGGAAACGAGGAAGAGTTGGAAGAACTCGAAAAAACTCTGCCGTCAATCAAATACAGTGGTGAAATCACAGTTGATATCTCAGGCGGCAATGGGCATCTTGCTAGTTTTTATATTTATGATAAAGACCATCAAAGCATAGGGGATGGACGCATTCGTCCAAAGGATGATAAAACGGTGGTTTTACCTGAGGATGATCGGATTTGCTATGTGAGCATCAGAATTGGCTGGGCCGCAGAGCTGCCCCCTCCTGGTCAGGACGAAAGGGAGGGAACTGGATACGAGTATCTGTTTATTGTAGAATAGGTATGATCACGAAATCTGCAGTGGACAGACCGTTTACTTCCCCTTCTCTACCAACCTCCTATAATTCTCCATCAGCTTGATAAACTCCTCAGCATGCCCGCCCATATCCGGGTGCAGCTTGAGCGCCAGCTTGCGGAACTTGCTTTTGACCTGCTCGGTATCGGCATCGGGCGGCAGCCCGAACCGGCCAAGCAGCTCCGGATCAAACAGCCCTTCGTAGAGAATCCCATTATCCTGGTAAATGCGGTAATAGACGGCAAAGAAATACTCATCGAGCGACGCCCGATATTGCTCCCGGTCCATCGCAAGCAGCAATTCCAGGGGGTAGCGAGCCTTTCCGCGCCCGCGCTCGTTCAGGTCAAAGAAAGTATCCCACACAGAATCCTTGCCGGCGGGCAGGGAATTGGATCCGAAGCGCAGGCGGGCTTCCAGCTTTTTGAGCCCGCGGAGCTTTCGTTTGATGTCGTCGGCGCTTTGCATGGCTTCCTCCAAGACCGGTGCATGACTCAACTACCGCCGATTCCAGCCACAGGAAACGCATTGATCCCGGTGCATACAAAGCACCGCCCCGCAACTGGAGCAAGTCCATTGCGTCGTTTCCTCGGCAAGAAACACATTCATCCCGGCGTCACCGATTTGCCGCAGGTTTGCTTGCAGATCTATACCATACTTTTCGATGTAGTGCTGATACAGTCGCCGGAGTCTGGCGCATGGAAATCTGGCACATTCATGGCATCGGGTGAATTGCGACTTTTCATGCTCTGCACAGAATTTTATGGAGCATTTGCTGCAATGCCCCAGTTTCGGGCCTTCCGGTAAGCAGCCAGCACAGCGATTCCTTGTGCGCATACGGGCATAACACAGTGCGCAATTTACGCCGCATGGAGCGATCATCTCTGGAGTCATGATGTCATTCATTGCCATCCGCCAGCGTCCCCCCGGCATGAGTTCCATGGCTTCATCATACACAGGATTCCATGGCAATACAACCAAGCGTTTGCTATACTGATTCCAGATCCACCATTGGAGGCGCGAATGAGGCGTGAAAGTTACAGTGAGATCCTGGCCCTGCAAGCCGATTTGGACAAAGGCGGGCCCGGCCCTGTGGAGTGGTTGGCGGTTACACAGCGCTGCATCGCGACATTGGATAGCTCCGGCCCTAGCCTCAACGCGGTGCTGGAATGGAACCCCGAAGCGGAATGCATCGCCGCTGCCCTTGCCCGGGAGCGGGAGGTAAATGGCCGCAGGAGCCCGCTGCACGGCATTCCGGTGCTATTGAAAGACAACATCGATACCCAAGACGGCATGCATACCTCTGCCGGCAGCCTGGCACTGGCGGGCCGTTTCGCGCTCAAAGATGCCTTCGTGGCTGCCCCCCAGCGGGCAGCCGGGGCTGTGTTGTGTGGCAAAGCGAACATGACTGAGTTTGCCAATTTCATGGCCGACAAAATGCCAAACGGCTACTCCAGCCGTGGCGGGCAGGTGATAAGCCCTTGGCGGGCCGATGCCGACCCCTCCGGTTCTTCAACCGGCTCGGCGGTGGCGGTGGCGGCGGGCTATGTGCCGCTGGCCATTGGCACAGAGACCTGCGGTTCGATCATAAGCCCCTCAGCCGCTGCCGGTGTGGTGGGTCTCAAGCCCACGGTGGGGTGGGTGAGCCGTGCCGGTGTGATTCCGATTAGCCCCTCGCAGGACGTGGCCGGCCCCATCGCCCGGTGCGTGGCCGACTGCGCTTTGGCGTTTCAGTGGATGGCGGGGTTCGACCCCGATGACCTTTCCACCGGCTTATGCGCGGGCCGCGCAGTACCGGGTCTCGAGTGCCTGGAGGACGGAGATCTCCGGGGTATGCGGCTGGGCTTGTGGGGGCTTGATGAGGATGACAAGCCTGTGCAGCAGCCGGCCTTTTTCAAAGCGGTGAAGGCGCTGGAAGCGTTGGGGGCGGAGGTGGTGCCATACTCACCACCCCGAGGGGTGGGAAGCGCCATGATCACGGTGCTGACTCACGAATTCAAGCCGGCGATGGACGCAGCGCTGCGGCATGACCGGGAGGGTATCCGCACATTGGCCGGCATTGCTGCTTTCAACGCCGCCCATCCGGAGGCGTGCCTGCGGTTCGGGCAAGACCAGTTTGAAGTTTCTCTGGCGGTGCAGCGGCCCATGCTCACCCGGGAGTATGTCGAGGCCAGGCAGAAGGTTCGCGATGGACTGGTGGCGCTCCGGCATGGCTTTGAAGATTTGCGGTTGGACGCCGTTGTGAGCAAGGTGGGGCTGATGGCCTTCCCGGTGACAGGCTGCCCGGCGCTCACGCTGCCTGTTGGTGTTGACGATGAAACCGGTTTACCGGTGCCTTTGACATTGAACGGCCTGCCCTTTTCCGAGGGCGCTTTGCTGAGGATCGGTGCGGCATTGGAGCGGGCTGTTGGCATTGGCCGCAGGCCGCCGCTGATTAACCACTAACGAACAATTGGCAACTAAAGAGGGCAACGATGGATAGCACACATAAAAAACCTGAATCAAACAACAGATTGTACAGGGTCATGATTGTTTCAATTGCCTGTGTCAGCATTGCCTGTTGGATCACCGTCGTCCTGGGTATTTATTACCCCGACTTGAGTTCAAAGTCCGAGCTTGTGAGAAATTAACTTATTTTCCGCTCATAGCTGACATCCTGCACTTCATTACAGTGAATGTTCAGTATGTAATCTTTTTCAGTCCATTGATTGGATCACTATTGTATATGCTCAAATTCGCCCTTTTCATAATATTTGGCTTTCTCATTGCAAGAAAACAAGCATATAGACGAACAAGAAACATACTGCGTCTTTATAGCCTTTCGTTTGTCCTAACTTTCATATGCTACACATACGGTTTATTATTGCGTATCCCCACACTAGAGTTTTTACAGATGGATAGTATTTTAACGGGTTTATACTTGACCAGCATAGCCTTGATTATCATAACAACAATATTCATCTGCTTATTCAGGTACGCAGCCAAGGCAAAAATCATTGGTACAATTTTATCTATTTTGGCTGTCATTAAATTTCTCAGTATTAACTTAGCACTCCCTCTCGGCTGGGTGTATACTGCAATTGTTGAAGGGTCAATTGCTGCTTTGCAGTTAGTTCTATTCGCAATGATATCATCTGGCAATGTGTTGAAAGATTCCAGCACTCAATCACTCTCACCCTCCAAATTATGGAAGCATGAATGACTAATGAATATATTAACAACACTATATATTTATCATTCTTACCATATTTTCAATGCACACAAACAGATATTTTTCCAATTATTATCAGGGAAATATGGTAATAGGTCATAAATTATTCACAATTGCATGCTATACTGACAAAAAAAGGGGCTGCCAGGATCATCACGCAGCCTAAATTGGTGTAACCGCCCAGACACTCAGGCGCGGGACCCTTTCGCCGACCGACGCACCGAACGGTTTGACCAAGCACCAAGGAGGCAGGATCATGCAACCGCAACTGACCGCAACTCACCCTGCCCTGATCGTGAAACACGCAACGAAAGCCACCGCAAGGCATATCTCCTCCAGAATCGTCAGCTTCGCGGTGGCCGTTGCTCTGGCATTCTCCATGATGCCAATGGCTACGGCTTCGGCTGTATCTCTGAAACAAGGAATGTCTGGCTCGGAGGTCAAGGCGTTGCAGCAGCAGCTGGTAAAGCGTGGCTATCTGAGTAGTGCCGATGGGAAATACGGCAGCGGCACCACCGCCGCTGTGAAGCTCTTCCAGCAGCACGCGGGCCTCACGGCTGACGGTGTGGCCGGTTCGGCCACGCAGACTGCGCTCAACAAGATTTCCGGTGATGGCAAAACCAACTTGACGCTAAAGGATGGCAGTGAATCCAGCCAGGTCACCATCCTGCAAAAAAAGCTTGCCGCGTTGGGTTATCTCTCCATCAGCTCCTATACCACTCATTTCGGCACTGCCACCAAGGACGCCGTGATCAAATTCCAGAAGGCTGCTAAACTCACGGCAGATGGTGTTGCAAACCCTAAAACACTGATCAAGATCTACTCCGCATCCAGTGGTTCCTCTTCTTCCGGTGGTTCTTCCTCGTCTGGTGGCACCACCCTCAAGCAGGGAATGTCCGGCTCCGCCGTCAAGACGCTGCAAACGCACCTGGTCAAACGGGGCTATCTGAAGTCTGCCGACGGTAAGTTTGGAAGCGGCACGGCAGCGGCGGTGAAGTTGTTCCAGAAGCAGGCCGGCCTCAAAGCAGACGGCATCGCTGGCGCCACCACGCAGAACCTGTTGTATAAGCTCACCGGCGACGGAAAAACCAATCAAACGCTAAAGCTCGGTAAAAGCTCTAGCCAGATCACTGTGCTGCAGAAAAGGCTGGCCGCGCTGGGCTATCTGGATGTTAGCTCCTACACTACGAAGTTTGGTTCCGATACAAAGACGGCGGTGGTAAAGTTTCAGAAGAAGGCTGGCCTTTCCGCCGACGGTGTGGCCGGCCCGATGACGCTGATCAAGCTCTATTCCTCTTCCGCGCCTGTCTATATGACTAAAGGGGAAAAGGTTGTGGCGGCAGCCAAGCAGTATCTCGGTTGCAAATATGTCTATGGCACTGCCGGCCCTTCCACCTTTGACTGCTCAGGCCTGGTGTACTATGTCTACAAGCACCATTTCGGTATCACAGTGCCACGATCCTCCAAGAGCATGGTTAACGCGGGCGTCGCAGTGGAGGGTGGGCTGAAGAACGCCAAGCCCGGTGATATCCTTTGCTTTGGCAACACCATTTCCACGGTGGGCCATGTAGCCATCTATGTGGGCAACAATCAATACCTGCATGCACCGCAGACCGGTGAAGTGGTTAAAATCGAAACGCTGAGCCAGAAGCGCATCAACACCTGCATGGCGGTTCGGAGGATCTTCACATCAGATTAAGACGTTCAACCAAGGAGTCATGCGGCATATCGCATGGCTCTTTTTTTATGTAGTAGATGCTGCATTAAGAGGTTGAAAGTTTTTATTTACAAAAAGTAAAGAAAAGTTGACACATAGACAAAGAAGTGATACCATATGGTTGATCTTATTAACAAGAATGTGAGGGGTCATCATGTCGTATCAGGAGAAGAGAACTATTATGTCCATGGCCACCGGCGCGCCGGTCATTGTTGCCTATTGCATCTGGGCTGCTCTGAAGTGGCAGGCTGGCGGGGAAGCCATCGGAAACGACTTGCGCTTTTGGGCAAACGGAATGTTGTTGTTCATCGCCATCGGCGTTGTTGTTGCGATTGTGGGGCAGATTGTGTTCCATGTGATCGTAGCCGCTGGTGGGGAGATCAGGCGTCGTGTCTCAGGAGAGATCGCAAAGGAAGTCTCCAAAAAGTCGCCCGGCGCAGCTATCCCCAAAACCGTTGCGGCTGAAGAACCCTGCGGCGAAATTGAAACAGAAGATGAAATGGACCGCCTCATCAACCTGAAGGCCTCCCGCGCTGTGGTGATTACAGCAGGCGCAGGCTTTTTGGTCGGGTTGGTCACGCTGGCCGTGGGCTTGCCCCCGGCGGTCATGCTGAACATCGGGTTCCTGGCTCTTGGCCTTGGGTCTCTGCTGGAGGCTGTCGCACAGCTGCGTTATTACCGGGCGGGGGTGTGACATGGAGAAGCTCCAGATCACCAACAACATCCGCCGGCTCCGGTTCTTCGCCAATGAAATGAGCCAGCAGGAGCTCGCCAGGCGCTCAGGCGTTTCCCGTCAGACAATCATTGCGGTGGAAAGCGGTAAATACTCGCCCTCCCTTGAACTGGCGTTCCGGATTGCCCACGTGTTTGGTGTGCAGCTCAATGAGGTGTTCGAATGCACGATTACGAATAACGCAGTGGGGGGGGATGCCACATGAAAGCGATTGTCTATCGTCCATCGAAAAACGGCTCCCTTGCGGTCGGCGATGTGAAGAAGCCCGTTGTGCATCGCGATGAGCTGCTCATAAAAGTGCACGCGGCATTGGTGACGGCCTCGGACGCCACGATGACAGGGGGGTTCCGGGTGGTTAAACTGCTAGCCAAAGGCCCCAAGCCCAAAGAACCAATCCCGGGCGTGGAGTTTGCCGGCGTGGTGGAGGCAGTGGGCCCGGAGGCGCGCCGGTTCAAAGCCGGTGACCGGGTTGTAGGCTCCAGTCTGGGGTTCGGTGCGTGGGCGGAATACATCCGTTTGCGGGAGACTGACTCGCTTGCGCTGATGCCCGCATCTCTGGATTTTGCTGAGGCAGTTGGGTTTGGCGATGGAGGCATGACGGCGCTGCTGTTTCTGCAGGATCTGTGCAACATCCGCAAAGGGATGCAGGTGTTGGTCAATGGGGCGTCTGGAGCAGTGGGGACCTATGCGGTTCAATTGGCAAAGCACTTCGGCGCGCAGGTTACCGCCGTATGCGGCTCGGCAAACCTTGAGCTTGTACGCTCGCTCGGGGCCGATCATGTGATTGACTACACCAGTGAGGACTTCACAATGTCTGATCACACGTATGACGTCGTGTTTGACGCAGTCGGCAAAAGCTCCTTTGCTCGTTGTAAACGGATTCTGAAGGAGAATGGCGTATACCTGACCACGGTGCCCGTGCCCGGTGTTTTGCTCCGGAAACTGTTGTATTTACCCCGAAGCGGCAAGCGAGCGCTGTTTATGGCAACGGGCCTGGCAAAACCCGAAAAGCGAGCGGCAGGGCTGCAGTACCTCGGAGAGCTGGCTGCGACCGGGGTGCTGCATACTGTGGTGGACAAGGCCTACTCGCTGGAACAGATCGGTGAAGCCCTGCGTTACGTGGCGGCAGGGCACAAGCGGGGCAACGTCGTGGTTACCCCCTGACAGGCTGGAAAGGGCGGACCTTGTTGCCCGCCCGGTTTTCTCTATTCACCAACGATTTTATGCCGCCCAGCAGATGGAGCTTTTCTTTTTGCAGAATACCGGGTAATATAGACAAGAAATTCGATTACTCGAAAATAACTGAAAGCCAAGTAAGGACACCATTGAAATTCAAAGATTTACAAATTGCCGAGCCAATCCTGAAAGCTCTGGAAAACGAGCAGTATGACACCCCCACGCCCATCCAGCAGCAAGCAATCCCTCCGGCTCTGGAGGGCCGCGACCTGCTGGGTAGCGCCCAGACCGGCACTGGCAAAACCGCTGCGTTCGCGGTGCCCACCCTGCAGCGGTTGAGCCAAAGCGCTGCCGGTGCTGCGCAGCATCGCCACATCCGCTCGCTAGTGCTCACCCCCACAAGAGAGCTTGCCGTGCAGATCTATGAGAGCTTCTGCACTTACGGGCAGTATACGGGCATCCGCGCCGCGGTGATCTTCGGCGGCGTGTCACAAGCCCCTCAGGAGCAGGCGCTCCGGCGAGGGGTGGACATTCTGGTGGCCACACCGGGCCGGCTGGTGGATCTGATGGGCCAGGGGCTGGTGAACCTGCGCCATGTGGAGATCCTGACGCTGGACGAAGCCGACCGCATGCTGGATATGGGCTTTATCCACGATGTGCGAAGAATTGTTGCGCAAGTGCCGGATCAGCGGCAGACGCTGTTTTTTTCCGCCACGATGCCGCCGGAGATCGTGGAGATTTCCCAGTCCATCCTGCGCGATCCGGTCAGGATTTCTATCACCCCGGAGACCCCGACGGTGGAGGCCATCGATCAGTCTGTCTATTTTGTAGACAAAGCCAACAAACGGCAGCTGCTGCTGCACCTACTGGAGGACGACACCATCCGCTCAGCCTTGGTGTTCACGCGCACCAAGCACGGTGCGGACCGCGTGGTGCGGGAGCTCAAAAAGGGTAATGTGCACGCCCAGGCCATCCACGGTGACAAATCGCAGGTGGCGCGGCAGAAGGCGCTGAAGGAGTTTAAGGCCGGGCACATCCGCGTGCTTGTGGCAACTGACATTGCGGCCCGGGGGCTGGACATCGATGAACTGTCCCACGTGATCAATTATGACCTGCCCAACATCCCGGAGACCTATGTGCACCGCATCGGCCGCACCGGCCGGGCAGGCCATGGCGGGGTTGCGATGTCCATGTGCGATTTTGATGAGAAGAAGCTGCTGGCAGACATCGAAAAGCTCATCGACAAGCCGATCCCTGTGGTGAAGGATCATCCTTACCCAATGATGATTCACGAATCGCTGCCCAAACCCCAGCCGCAGCCCCGGCGCACACCTCCAGCGAATGACGGGCAGCCCCGCGGGACTGGTAGGAAACTGCATTTTGAGGCGCGGACCAGGCGTTGAACCGGGTCTTTGGGTGGAGCTATGCAGCCCCAGCACCGTCAAAAACTACATTATGGTCAAGTCATAAGAAAAGCATCGTACAGATGCTTTTCTTTTTATGTGCAAACGGGCTCAGACTTCTGTATAATGCTCTCAGGAGTGATGCATTATGGCTAAGATTTTTGAAAGCCTTACCGACCTCATCGGCGGCACGCCGCTGCTGGCCCTCAACCGCTACGGCAAGGCCATCGGCCTGGAGGCAAGGATCCTGGCGAAGTTGGAATACTTCAACCCCGGCGGCAGCGTGAAGGACCGCATCGGTTATGGGATGATTCTGGATGCGGAGCAAAGCGGCAAGCTTGATCCTGACACGGTGATCGTGGAATCCACCAGCGGCAACACCGGCATCGGGCTTGCGCTCACAGCTGCTGCCCGTGGTTACCGGCTGATCCTCACGATGCCCGAAAGCTTCAGTGTGGAGCGCCGCATGATGCTGGCCGCATTGGGTGCGGAGCTGGTGCTGACCCCCTCCGGCGAGGGCATGCAGGGTGCGGTGAACCGCGCCTCGGAGCTTTGCGCCACGTTGCCAAAGACCTTTATGCCCAGCCAGTTTGACAACCCAGCCAACCCTGCCATGCACCGCCGCACCACCGCCGAGGAAATCTGGCGCGATACCGACGGGGTTGTGGATGCCTTTGTGGCTGGTGTGGGCACCGGTGGCACGCTGACCGGTGTGGGCGAAGTGCTGAGGCAGCGCAACCCTGCCATCCACATCGCGGCGGTGGAGCCTTTCGACTCGCCGCTGCTCAGTGGCGGCAGGCCCGGCTCCCACAGGCTGCAAGGGATTGGCGCGAACTTCATCCCCAAGGTGCTGAACCGCGAGATCATCAGCGAGGTCTTTGACGTCAAGGCGGAAGAAGCCTATGCCGCCTCCCGCCTGGTGGCCCGCACGGAGGGCCTGCTGGTGGGAATTTCGTCCGGTGCTGCGTTGCACGCGGCCACGGAGCTTGCGAAACGGCCTGAGTTTTCGGGCAAGACGATCGTGGTTGTGCTGCCGGACACCGGGGAGAGGTATTTGTCTACGGAGTTGTATAGGGAATGATATTCCCTTTCGCTTCCTGGGGGTCCGGGGGTCTGCAAGTTCCGCCGCGACGAAGCGGAAATCCGATGCCCTCACCCCCTTCCCCTCTCCCATGGGATTGGGAGAGGGGTGAAAGAATGGTGAAATATGAAAATCGCAATCATTGACGGCCAGGGCGGCGGCGTGGGCAGGGCGCTGGTCGCGGCCCTCAGTGAGCGGATCGGCAGCAACAGCCCCCACACCATCATAGCCCTAGGCACCAACGCGCTTGCCACCCAGGCGATGCTGAGGGCTGGAGCCGATGAAGGCGCCACCGGTGAAAACGCCATCGCCGTGAATGCTCCCCATGCCGACGTGATCGCCGGGCCCATCGGCATCGTGCTGGCCAATGCCTTGCTTGGCGAACTCACGCCCCGGATGGCCGAGGCCATATCCGCCAGCCCCGCCCAGAAGGTGCTGGTGCCGATGGAGCGCTGCCAGGCCCATGTGGTGGGCACGTCGCCCCAGCCACTGGGAGCGCTTGTGGAGCAGGCAGTGGATTTCATTCTTTCGTGTAAGTGATTTGACACCTGCATCCATCCACAGTATAATTCCAACCGCAGGCGTCATGAAGTCGCCGCAAGGCCAGAAGGCCGATTGAATTCAGTCAGTAAGTTTTATGAATTTTGCAGCCACGAAGGTTGCTTCGCCGTTGAAATGGCGGGGGCGTTCGGTGGCTTTATTTTTTTGTCAAAGGATTGATCCCTGTATGCATATGTCTGACGCGTTGATCACACCGGTGGTGGGCGGTGTGTTGTGGGCGGGAACTGCCGCAACAACCGGTTATTCCGTGCGAAAGCTTAGCCGTGATGACCTGATCGAAGGTAAAAAGATACCGTTGATGGGCGTGATAGGCGCGTTTGTGTTTGCAGCCCAGATGATCAATTTCACGATCCCCGGCACGGGCTCCAGCGGCCACATCGGCGGGGGCCTGCTGCTGGCGGCTATGCTTGGGCCGCAGGCGGGCTTCCTCACGCTTATGGCGGTGCTGGCGATCCAGGGCCTTTTCTTTGCCGATGGGGGCCTGCTGGCGATGGGCTGCAACATCATCAACATCGGTTTCTTCTCCTGCTACGTGGCCTATCCGCTGATCTTCAGACCAATGCTGAGAAAAGGTGTGTCACCGGGCCGCCTCACAACCTCCTCTATACTGGCGAGCGTTTTGGGCCTGCAATTAGGAGCGTTCGCTGTAGTGTTGGAAACGGTGCTTTCCGGCCGCACTGAGCTGCCGTTCGGCCCGTTTGCGCTGGCAATGCAGCCCATCCACCTGGTCATCGGCGCTGTGGAGGGCCTGATCACGGCGGCAGTGCTGGTGTTCCTTCACCGGGTGCAGCCGGAAGCCATCACGGGCTTGCCAGATTCCCGGCCTGCCGGAAGTGGTTTCCCGAAGAAGGCCGTCGCGGTGATAGCTGTGCTGGCGCTGGTGGTAGGCGGCGGTTTGGGCTGGTTCGCATCGGCAAACCCCGACGGGCTCGAGTGGTCGATGATACGTGTCGCCGGCACGGCGGAACTGAAGGCCTCCGGTTCTGTGCATGACGCAGTGGGCAGCGTGCAGGAAGCCACAGCTTTGTTGCCGGACTACGGTTTCAAGGCCTCAGGAAATACGCATGAGGCAGCAACGGAGGCATCGTTGCCGGCTGTGAACACCGGCACGTCAGTGGCCGGCATTGTGGGCAGTGCTGTCACCCTTGCGCTGGCAGGCCTCATTGGGTTGCTATTGTTCCTACTTAAACGCCGCCAAAGGATACAGCATTGAGTAATTCCGAAAAAGCCCTGACTGATATCCGCGTGCTGGAGGAACTTTCCCTCCAGCATACGTTTGTGCACCGCCGTCACCCGGTGGCGTTGCTGCTGGTTACGCTGGGCTATGTGGCAGCGGTGGCGTCCTATGCAAAATATGAGCTAGGTTCCATTCTTCCGATGCTGCTGTATCCGGTGTTTGTGAGCGCCATGGGGGAGATCCCATTGAGACCGGTGCTCAAGCGGGTGCTTCCGGCGCTGCCGTTGGTGCTGGGTGTAGGGGCCCTCAACCCTGTGCTGGACCATAACGTTGTTATTGTGGGCGGCATGGCGATCTCTGCGGGTTGGCTGTCGCTTGCGTCCATCGTGCTACGCTGTGTGCTATCGGTAGTGGCGGCGTTGCTGCTGGTGGCTGTGGCGGGCATGGGTGGCGTGGCCACGGCGCTCCGCTCATTGAAGACTCCAAAACTGCTGGTAACCCAGTTCACAATGACGTTCCGTTACCTGCATGTGCTGGCTGCCGAGGCTGGCCGCATGGCGCTGGCTTATCGCCTGCGTGCGCCGCATCAGCGTGGTGTGGCCTGGCGGCACTGGGGCAGCTTCGCCGGCCAGTGGTTGCTGCGAAGCCTGGACCGGGCGGAACGCCTGCACCGGGCGATGCTCTGCCGCGGCTTTTCCGGACAGATGCCGGAGGCGGCCCGGCCCCGTTTCTGCATGGCCGACCTGGCCTGGCTGCTGGGCTGGCTTGTTTTCTTTGCAGCAGCTCGGTTTATTGATATTCCCCGGGCAATCGGGACGTTGATTCTCACGATGGGAGCCAAATGATGCCAATTCTGACATTGAAAGATGTGCAATACGCTTATCCGGACGGCAACACCGCTGTGGCCGGTGTAAGCTTCACGTTGAAGAAAGGGCAGTCTGTGGGTCTTGTGGGTGCCAATGGCGCGGGCAAATCCACACTGCTGATGCTGCTGCCGGGGGCGCTGCTGCCCACCGCTGGATCCATTGAAGTGGACGGTGTGACGCTCACCAAAGCAACCTCCGCAAAGCTCCGCCGGCTGGTGGGCCTGGTGTTTCAGGACGCGGACGACCAGCTTTTCACCACCACCGTGCGGGAGGATGTTGCCTTTGGCCCCCGCAATATGGGCCTTGTGGAGCAGGAGGTGCAGCGGGCTGTCCAGAAGGCGCTGGATCAATGCGGCATCACCCACCTGGCTGACCGGGCGCCTTACTGCCTCTCCGGCGGCGAGCAGAAGCTTGCGGCCATCGCCTCGGTGCTGAGTATGGAGCCGGAGCTTTTGATTATGGACGAGCCCTCTGCCAGCCTGGACCCCAAGGCCCGCCGGGGCATCATCCGCCTTCTGAACAGCCTGCCGATGACAAAGCTGATCGCCTCCCACGACCTGGACCTGGTGTGGGAGGTGTGCAGCCGTGTGATCGTGCTGAAGGATGGGCGGGTGGAAGCAGATGGCGACGCGAAGGAATTGCTGGGTAATCAGGACTTGATGGAGCGGTGCGGGCTGGAGCTGCCGTTGAGGTTGCAGAGGTAGACGACATGAGATGGGCCGGGACAGAGCCCCATGCGTTCGCTACGCGGACCGCGACGGCAATTGCCCGCATATTTGCTGTGCAAAAATGCGACACAATTGCAGGAGTAATACCCGGCCCCTACTGTAAACACAACTCAATCACTTATCAATCTCGATAGAGACCTGCGCGTCATCCCGTACGCCAAACCCCAATCTCAACGCATTGTGCGGGCAGGCCTTTACACAGTCGCCGCAACGGATGCACTCAGCTGAGTTGGGCGTTTTGTAGGGCTCCACATCGAGCTTACAAACCCTGGAGCATGCCCCGCAGGAGGTGCAGCGGTGGCCATCCACCGCCATGCGGTGCAGGCTGATTCGGTTCATCAGTCCGTAGATCGCCCCCAATGGACACATAAAGCGGCAGAAAAAGCGATACAGAAACACACAAGCCCCTAGGATCAACAGCGCCAACAACGCTTTCCAGGCAAACAGCAATCCAGCAGCTTCGCGCAAAGACTCGTTCATTGCCAGCAGCGGCAGCGCGCCCTCCACAGTGCCTGCAGGGCAGATGTACTTGCAGAACCAGGGGTCGCCCAAGCCAGCGACATTCACCACAAGCATGGGTAGTAGGATCACAAACACAGCAAGCAGCACGTATTTGGTGTATTTGAGCCAGCGCAGCTTCTTAGGCACCCGGACCTTTCTGCCGGGGATTTTATGCAATAAATCCTGTAATAGCCCGAAAGGGCAAAGCCAGCCACAGATCCAGCGGCCAGCGGCCAGACCGAAGAGCAGCAGCGAGCCAATCACATACCACGCGATGTTGAATTTCCGGCTGCCGATCACGGCCTGCAGCGCGCCAACCGGGCAAGCCCCCAGAGCGGCGGGGCAGGAGTAGCAGTTGAACCCCGGCGCGCACACGTATTTTGTGTCGCCCTTCCAGATCGTGCCCGCAGCGAAGCCCGGCAGCCAGGCGTTATGAGCCACTGCCGACAAGAGCTGCACCCAGCGCCGCCGGATGCTTGTTTTTTTTCTATTTTGTTTCTTCATCCGATGCCAATGCACTCCAGGCAGACATAGGCAGCCTTGCGGAAGACCTCCAATGCTTCACCCCGGAAAATGCCTCCCAGGATCATCACCACGGCTGCAAGGCCGAGGAGGATTCTCACGGCCAAGAGGTTGCGGCGTTGCAATACCATATCCGAGCCCCCGAATCAAAGACGATAGAATCATTATAAACTGTGGATTGCCGTTTACCAACCCCACTGCGCGGGTATTGTTATTGGAAGAATAACAACCTGGAGGAGCATTCGGTTGGTGCCTGTGAAGAAGACCCTGATCCTGATGATGTGTTTTTTGCTCATTACCGCGCTGACCGGATGCAGCAGCGGCAGTGGCGGCCATGGCTCAGAACCGGCTGGTGAAGCAGAAACGCATGATGGCAGTGCAGGCCAGGGAGAAAGCGCGGGCCCTGCTGGCACTGTGGGCCATGGGGAAACTGCAGCCCCACAGCAAACCGTCAATGAATCCGGCGACCATACGGAGACAGCCACTGCCGAGTCCCAGGAGTCCAAGGAGGCTCATCTGGGCAGTGGCGAAACAGAGGAATCCGCCGAGCCCCAGCACACGGCAACCCCAACACCGGCACCAACACCCACTGCCACCCCCGCGCCCACACCGACGCCAAAAGGCGCCGTGAAGGACGGCTGGGTGCTGAGCATCCCGGATCTTGTGCCACGGTTTGAGTATGGTGAGCTGGATCTTGAGGGGTCAAAGATTACCGAGGCCAGCATCAGCACGCTCTATCACCTGAAATTCGTCGGTGTGCAGAAAGCAGATGTGGACTCCTATTGCAAAGTTTTGCGGGAAGCGGGCTATCACGCAGCAGCCGCCGAAATCGGCAGCACCTATACACTGACGGCATCCAAAGACCTGGGTTGGAACTCTGTCGCGATGGTGATCACCTTGACGGAGAATGATGGCGTGGCCGTTTTCGCACTGGACGCGCCAGTGTAGCAATCATCCGGGAACCTATTCAGCTTTTTCTGTGCCAGCCTTATCAGACAACCTGACGTGTGGATGGCGATATCTGGCGGTATCTCTCAACTCATCACTCTCGATTGCCTTTTGCGGGCACCATTGAAAGCATGCCAGGCAGAATTCGCACCGGTGCCCCCAGTCGGGCTTGCCTGACAGCATGGCGATGTTTCCAACAGGGCATGCCTTTGCGCAGGTCCCACAGCCGATGCAGCGACCATTCAGACGGAAACTCCTATCCATCCCATGCATGATTCCTTCGAAGTCTTCCGCGTCGGAGTATCGTTTGAGGCGCTTTTCCACCGCCGGCCGAAACAATGGTATGAGCCAAGGAAACACAAGCCGGATCATCGGATAACTCTTGCCAATCAGGACATTGGGCGTGTCAAACCGGATGCGGCGGCGGGCCGAAATGTGGGCACAAACTGCATCCACGCTGTTGCGCCAATTGGCAAACATTTTCTCGTTGTTCTTCTCGTTGTTGTACTTTGCCGATGCGATATTTTCCGGCATGTTCACATGGAAGCTGGCCGACATCCTGCCACCCCGGCGCTTGAGCAACCTGCCGAGGAAACGGTGTGTGATAATCGACCCGGTGCCGTAGACGATGACAACAAAAATATACTTCCCGCCAATGCCGTCGAGCTTTCCGACAAAATTTCGGACAATGGCGGGGGCTCCTCCCAAAGGTTCGTAATAAACCGGAAAAACAATGCCCACGGCATCGGCCTGCGGGCGGACCGTCTCGTTGCCCATCACAGAAGGGATAGCAACCAACCGGCCCCCCACCCCTTTGGCAATATCGCGGGCGACTGCCAATGAGTTGCCGGTTCCGCTGAAATAGTAGATCTCCGTGCTCATCGCAGCGCCTCCCAACATTCATCCAGATATCATTATAAACTCGGATTCATCCATGCGGCAATAATAACATTGTGATATGAGTCAAAAGATGGACCCAACAACAAAGGGCATGCAACCGCATGCCCTTTTGTTTGGCTAAAAAGGTGCTATCTCTTCTGCCGGGCTGCAATCCTCTGGATCACCCATTTGCCCGCCAATGCGGCTCCAGGCAGACCACCGGGAAACATCGTCCACTGCCCGGCCATGTAAAACCGATCCAGCCCTGGCAGGTTTCCGGGCAGGCTGCGCACTGTCCCCTTTGGTGTGTTCATGAAGGACATCCATGATCCGCGCCAGGCATCACAATAGCGCACATAGGTCATCGGTGTGGCCACGTCCACCTGCTCGATCATGCCTTTCGTCTCCGGGTAGCGGCTCTCAATTACCGCGCAGATCTCCCGCGCGACCCGCTCCTTTTCGGCCCGGTAAGCATCCGGATCTGCCTTTTTGGCCCGCCACCAGTCAAAGTCAGCACTCAGCGTTGTTGTGATCACCGATTTTCCTGCCGGGGCCATGTGCTTGTCAACGGAATAGTTTTTCAGCCCCACCCTGTCGTGGGAAATGCCGCCGGCATCCACCGGCGCTGCGGCTTCCGTGCTTACGATGTGCGGCCTGTTGCTCAGATCCGCCGCGATCCCAACCGATACCTGCACCGTGGTGTAAACGGGATAGGACACCCTGTCGGCATAGAGCCGCTCCATCGTTTCATCCCGGTATTGGCCACCCAGCAGTTTGTCCAGCGTAGCGCGGCCGTCGGCGCAGGAGACCACCCAATCGGCCCGGTGCTCATTGCCGTCAGCCAGCCTGATGCCCACAGCCCGGCCGCTCTCCACCAGCACCCGCTCCACCCTGGCGCTGTAATGCACTTTGCCACCTAACTCGCGATACCGCTTCTCCATCCGAAGCGCCACGGGCAGCGACCCGCCGGCGGGATAGCCCGAATCTCCGTCATCCAGACTGGCCATTGTGGCCAGCAGCGGCATGGCGCTGTATTGCACCGGCATCAGGTTTTGTATCAGCACCCTCAGCAATGGGTCATGAAACCCAGATGCCAGCTCCGCCACGGTGATTTTGTTGTATTTGGCCATCTGGCCCATCATGGGCAACATTTTAAGCCCCATTTTCATCGCATCCAGCCCGCCCATTTGGTCCATCGGCTGCTCCACGGGCATTTCCATGCGCCGGAATGCCCGTGCCGCGCGGCACATTTCCCGAATGGCCTGCCTGTCCTGCGGAAACATCTCAATCCAATGTTTCTCTGTCTTGTCGATGCTGCGATAAAGGATCGCTGTCCTGCTGCCCATCTCCACGCGGCAGAATTCCTCATTGAGAAGGATTTCCACAGAATCGTCCAGCGCGCCAGTCTGCCGCCACACAGCGTTCAATGCTGTGCCGGGCTTGGTGCCCATCATCCAGTGGATGCAGCCGTCAAAGGTGTAGCCGCCCCGTTTCCAGGCGGTGCACTCGCCGCCAGGGATCGTGTGCATTTCGAAAATCTCTGTTTCATACCCGCTCAGTTGCCCATAAATGCCTGCGGTTAAGCCTGCGATGCCGCCGCCGATGATGAGGATTCGTTCCATTTCTTCTCCCTCTTTCTATTGATTGATTTTCTAATCATTGATTTGACAAACAAAAATCATCCATGCTTTTCCAGCATCCGCACCAGCAACGCGCCGTCCGGCATTCTGAGGTTGGTGCCGCCGGCCACCTTGCACACCGCCAGGCCCTGGACCGCTGCCCAGAACGTTAATGCCAATTGGGCGGGGTTGCCCTCGATCAACGTGCCATTGGCCTGGCCCTGGGCGATGGCGCGGGCAGTGATCTCCATTGGCACGGTGAAATTCCTTAAAATGTCATTCACCTCGGCAATCCCGGTGTCTGATGCGGTGGCCTGCACCATTAGGTAATAGCTGTAGACGCTTTCTTCGCTCATATCAAACACTTCCAGTGTGGATCTTGCGATGGCCTTCAGCTTGTCTGCGGGGCTGATGTCCAGCTTGTCCAACTGCTGCAGGTGGAGGATCGCGCCGGTGGTGGCGCGGCGGGTGAGCTCAATGAAAATGTCTTCCTTGGCCTTAAAGTAATGATAGACCAGTCCGTGGCTCATGCCAGCCGCAGCAGCAATATCGCCGATCTTGGTGGCGGCAAAGCCCCTGTGAGCAAACACCTTGAGTGCTGCCAGCAGCAGCTGCTCCCGGCGTTCGTCTTTGATGGCGGCATTTTGCTCTTTGCTGCGGGGTGACATGGGGCGCCTTCTTTCATTGACTTAATAGTCAATCATAGTATAGCCTGTGCCGCTGGCATTGTCAAGAAGGAAATTAGGGTCGAAACAACGCTCTTGCACCCCACTCCGTTTCCGTTTATCCTATTGCCATCCCCCTGCAGGAGCTGCCCATGCACCTGAAAATCCTCACACTGGCCCGATATCGCAACCTAGCCCCACTCGACCTTATGCCGGGGCCTGGCACCACTGTGCTTGTGGGCAAAAACGCGCAGGGAAAAACCAACATTGTGGAGAGTATCTACTATTGCTGCACCGGCCGAAGCCACCGCACCAACCATGACCGGGAGCTGATCCGCTGGAATGAGCAGACGGCCTATATCAAAGCGGAGGCCCAGCACCAGGATGGCAAGCACACGGTGGAGATCGGCCTGAACCAGCTGGGCCGCAAGCTTTTGAAGGTGAACGGTCTGCCTGCCAGAAGGGCGGGGGAGCTGATGGGCCATGTGAACGCCGTGATGTTTGCTCCGGAGGATCTGGAGCTCATCAAGGCAGGCCCCGCTGTGCGGCGCCGCTTCCTGGATATGGACATTTCTCAGACCGACGCCAATTATTTCTTTGACCTGCAAACCTATCAGAAGGCTCTGATGCAGCGCAACGCGCTGTTGAAATCCATTGCATTCAACCAAAAGCTGATGGACACATTGGATGTGTGGGATGAGCAACTGGCCCGCAGCGGCGCGCGGATTTTTATCAAGCGCCGCAACTATGCGATGGAGTTGTTCGAAACGGCCTTGGGTGCCCATGGCAAGCTGGCCTCCGCCGAACGGCTGGAGGCAAAATATCTGGCATCGTTGGAATCAAAGGCGGTGGGTGAGGCGGAGGAGGAGCTGAAGCGGCTCCTCTTGAATGGTCGCGAGGGCGATGTGAAGCGTGGCAGCACCGGCCAGGGGCCTCACCGAGACGACTTCACGCTGCTGGTCAATGGCTACGATTTGAGGCTCTATGGCTCACAGGGCCAACACCGCACGGCAGCGCTGGCGCTGAAACTCGGAGAGCTGGATGTGATGCGGGAAGCCACCGGTGAGCAGCCGATCCTCATTTTGGATGACGTGCTGAGCGAGTTGGACGGCAGCCGAAGGGCGGGGCTGATGAAGGCAGTGGAGGGTGTGCAGGCGTTCATTACCTGCGTGAAGGTGGAGGATGAAATGCGCCATGTGCCAATTTCTCTGTTTGAAGTGCAAAACGGGCAGGTAAAGAGATGTTGATATCGAATCATAGAGCAGGCATACTATAACATGGATGGAGGCGTTGCCTCTTGAACAATGAAAGTGCATTGGCGTTGTTTGCGCAGTGTTACAACCGGTGCGACTTTTCGGACTTTAGCCGGAAGCTATCGAAGAAAGCCGCCTTTGCGGCGTTTAACAGTTTCTATGTGTTCAAGGGCCGTGATGGCATCCGCAGGGCGCTGGATGAAAAAGCCAGTGAGCTTCACCAGCTCAAACAGCCCAACAAAGCATGGCGGGGTTTTCTGAGGGGAAGCCATGGCTTGCTGGATCTGCCGAAGATGGACAACTGCATCGTGCTCACCGCTTCCGACCCCAGCATCGTGCTTGGTGTGGTGACGATTCAATGCGCGCTGTTTCGGATTCGGGACATCCGGGTGCTTGACCCGGCAGATTGCAGCTATACCCGGAGTGATCGGCTATATGGCCGCTGACTGGTAATTTCTTGAAAGAAGGGTGGGTGCCCGATGGATTGGGCCAATGTGCAGTCAATTGTTTCCCAGTTCAATGCCGCCGACATCATTTGGGTGGTAGGCGCGGTGATCCTTGTGATCCTGGCAGTGAAGGTGGTCGCGAAGATCTTGAAATTCGCGCTGATTGCCGGGGCGGTGGTTTTGGTGTTGATGTTTGTGTTTTCAGCTGGGTTTTTGCCTTTGTAGCGGCAACTACCGCACTCTTTGCGCGGAGGTTGCCAGCGCCTTCAGAGGAGCAACGCCATGCTGGATGGATTGTCACTTTGATTGCGGGCAACTGATGAACAGGCATTGTTATGCGTGCTGAGAATTGCTAAATAGCATTATTAATAAATCTCCTTAAAACTAGCAACAAACCCCGATTCAAACACCGTTTCCATATACCAATTATTGTTCATTGTATTGCCAGATTTCAATATGTTACGATTTGTACAATTTCATAGGGTTGCTTTGAGTCATTCTGATGAGTGTGCGGTATGGCGTGTTTTCCTCATTGTCTGTTGCAGTCACTGTGGGGGAATCTCATTATTCCGGGTATCTGTTGGCTTTGATTCAATGCTCCCTGCTTGAGAGGAGACATTATGAAACCAGGAACGAAGCGACTGCTGCAGATCTTATCAGCCTCCCTGGCGCTGCTTCTGCTGCTTGCCGCTCCATCCGGAGCCGCATTTGCCGCCACAGCCGACACCCAGGCTCCCAATGCCCCCAAAGGGCTGGCGGCATCCTCAGTGAGCCAGACGACGCTCAAGCTCCATTGGAGCCCCAGTGCGGACAATGTGGGCGTCACCTCCTACTCGGTTTTCATGAATTATGCCTATCTAACAACAAGCTCCACCAGTTACACAGTGATCCGCAACCTCACCCCAGGAAGAACCTACACGTTCTATGTGGCTGCGCAGGACGCCGCCGGCAATATCTCCAACAAGAGTAACATCATCACTGTGACCACAACCGGAGCTGCTTCCGTCGCGGCGCCTGCTGCCACGGCAACGGCATCTTCTGCCACCGGTAAGATCGTGGCAGGTTATTATGCCGGTTGGGCAGCCTATTCCGGCTATACGCCCAACGACATCCCGGTGGCCAATCTCACCCATGTGCTCTATGCCTTTGCCAATATCGACTCCAGCTACAGGATCATGCTGGGCGACAGTGAGGTGGACCCGGGCAATCTGGCTGAACTGAAGGCTGCAAAAAAGCGCAACACCAAGCTAAAAAACCTGATCTCCGTGGGTGGGTGGACCTGGTCCGGGCGATTCTCAGACATGGCTGCCAACTCTGCCAGGCGCAACACGTTTGCTGCCAGTGTGGTGAGCTTTTTGCGGAAGTACGGCCTTGATGGCGTAGACCTTGATTGGGAATATCCCGTTTCGGGAGGCCTTTCCACCAATTCGGCCCGTGCTGCGGACAAGACCAACTTCACGGCACTCTTGAAGGTGCTGCGCGAGAAACTGGATGCCGCCGGAAAAACCGATGGCAAGCGTTACCTGCTCACGGTTGCCGGCGGCGCAGGCAAGGACTATACCCAAAACGTGCAGCTTTCCACGATCGCCAAGTATCTGGATTTTGCCGTTGTGATGACCTACGACATGCACGGCCCGCAGGATGCCTATACCGACCACAACGCGCCGCTCTATGCCGCATCCAGCTCGCCGCAGAACAACTGGAGCTGCGACCTGGCGGTGAAGGCCTGGGTCGGTGCCGGTTTCCCCAAGAGCAAGCTTGTGATGGGTGTGCCGTTCTACGGCCACCGTTACAGCAATGTGAAGGGCGGCGGCACCGGCATCCACAAGCGCTACTCGGGCTATAAGACCGTGAGCTATGATGAAGTGGTGTCGCAATATCTTTCTACCGGAAAATACACGCGGCATTACGGCTCGGCTGGCCGCACCCCTTGGCTGTTTAACGGCTCCACCTTTATCACTTATGAGGACACTGCAAGCCTTAAGGAAAAGATGGCGTACATCAAAAAGCAGGGTCTGGCCGGCACGGGCATCTGGGAGCTTTCGCAGAATGCCGATGGCGCGCTGCTGAAAACGATACGCTCCAATCTCAAATAGCTTTCTCCTTTCTCCTTTCCCCCTTTCCCGCCTGTTGTGCGGGAAAGGGGTTTTTTGCGCGGCCCGATTTGCTTGTGGTCAATGGCAAAAAAAGCTATAATGAGCCATGAGATACTTGCAACATCGCCAAGCAAATCTGGGGAAGACTAAGCATGGCCCAATGGCCGGAAATCATGTGAAATGAGCGCAGACGCCTTGAAGCACAATCACCAACCGGCGGAATCCGCGCCCCGTTGGTACAAGCTGGACAACGCCGCCAGGATCTATCCGGCCATCCGCAGCCGCAGATGGTCCAGTGTGTTCCGGCTGTCGGTCACATTGACCGAGCCGGTGCAGCCGGTGCTGTTGCAACAGGCGCTGGGCATCACATTGAGGCGCATGCCCGTTTTCGCCGTAAAGATGAAGCGGGGCCTGTTCTGGCATTATTTCGAGCATGGCCGCGATAAACCCCTGGTGGAGCAGGATGTGGCCGACCCCTGCGTTGCGATGGCATCCGGCTCTCAGGATTACCTGTTTCGTGTACGTTATTATGACCGGCGTATCGCTGTGGAGTTTTTTCACTCATTAACCGACGGCAGCGGCGGACTTGTTTTTTTAAAGACGCTCACAGCGGAATACCTCAAGCTGTGCGGCTACGCCATCCCGGCAACCCATGGCATCCTGGACACCTCTGCCGATCCCAAGGCCGAGGAAGCTGAAGACAGCTTTTTCCGTTATGCAAACCTTAACATGCTGGCCAGCCGCAAGGAGGCACGCGCCTATCATGTGCCGGGCACCCGTCTGCCGCCCCACCGGGTGAACGTGGTGACAGGCCGTATCCCAGTGGACCGTGTGCTTGCTGAAGCCAAAAAGCGTGGCGCGACATTGACGGAATATCTGGCCGGAGCCTATCTTTATGTGCTATTTACAATCCAGAAGGCTGAGGGCAAAAGGCTCCGCAAGCCGGTGAAGCTCAGCATCCCTGTGAACTTGCGGCGGTTCTTCGGCTCAGAGACATTGCGCAACTTCTCTTCCTATGTCAATGCCAGCATCGACGGCCGCTACGGTGACTACACCTTCGATGAGGTGGTGAAGCATGTGCACCACTTCTTGCGCCTTGAGGTCACAGACAAGCTCTTGAACGCCCGCCTGGCCAGCAATGTGAAGGCGCAGATGAACCCGTTTTTGCGGGCCACGCCACTGTTTGTAAAGAACTGGGCGCTCTTCATGGTGTTTCAGTTTGTGGGTGAGGCGATCTTCACCAGCACAATGACGAACCTGGGCGCAATCGACGTGCCAGAGGAAATGAAACCCCATATCCAGCACTTCGACTTCATGCTGGGCCCGCCCCGCACCAACCGGATCGGCTGCGCGGTGGCAAGCTATGGCGGCACCCTCTCAATCAACTTCACCCGCACGATCCACGAGGCCTTCGTGGAGAGGGAGTTCTTCACCTTCCTCGTGCGCCAGGGCATCCCTGTGAAGATATCCAGCAACCAGGAGTGAAACGATGTCTTATTGTGTGAACTGCGGCGTGGAGCTGGAGAAATCGGAACGGAAGTGCCCACTGTGCAATGTGGCGGTGGTCAACCCTGCCGAGCTGCCTGATGAGTGCGCCCGCGCCTTCCCGGAGCGGCGTGACATTTTGGAGCACGCCTTTGACCGGCAGCTCTGGATCCAGGTGGTGTCGGTGCTGCTGGTTGTGCCGGCGGTGATCTGCCTGGTTGCGAACATCCTGGTCTCCAACGCAGTCACCTGGTCGCTGTATGTGGTGGGCGGCATGGCGGTGAGTTGGGTGTTTTGTGTGTCACCCTTTCTGTTCAAAGAGAAGTATTTCCCGCTGTTGTGGATCGTGGCGGGCACGCTTGCCACACTGGGCTATCTTTACCTGATTGAAATCATGTCTCCTGGTGAAGGGTGGTTCATCCCGCTGGCGCTGCCCATCGTGCTGGGCGTGGCGGTGCTGTCGCTGGCGCTGCTGGTGCTGATCCAGAGGGGCATCCTAAAAGAACTCTATGCAGCCGCCGGCGTGTTTGCCGCTGTCGGCATCCTGACCATGCTCATTGAGCTCTCCATTAAACTGAATGCCACCGGCGCGGTGCATCTTGCCTGGTCATGGTACTCGCTTGTGTCATGCCTGGCGATGGCGGCGGTGCTGGCGATCATTGAGCGGAGGCTGCTGGTGAAGGAGAAGTTGAAACGGAAGCTTCACCTTTGATCAGGGGAGCCGCTTGATGGCCGAATAGAGGAGCGGGCCGCCAAATACGCATGCCAGCAACACGTAGAGACCCGCGGATGCGGCAAGATAACGCATTGTGCCATTCCCGATGCCGATCAAAACATAATTGAACAGTAACATTACAGTCCAAACGGAGCTTTTCAACAAGGCGTCCTTTTTTGTCTTGGCCTTGGTCAACCATGCAGCCCCCATCGTGATCAGCGCTGCCGGCACCGATGTAAGCAGGAGCTCTATACTTATGCGGGCGGTGAGGTTGCCCGGGTTTGTGCCCTCAGAGCCACCGAACGGCACTGTCACAACGATTTCCATGATTGTTACAGCGAGTATAACAAGAAGCCCCCACAGGATGTTGATGATGATGCGTTTCATTGGTTTGCCCCCTCTCGATTGAGCTCAATCAGGCTGTTCCCTTGTATCAAGCGTACTCTTGTTTTTGTGGATGCACAAGCGATTTCGCTGTTCTCCATAAGCGTTGTTTCGTTTGACTGGATTGTGATGTTTTGATATGATGGCAATGATTGGTGGTAATACTATGGGCAAGAATGCAAAGCACATGCGCTGGTGGCCCCGGCCTTGGGAATACAGGGAGGCGGAGGCCTGGCTGGAGGATATGGCGGCGAAGGGGTGGAGGCTGGAGTCCATCGGGCTTGTCTTTGCCAAGTTTGTACAGGTAGAACCTGCTGAGATTAAGTACCGCTGTGTTCTTCATAATTCTTCCCTCTTTGCCAGCGATGTAGATGCTTTTGTTATGTCCTATTTGGATGCAGGGTGGAAATCCATCGGTTACATCAAGAATACGAAAGTTTTCTCCGGTGGCAGCGAGTTGGATGACCCAACAGATCTGATCAGACAAGAAAAGTATGCCCGCAAGCGTATCTTGGCAGAAGTAATCTGGCTGCTTATCACGATATTGGTGTTTGTGGCTGGTTTTTCTGTTTTTGCTTTTGACACGGGCCGATATCTGAATACGGTGTTGAACCGGGAAATAACATTCTCCATTGTTGCACTTTGGCTCATCAATTACTGGGCGTTCAGCTTGGTGGATTTGCTTGCATACCGCAGGAGAAAACCAGATAGACCGAAGATTCGTCCGGGGAAATATTCATCTGCGGCATGGGTGATCCATGTGGTGATTATTGTTTTGCTTTTCCCAGGGCCAAAGGATTTGATCGAGGCATTTGTGGAAGAGAGAGCTGTTGATCCTCGGGTTAAGCTGGAGGAAGTGATCAATATCTCCCAAGCACAATTTCAATCGGATAAATCCGGGATATGTTATGCAAAAGATGGATATGGGGTTTTGTATCCTTATCACAGAATGGATATTGGGCATTATGAGCTAATTCCTCTAAATCGAGAAGCTGATGAACCAAACTTCACTTTGTTTACATTGGCTTACTACAAGGCGCTATTTGGTACCACGGCTCGGCAGTTGGGAGAGATGTTAAGCGGCTACAAATTGTTCGTTCATTCCTATATCAAGCTGGATGAGCCAATGTCGCAATCGGATCACAAATATGGGTTTGATCGTGTGTGGAAATCTGATGACGGCGACCGGCATGCCGTTGTGGCTGTGAAAGGGAATGCGGTTTACTATTTTCAAATAGACGGCCCTATCACCAGCGACCAAATCGTTCTATATTTGCAGCGGAAAGCCGGTATCTCCCCCGCAGTTTCCGATTGAGGAAGGCACCCCGGACACTGGATTTTCCACCCTGATCATCCTTTATAGCCATGAATAAGGAGCCCTGATGCAATATGGACAAAGAGTGTAAACGAATGCGCTGGTGGCCCCGGCCCTGGGAATACAGGGAGGCGGAAGCTTGGCTGGAGGATATGGCGGCGAAGGGTTGGGCCCTGGAGTCGCTTGGTTTCGTCTTCGCTAAGTTCATGAAAACTGAGCCCGCAGCCCGACGATACCGCTGTGTTCTGTACGATTCGATTGAAGATCAAGATTCTCTCGTCAAGTCTTACGAGGATATTGGGTGGAAATGCCATGGGTTTAACAAAAGCCAGAAGGTCTTTTCCCCAAAAACTGATGCTTCAGAGATTCCTGATCCCACAGATGTGATCAGGCAGGAGAAACTGGCAAGGCAGCGGGTTCGGGCCAAGATCATACTAGTAATCTTGTCGGTGATAATATTTGTAGTTGGGGTGTTTGGGATCACTGCTGATACTGCGAATTTCCTGAACAAAACAGTCCAACGGGAGATCACATACACGCTGATATTTCTTTGGTTTGTCAACTACTGGCTGCTCAGCGCTGTTGAATTGCTTGGACGAGTTCGGTCGGATAAGATGAAGGGTCACCCCACGTCTGGCAGGTTTCGTGGTGCCTTGAGTGCGATTAATATTATCATGCTTGTGATTCTCCTGGTGCCCGGCCCTATTTGCCTTGTTCAAAGAAATTTAGAAAAGAGAGTGGTTGAGTCAGCCTTCTTGGTTTCGGATCTTGTTGAGAAATCAGATTCTCCATTTTCTGTCGAAGAATATGATAACGGTATAGCCATCGAAGGCTATGGAGTGTTCACCCTATATCAAAGGGTTGAGTTTGGATCGGCAGAAGTTTATGAACAAGGGTTCAATACGGCTGATTCAGAACCAGTGTATTATTCTGTTTCGAGGTATCAAGCATTGTTCCCATCCGGTGCGCTGGCGCTGGGAGAAAGACTCCATCGATATCAACGATTCTTTGACACCTATATTGAAGATGACGAGCCATTGCTGCCCATGCCTGACAACAGAGGGTTTGACAAGCTTTGGGCCTGGGATAGCAAGAAAATTGAGCATCATCTGGTTTTAGCCGTTTCGGGATGTGACGTATATTACATGAACATCTATGGCCCCTTGAGCAGTGACCAGCTAATACGCTATTTACAACAGGAGGCTGGTATTGCCTCCTGACCTACTGATTGAGAAACCAGCCCCCGGCACCGCCGGGGGCGTCCCATCCTCTCACAAACAATCCTCACCCCAACAGCGCCTTCCACGTCTTCGGCCCGACAATGCCATCCACGGCAAGGCCGCTCTTCTTCTGGAACGCATACACCGCTGAGAGCGTGAGTGTGCCGAAAATGCCGTCCACATCAAGGGCCGGCTTGGCGCCCTTGGCATTCAAAAGCTTCTGTAGCTTCTCCACGTTGGCGCCGCGGTTGCCGAATTTCACTGTTGGCGGCAGATTGCTATCTTCACCGGTGCGCAATAGTTGCGTCCAGGTGAGCGGGCCCACAATGCCGTCGTCGTCCAGCCCGTTCGCCCGCTGGAATTTGAGCACGGCCTCCAATGTCTTGGGCCCGAAGATGCCATCCACCGCAAGCTGCGGGTTGGCGCCCTTGGCATTTAGTTGCGTCTGCAGCGTCTTCACGGCGCTGCCGGTGCTGCCCAGGCCCACCTGCGGGGGCAGGTTGCCGGGATAAGGCGGGTCGCCGGGCTTGGGACCGGTGTAGTCTCCGGGGTAATCCAGGTCGCCTCCGGCGTCACCGGGCGAGTTGGGCTCCAATGGCAGGTCGTGGGTCAGCCACTCCAGCAGGCCCCAGTGCGACCAGCCCTTGAGCTTTGTCTTGATCACGCCCACTTTCACATTGGCCGATTCAATCACAAACCCATCGCCGATATACATGCCCACATGGCCCATGCGGTGCTTGCTGGAATACCACTTGAACACACAGCAGCCGGGCACCAGGGGCATGGAGCCGATCGTGCCAGTCTTCCAGCACTGGTCGTAGGTGCCCTGGGCGCTCACGTCGCGAAAGACGCCTGTCATGTCGCGGCGTACGCCCTTGATCAGGCCCGAGCAGTCCGCCACCCACTTGCCAAGCCATATGGCGCATTTGCCCTTGGTGTAGTCACCATTCAATTGATAATAACCGTTGCCCAGTGCACTGCCGTATTGGCGCTGCTTTTTCTGCAGCAGCGCGATTGTGCAGATCTGGCCTACGGAGCCATATACATAACCGTCGCCCAGGTGCTTCTTCATCTGGGCGATAAACTCGGATGCCTTCACAACCATCCGTTATGCCTCCTTTTCGCCCGCGCCGGGGGATTGCCCCCGGAATATCAGCCGGGATATCGATACTACCATGCTATGCTGACGGCTGCGGGGCTGTGAGGCGGTGCAAATGGCGGATTAAGGCAGTGTACAATCACATAACAATCTTTCCATTTGCCTGCCTTTGATCTATAATGAAGATCGTTCGACATCTAACAAGAATTCTTCCGACCCGTAAGGAGCCATTTTGCAAGAGGAACCGCTTCAGTCGCCCGTAATCCCCACCAAGTGGGAGCTGCGTAAACAAATCATCAAGCTGGCCTGGCCTGTCGTGCTGGAAATGCTGCTGGGTTCGCTGCTTGGCACGGTCAACATGATCATGGTAGGCCACCTGGGCGCGGAGGCGCTAGCAGCCGTGAGCATCACGGTGCAGCCGGTGATGATCTCGTTCATCTTCTTCCAGGCGTTCAACGTGGGCGGTACGGCGTTGGTGGCGCGGGCTGTGGGACGGGGTGACCTGGAGGAAGCCCGCCGCGTGAGCGCCCTCACGCTGTGGCTCAACGCCTGGGCCGGCGTGGTCATCGGCCTGGGCACGTTCTTTTTCGCCGAGCCCCTTGTGCTGTTTATGGGCGCGCAGCCCGAGTACCTTTCCGACGCGGTGCTCTATATGCAATACAGCGCCATCGGCGTGATGGTGCAGGCGCTGCCCATGGGTGTGTCGGCGCTGATGCGCGGCGCCGGCAACACCCGCGTGCCCATGGTGTTCAACCTGGTTGCCAACATCGCCAACGTGATCGTGGGCGCGGTGCTGATCTATTTGCTCCGCATGGGCGTGCTGGGTGTGGCCATCGCTCAATTGGTGGCAAAGGCGGTGGCGCTGGTGATGTCCATGGTCGCGATGCTCTCCATCAGCTCGCTTTCCATCCGCCTGACGCCCCGCGATGTGATGCGCCCCCAGTTCAGCCTGCTGGGGCGGTTGATTCACATCGGTCTGCCAGCAGCCGGTGAGCAGATCGCGATGCGCGTGGGTCTGCTGGTATTCAGCAAGCTGGTTGCGGACCTGGGCACGATCCCCTTTGCCGCCCACAACATCAACATGAATATCCAGGGCATCATCTTCAACTTCAGCGCGGCGCTGGGTGTTGCGGCCACCAGCCTCACCGGCCGCTGCCTGGGTGCCTGCTGCAAGGAGCTGGCCGAGGCAAACCTCAAAGAAACCCGGCGCATCGGCATGGTCACGAGCCTTGTGTTCACGGCGATCATGATTGCCTTCCCCGGGCCCATTTGCAGTGTGTTTTCTCCGGAGCAGCCGGTGGTGAGCGCGTCGGCAGCGATCTTGTGGATCGGCGCGATCATTGTGCCCTTCCAGACCAGCCAGCTGATCTTGAGCGGCGGCCTGCGGGGTGCCGGCGACACGGTGTGGCCATTGGTGGCCACGATGAGCGGCGTGCTGTTTGTGCGCGTGGGGCTGGGGATTTTGTTTATCGCGGTGTTCCGGTGGGGGCTGGCCGGGGCGTGGTATGCGTTTTTGCTGGATCAGGCGACCAGGTCGCTGGTGATTTGGTTGAGGTATAAGACGGGGAAGTGGGTGGAGAAGAGGATATAACCGACATTATTCATAGCGGTAAGTATACTTTTCATTTTCTAACAACGTAATAAACTATTGCCAATTCTGCTTTTATCGCTATAATCAAATATGGAAAGACAGAAAATATCATCATTATTGGTTTTTTTTGGGGGGAAATAGGATAATGAACAGATCACTTTACTTTAATTATATTGAGCAGAAACTAACACACTTAGCAGTAAGTATAAAGGAAAGAGGAAAACTTAATATACTCGACTTTAATATTCACGCAGAAAACTTCTTTATGCACTTCTTTAACCTAATCTATGATCTAGCCTTAGAAAACTTGAATGCTTCATTTCAAAATGCAGAAGCAATAGACTTAATTGACAACGAGAGTAAGATCATAATCCAAGTATCAGCCACAAATACTAAACAGAAGATCGAAGCTTCATTGAATAAAGAATCCATTAGGGATCATAACACATATCAGTTTAAGTTTATCTGTATTGCTCACGATGCAAGTGAACTTCGAACTAAACAATATAGAAATCCGTATGGGATCAACTTCAATCCCCAAAATGATATATTTGATTTATCTTCGTTGCTTCATCGAATATTAGTACTTGATATTGAAAAACTAAAAAGTCTATACTTATTCATAAGAGATGAATTAAGTACTGAAATTGACTATCTAAAGCTCGATTCCAATCTTGCAACAATAGTCAACATATTGGCACAAAATAGTCTTGATGATGGTGATGATTCTAGTGAGATCAACTCGTTTGAAATTGACCGGAAGATAGAATTTAATGAACTAAGCTTTACTAGAATGCTAATTGAGGATTTCAAAATTTACTATTCTCGACTTAACGCTGCATACCAAGAATTTGATAAGATGGGGTGCAATAAGAGTCTTTCCGTGTTACAAACAATACGTAGACAGTATATTCAAATCTGTAGTAGAGATAATTCAATATCCTCAGACGAGAAATTCCTTACTATAATTGAAAATGTAAAAAAGATCATTATTGAAAGTGCTAACTATATCGAGATACCGGTTGATGAATTATATATTTGTGTTAATATTGTAGTGGTTGATGCATTCATAAAGTGTAAAATTTTTAGAAATCCGAAGGATTATCAATATGCTTTTACCTGACAATATCCTTCCACAAAACTGTATCTATCTCAATAGTTCATATGTACTGAGTGTATTGCAGAAACTAGACACTCAGAATATGCTTAGTTTATATCAAACAATTAAGGAGGAACACGATATTACGTTTTCAATTTTTGTATTATGTTTAGACTGGCTCTTCCTTATAGACGCTGTAAAACTTAATAGTGATGGGGATGTCGTACTATGTTCATAAAGACTCTAAGCATAACAAGCTATGAGAGAATCATTAGGCAGATAAATTTCCGAATGGGAATTAACCTGATTATTGACGAAACACCATTGAGCAACGAGGAGACTGGCAATAATGTTGGAAAAACTACAGTTTTAAAACTGATTGACTATTGTCTTGGGGGGAAAGCCTCTTCAATTTATGTCGATACAGAAACACGCAGGGATGTATACAAATATGTTAAGGATTATCTGGTTGATAATGATGTCATTATCTGCTTAGTCATGGTTGATGACTTTTCGAATCCGGATATGACTATAACTATCGAGAGAAATTTCAAGCAAAGAAAGGAAATGATTAGGCGGATTAATGGAGTTAATTATACCGAAGCATCGTTCGAAGCGAAACTGCGTGAATTGATTTTTCCTTCTCATACCCATGAGAAACCAACCTTTAGGCAAATAATCTCACATAACATACGATATAACGATGAAAATATTAACAACACATTAAAAACTCTAGATAAATACACTACAGATATGGAGTATGAGACTCTATATCTGTACTTATTTGGTTGTGAATTTCATAAAGGTAATGAAAAGCTAAATATTATACAAGGGTTAAATCAAGAACTAGCATACAAGAGTAGACTGGAGAAAAATCAAACAAAAACTGCCTATGAGACTGCGTTAACTATTTTATCAGCAGAAATCGAAGATCTTAATAAGCGCAAGTTCGACTTTAGCAATAGTTCAAATTTTGAGTATGATTTAGCTTCGTTTAATGATGTTAAGCTTAATATCAATAGGCTGAGTCATGAAATCAGCACCCTAAGAATTAGAAAAAATATTATTTTGGAAGCTGTAGCCAGCCTTGAAAGTGACATAACTGATATTGATATGCAACAACTAAGGAGGATATATAAACAAGCAAAGAGCAACATTGATAACCTTCAAAGATCTTTCGAAGAGTTGGTAGATTACCATAATAGTATGGTTCATGAAAAGGTTAGATTTATATCTAAGGATCTACCAGTGATTAATAGTAAAATAGAAGCCAGTGAAAGAAAGCTAGAGCAATTGCTAGCCCAAGAGAAAGCATACTCAGAAATCATAAGAAAAAGTGATTCAATTGAAGATCTAGAAAGAATTATCGTCAAGCTCAATGAAAAATATAGGTTGAAGGGTGAGTATGAAAGTATTATAAAGCAAATAGAAGAAGTAGAAGCTAACATAAAAGATTACTTCAATCAATTGAAAGAGATTGATGATCTTCTTTTCTCTGGTGGTTTTGAACAAAATGTTCGAAGCCAGATTTCTAAGTTTAACCGTCACTTCTCATCTTTGTCCAACTATCTTTATGGAGAAAGATATGCAATTAAATATGACATAATTACTAACCAAAAGGGTCAGACACTGTATAAATTCAGTGCATTTAACACGAATTTGAGTTCTGGAAAAAAGCAAGGTGAGATATCTTGCTTTGATATTGCATATACGCTATTCGCAGATGAAGAGGGTATACCATGTCTTCATTTCCTTCTAAATGACAAAAAGGAGTTAATGCATGATAATCAATTGGTCAAGGTTGCTGATTTTGTAAACAAACAAAACATTCAGCTTGTTTTCTCAATTCTAAAGGACAAACTCCCAAATGCGTTGGACAACGAGGCGTATTTTGTTATTAAGCTGTCACAGAACGACAAATTGTTTAGAATATAGTTGCTAATCACTCATGAACATTCTGTAAACATTCCATGAACCCGCTTCCTCCCACACCCCCTCCTTCCCCCCGCCCCTCTCTTCGCCTCTGGTCAAATTCCCCAAAACCACCAACAAATCCCCATATACCCTGCACAATTTCCAATCTTTTCTTGCACTTATTTTTCGTAAGCCCTTCCAACATATACAGAAACTGTATTATAATATGTGCAACCAAACCTTATGAACCCTGTCATATTTGCCGATAATCGATGAGGCGCAGCCCATCTGCGCCCGCCTTGCTGTATCCTGCCCCCGCCCAATGGAATGGCGGCGGCGGGGCACCCCCCCCCCGGCCTTCGGGGATGATCGACTGACCGGATCGGGCAGCATTGCCCCGGCCGGCTCCTCCCCCGACCGAAAGGATGGTGAACTGTTGAAAAGTTTGAGAAAAGTGATTACACAATTGTCCTCGATAAAAACCAGAGACCGCATTTTAAGCGCCGCTGTGGCGCTGGTGCTGCTGGTCACGATCATATACCCCACAGCCGCGGCCGCCGCCACCGATTACAGCACGATCAAGGTTAAGCTGGTGAGCATAGGGTCGCCCTCGTCTATCACCTTCGTGCCCAAGGGAGCTTACCGCATCGCCGAGATGCCCAATGTGGATATTTACCCCGGCGTCACCTACACGCTGAAAGTGTCCGGCACCACGGGCCTGGCGCTTTCCTACAGCAACGGCGTGAGCACCGTCACCCACACACTGGGCAGCAATTGCACCTTTGTGCAATACAGCAACGGTTCGGACGAAAATTACCTGTACCTGAACAACCCCGGCTACGGCTGGCGATACTACAAAGGCGACATGAAGTTCATCCATACCTCCGGCGCGAGCACACTCACGCTGGTGAACACGCTGAACCTGGAGACCTACCTGTACGGCGTGATCGCCTACGAAATGAGCAACAGCTGGCCGCTGGAGGCGCTGAAGGTGCAGGCGGTGGCCGCGCGCACCTACTCGCTGAAGTTTTTAAAGGCCAATTACTCCAACTATTACCACATCGGAGACACCAGCAGCAACCAGGTGTATAAGGGCTATCCGATGAATTCGGACGGCACACCCCAGCAGCGGGTGATCGACGCGGTGAACGGCACCCGGGGCCAGATCATCACGATGGGTGCCACCTCCACGATGAACCTGGTGGACGGCGTGTTCTCCGCCAGCAACGGCGGCCAGGTGCGCACAGCCAACATGCACTGGGGCAGCACCGACACTTATCATGTGTTCAAAGATGACCCCTGGGATTTGAAGAACCCCTCCAGCCCCACGTTCACGTATATCTTCCCGAAGTCCTATGACGCGGCCACGCTGGATCTGCTTTCCAGCACCGACCGCAGCAAGGTGGTGGCGATGGCCAACATCGTCAAGCCCAGGGTGGTGTCGGCGCTCAATGCGCAGGGGGTATCCTGCACGCTGGCGGACATTGCCATCCAGGGCTACAAGGCTGCCACGCCCAACACATTGCGCACCGGCATGCCGGCTGCCAGCAAGCTGTTCACGCGGGTGAGCGTGACAGTCACGGTGCGTGTGAACAACCTTACCACCACACAGCAGGGCCGGGTGACCACGTCCGGCGGCAGCCTCAACATCCGCTCTGCGCCCAGCACCTCCGGCTCAATTGTGACCACCGCCCCCAACGGTGCGATCCTGGACGTGTTGGATACCAATGCCGCCGCCGGTTGGTACAAGGTGAAATACAACGGCATTACCGGCTATGCCTCCAGCCAATACATCACGCTGATCGACCCTGTTCCTACGGCCAGCCCAACGCCCAGCCCGACACAAACCCCAACGCCAACAGCAAGCCCCACGCCTTCCCCGACGGCAACGCCCACGGCTGCACCGTCTTCCACGCCCACTGCCGAGCCCACTGCCACCGCCACCGCGGAGGCCACAGCGTCCGGCGGCGGCGGGATGCCCGCCTCGGCCACCTATGATGTTACCGTGACGCTGAATTACATTTCCAAAGCAAGCGATGGTGACTGGGATGTTTTCGGGGAACTGAAGACGGCGTTTTCCTCCTTCAGCTCCCTGATCAACACGAAGAACATGTGGAACCTTTACACCGGCTCATCGGCAGATGGCAAATTCCTTTACGTGATCGCCAGGGGCTACGGGCACGGCGTGGGTATGAGCCAGCGCGGCGCCCAGCAAATGGCCAACGAGGGCAAGAGCTATCTGGATATCCTGGAGTTTTACTACAACCTGAGCACCACCGACGCCACGCTTGGCACGATTGCCATCTCCAGCCCGGTCTTGAAGCAAATCCCCGGCAAAGGATCGGCTGCTGTTTACGGCAAGGTGTATGCCTCCTCGCTGCATGTGCGGGCGGCTGCCAATGCATCGGCCACATCGTTCTATCAGCTCCCGTATGGCACCAAGGTTGAGGTCCTGTCCGTTTCCGGCGATTGGTACCGCATTCTTTATGCGCCGGCCGGCATTGTTGGCTACGCCTGCGGCAAGTCCGGCAGCTCGGTGTATATCGGCATTCTGGGATTGGAAACAACCGCTCCGGCCACGGCCTCACCCACGGCGACGGCCAGCCCATCGCCGTCTCCCACGCCAACCGCCGATCCATCCGCTACGGCAACAACCACTGCCACGGGCAGTTCCGGTGAGCCTTCGGCCACAGCTTCGCCGACGCCTACCGCAACAATCACCACTGCCCCCACAGCCACGCCCACCCCCACTCCCGTCCCGGCGCCTACGCTGAAGCCCTGTGTCGGCAAGGCCAACGTTACGACCTATCTGAGCCTGCGCAAGACACCCAGCACAAGCGCGGCGATTCTGGCAAAGATCCCAAGAGGGGGCGCGGTGATAGTCAACGCGGTTTACACGAACCAAAGCTGGCTGAAGGTCACTTATTCCGGCAAGGTCGGTTATGTGATGGCCCAATACATCGTCATCGGCGGCAGTGACCGGTATCGTGCCGGCACGGTGACAGCGTCTTCACTGGCAGTCCGAAAAGCAGCTGGCTCCGGCTATGCCGCGCTCGGCACGATCAGGAGCGGCAATACTGCCATCGTGGCCGCCAGCGTGAAGGTCGGCACTGTAACCTGGTACAGGATCCTGTATGGCTCCGGTTCCGGTTTCGTGGATGGTCGATACATCCGACTCTCCGCAGCGTCTAACAAATCCACGCTGTCCGCCTCATCCGGTTCCGGCTCCGGCAGCACTCCCGCGCAGCCCTCGGCGGGCACTGCGGACACCGCCACTGCCGGACTGGTGCAGAGTTACCTGAGCCTGCGCAGCACGGCCAGCACCGGCTGCATAGTCGGCTCCGCTAAATCGGGCGCAACCGTTTTGGGCTCGACGAAATCCAATCCGGTCACGTGGTATCAGATCCGCACGGGGAAAACGAGCGGGTATGCTCACTCAGGGTATATCCTCGTATCCACCACATAAGGTCAGTCAAAAAATCGCACCACATATTTGGTTGTTAAGGATGGACTGGCAAGTCCATCCTCTATTTTTCACAAGTTCTTAAGATCAAGTATGGAATGATCCGCCAGTGATGATATACAATATTGTTGATCACTAAAGTGCGTCAAGGAGATGTGGCTTTTATGAAGATCACAGCGTTGGTGGAAAACCTGTCAGATTGCTCATTGAAGCCCAAACACGGCCTTTCATTGTATATTCAAACAAACATGCATCAATTGCTATTTGATCTTGGGCCAGACGGGACACTGTTTGAAAATGCCCGGAAGAAAGAAATCGATCTGACACAAATTGACACTGTCATCCTGTCTCACGGACACATGGATCACGGCGGAGCGATGCGGCGTTTTCTGGAGATCAACACAAAAGCAAAAATCTATGTGCAGCGTCAGGCATTTGAGCGTCACTACAGCAAGTTTGTTTTTTTCAGGATTGATGTCGGGCTTGATAGAAGCCTTGAAAACCATCCGCAGGTAATCCTTGTTGATGGTGATCTGGAAATTGACAAGGAATTGCGCCTGTTTACTGTGCCCAATATTAATAAATGCCGCTCCAATGCCAATGATTCGTTGTATGAATGCCGCCAGATAGACCCTTTCCTGCATGAGCAAAATCTTATGATCCGGGAAGAACAGACCGCTATCATCGTTGGGTGTGGTCACACCGGTATTGTGAACATTATGGAAAAGGCTGCGAGTTACGCTCCGCAGTATTGTGTGGGTGGCTACCATCTGTTTAATCCCATGACGCGGAAAACAGTGGAACAAAGTTTGTTGGAGGGAATTGCGGACAATCTGTCAAAGTATCCGCATACACATTTCTACACTTGTCATTGCACAGGCAAGACGGCATATGACTATTTGTCTTCCAGATTGCCAAACATGAACTACCTGTATTGCGGAAATACGATTGAAACTGGCAACCAAACTCCGAAGCTGGATGATGATAGCATTGTGTCTGAGTAGTGATAAAGCAGAAATGCTTCTCAGGATTTATCAATGGAGCTTTCCGAGCTCTCCCGATAAAGCTGGAGAGCTCTCTTTTTTGGCGCGGGGCTTTGCAGCACCGTATCGGCGCTCAGATAAATGCGCACAGAAAACTCGCCAGAGTCGCAGCTGATGTTGATTTCTCCATTGTACTTCTTCACTGTTTTTTCCACGATGGAGAGACCCAACCCGTGCCCTTCCTCCTTCTTGGTGCTTTTGAGGCTCGAACTACACCCAGAGGGAACGGTGTTACGCACCGTGAGCTCCAGCTTACCGGCTTGTGCAAGCAAAGCCAGCTCAACGCGGCGTTCACCGCCCTCGTTGATTTTCTGGCATGCCTCCAGTGCATTGTCCAGCGTGTTGCCCAGCAGGGAGCAAAGGTCCAGCGCCTCAATCGGAAGGTCTTCCTCCAGCAACACTGTGTGGTAGATGCCGATCCCCAGGCGCTTGGCCATGGCGATCTTGTTGCCCAGCACCGCGTCCACCAACGGTACTCCGCTGTTTACGTTGAAATCATTGCGGTCAACAAAATCTCCGATTTCTTGTAGATACTCTCGGGCTCTCTCAAACCTGTTCATCCCCAACAGGCAGTTCAACACTTGTAAATGGTTTTTTAGGTCGTGACGGAACCCGCGCATGTTGTTATTGGCGGCCAGTGTTTCCTGAAAGTATCGGTTCTGGATCTCCGATTGCTCCAGCATGCGCTGCTTCTCCAAAAGCTCGGCGGCGCGAATGGCCAGCCTGCCATGCAATCCAAGCAGCATGATGTTGATCGCAAGCAAGCCCAATGTGAGCAGTGCCAGCCCCACTGACCCGTGGCTGTTCAGCTCTGCTTCATATTGAATCAAAGCGGTTAGCATGGCCATGCTTGTGAGCGGCACAAATGCAACGTAGATCAGATGGGGGCCGGAGGCGCTCTCGCTCTCCATCCGCCTGCTGTTCCAAAAGGCCATTGGCACCAGCACCGCTTTGGCGGCCACCATTGCGGCCAGGCGGTATGGCGTTGGTTGAAGCACCATGCCGAAAGTGACCCCCGGCAAGAATGTGATCAGTGCTATTGCCACCACATCGGAAAGACCAACCAGAGAAAAGGCGATGAACGCATGAAACAAGCGCTGGCTGATTGTGCCACCTGCCACAAAGGCACCATAAAGCAAGCAGCAAACCGTAAGCAAAGGAATCCTCATGGAGTCCTGCAAATGGGCGAACTGGCTTCCGGACAATGCCGCAAGCGCCACAAGCCCGCCAAGCACCAGCAGCCAGGCGCCTGGCTGCCTTGTGCCCAAACGCCTATGCAGATATAGTTGAAAGCATGCCACGATGGCGGCGTTGTTGAGAAATTCCGCCACCATCCATAACGGACTTCCCATAATTCCCCCATTGTTTGATGAATTGAAATGTTTTGATATCAAATATATTTTACACTTTTTTCATTGGTGTTCGCCATTCTTTTTTGTTATAATATCGTTTATACCAATACAGGAGATTCTGCCAGGATGAAAAAGCATCGCCTGATCGCGCTGTTTTGCGCTCTTCTTATTGTTTCCTCGCTGTTTGCCGGGTGTTCCGGCGGCCCGACAGTCGCCAAGGTGGGTGGGGAAGCCATTTCCGTGAGTGAATTGAACATGTTTGCCAACTTCCTTCTTTTGCAGGATCAATCCGGCACAGTAGCAGATATTGCAGACGCCGATCAGCTCAAACAGGTGTATGACGACGCGCTTGACACTGTCATCACATATCGTTTGTTAATGAAGAAGGGTATCGAGCGCAAGCTGTATCCGTTGAGCGATGCCAAGCGCAAGGAGATTGACGATCAGATTTCTGAATATCTGGATGGCCAGCTCCAGGCAAAGGTAAGCGAATACACCCAAAACGGCAAGTCAGAGAAGGAAGCCCGCACTGCCTTTTACGACGAAATGGAAAAGTCAGGGCTCACACGGGAGAACCTGACGACGATCATGCGTTACGCGGCAGTAGCCGAGGTGTTTTACAATGAGATGGTGGATGCCACTACAGTGACCGACGCGGACCTGCAAGCCGGATATGATAAGAAGGTCGCCGAGCAGAAGGATCAATTCACTGCAGACCCTGCTGCTTTTGAGAGTGCGAAGATGATGGCGGATTATTACGGCACGACTGTGGTCTATCACCCTGCAGGGTATCGCTACGTCAAGCACATCCTGATTGCGTTCCCTGAGGATGTCGCGGCAAAAATCAGTGAGGCACAGCAGAGCGGTGACACGGAGGCTGTGAAAAAGGCCAGAGACGGGGGATTGCCCCTGATCAAGGCCAAAGCAGACGAAGTGCTTGCAAAAGTGAAAGCTGGTCAGGATTTTGACGGTCTCGTGGCCGAATACGGTGAGGACCCCGGCATGCAGCAGGAACCTGCCAAAACGGCTGGTTATGAGCTCGGGGAGGGCACTTCCTTTGTGGAAGAGTTCAAGCAGGCGGCCTTGAAGTTGGCTAAAGTGGGCGATGTGACCGAGCTGGTCGCCACCGATTTTGGTTATCACATCATCAAGTGGGTCGGCGATGTACCCTCCGGTGCAATCCCGCTGGAGGATGTGAAAGACACGCTGAGGGAGGAGCTTCTTACCGAGAAGCAGAATACTGCCTGGGAGGCTCTGATTTCACAATTGAAAAATGAATACAAAGTGGAGCAATTCACCGACAAGTATCCCACGCTGGCACCCGCAGCCTCCGCACCGGCAGTAACGGAAACCCCCGCAGTGGGGTGAACCTCCTTTCGCAGCCGGTGTTAACGCACCTCGGCGAGCTCTTCTTTGTTTATGTCCAACTCTATTCTTTCTCAGATTTTTGGTTCTCTGTAACCCAGCCGGTTTGACTCCGGCTGGGTTCGTTGGATATATCTTCCTTCATAAATTATTCACTTGATTCACACCCAATGCGCATGTATACTGGGTTTATACATGATACATCATATATGTCGTATTCCTTTAATGCTCAGATTTGTTATAAACCGCCACAATTGTGGGTAAATAAACCATAGACGAAAAAGGAGTTTATGCATGTTTCGGAAACTGGCATCTGTATTTTGTGCACTGTTGATTGCTGCTTCGCTGGGCCTGGCGGGGGGCAATGCGCAGGCGATGGCCGCGCCTGCCGCTGCTGCCGCTGAGAGTGTGAGCACGTTGATCCCTGATTTTATGGTGAAGGCGGACACCTATTACAACCGCATAGGCTATTCCAGCAACCATTATCAGTTCACTGACAAGGAGCTCGCGATGCTCGCCATCGTGATTTTCCTGGAGGTACGGGGTGAATCCTATCAGGCCAAGCTGGCAGTGGGCAATGTGGTGATGAACCGTGTGCTTTCCCGCGGTTACCCCGGTGACACCATCGAGGAAGTGGTGACCAGGCCCAACCAGTTCTGCTTCAACCCCAAGACAGTGCCTAACGCCGAATGCAGGAAAGCCGCATGGGACGTGCTCCATTATGAAACTTGGGTGGTTCCGCAAAACACCTACTTCTTCCGTGTGACCAAGAGCAAGGCCAACTGGGGCCGTCATGAGTACTGGAAGCACATCGGTGCCACGGCGTTCTACCAAGACGTTTATGCCGGGCGCAGCAACCTGGACACGGTGCCGGACGCGATGTTCAAGCGCACCTACAAATGGCCGCAATACGGCTGCAAGCCTTCCGCCCGTGTGCGCAACATGCAGATCATGCTGCGGAGTCTGGGCTATCAAGTAACTACCGACGGGTGGTTTGGCGAAGGCACGAAAGAGGCTTTGGTCAAGTTCCAGAAAAGCCGCGGCCTTGTGTCCGACGGCATCGCAGGCCCGGCCACATTGAAAGCGTTGATCAACAAGTATGGCATCAGCAAGTATGTGAAGTTGAAGAAGTGAGTAGCCAGTAGCGATTAGTCAGTAGTCAGTGGTTATTAGTCGACGATCAGTAAGGTGACACGGATTGTGTGCAATGGTGATTGTGAGGCGGGCCCTTGGGCCCGCCTTTGCTGTGTCATGGTCTGTTACTGTATAGAACCTATCATACACATTGCTCCACCTGCATACAATAAACCGATAAGGCGGAGGCTGAGACCATGATGAATTGGCTATGGGCGGGCATGGTGCTTGCCAGCACCCTCACGGCAGCCGTGTCAGGCAGGATGGATCGCCTGTTTGGCGCGGCGATGGACGGAGCAGCTGGTGCGGTGAAGCTTTTCATCACGCTGCTGGCCGTTTATGCGCTGTGGTGCGGCATCATGGAGATCATCGGTGACTCCGGCCTGGCCGAACGGTTTGCCCGGGCGCTGGCACGGCCATTGAGGTGGCTATACCCCTCAGTGCCGGCCGGCACCCCAGCCGCCCGGCACATTGCGATGAACATGGCCGCCAACATGCTGGGTGTGGGCAATGCCGCCACGCCGGCGGGCCTGGAGGCCATCCGTGAAATGAAGGCGATGGGCCGCGGTGGGGGAGAAGCAACTGACGATATGTGCATGCTGTTGGTGGTGAACTGCTCGTCGCTGCAATTGATCCCCACCACTGTGATCGCACTGCGGCAGGCTGCCGGATCGGCATCAGCTTCTGATATCCTCCTGCCCGCTATTCTTGCCAGTGTTACAGCCGCTGTGTTTGGTATTGCAGCAGCCAAGGCATTGGCAGCTTTCACGCGCGGTAAGGCGTAACCGCAACCAATTTTTGTTTTGAATAAGAAATCCAAGGCGTGCATACACTATGCCTGCCTTCGAAAGACAGTCCGCAATGAGACTATTTTCAAAGCGGAGCTGGAGCGCCCGGTTGGTTGGCCACCCCGGGCGCTTTTGCTATGCAGGCACGATGAGCCAGAGCTCCTTATGCATGTTTATCCATCCCATCTATGGTGCTATACTATCCACATCCAGGCATGCATGGGGTGAAGTGATGCCCAGTATATTTGACATCATCGGTCCTATTACGGTCGGGCCGTCCAGCTCTCACACGGCTGGCGCCATCCGCATCGGTCAGATTGCCAGGCTTCTGTTGGGCGGCGAGGTGCGGCGGGCGGACATCACGCTCTACGGCTCCTTTGCCGAAACCGGCAAAGGCCATGGCACCGACCGGGCCATTGTGGGCGGGCTTCTTGGCCTTGACATGGCGAGTCCGGAAATTCCCGAAAGCTTTCAGGAAGCCCGGCGGCGCGGCCTTGCCTATTCATTGCACGCGGCGGAGGAAAGCCGTTATCACTCCAACACGGTTGTTGTAGAGGCTTTCGGTGTAAACAATTCGGTCCGGATTCGCGCCAGCTCCGTGGGCGGGGGCAACATCCGCCTGGACGCGATGAACGATTATGAGCTGGGCATAGCATGCGACCAGCCCACACTGGTGCTGCCCCACAATGACCACCCCGGTGTGGTGGCGGCGGTCACCACGGCGCTGTCGCAACAGGGCTTCAACATTGCCGCAATGAAGGTAGCCCGGGCCCGCCGGGGCGGGGACGCGGTTGCGATGATTGAGACAGACACCGAGGTGCCCAAAGAAACCCGGGAGATCATCGCAGCGATCCCCGGCATTACCGATGTAATCTACATTCCGAAGATATAGCAGGTGGTAGAATGGCAATCAAAAGCATCAACAGCCTTGCCAGAGAGGCGGAAGAACAAAACCTGCGCCTGTCTGACCTGGTGGTAAGGGAAGAAGCGGTGGAGGCGGGCGTGGCCGAGGCCACGGTGCGCGGGCGCATGCATGACATGCTCATCGCTATGATTGAAGCGGTTAAGGCCGGTGTGGATAAGTCTGGGCCGTCGGTGAGCGGGCTTACCGGCGGTGAGGCGCTACGTTATAGCAACTATCTGCGGGAGCGCAAGAGCCTATTGGGTGATGTGGCAGCCAAGGCGGCCGCCTACGCGCTTGCGGCCTCCTGCGTAAACGCCTCAATGGGTGTGATCGTGGCAGCCCCCACTGCCGGTTCCTGCGGCATTCTGCCCGGTGTGTTGCTCTCATTGCGGGAGACCCATGGGTTCACGGAGGAGGAGCTCGTCTCGGGCTTGCTTGCCGCCGCCGGCGTGGGTCAGGCTATCGCGATGCGTGCCACGCTGTCCGGCGCTGAAGGAGGCTGCCAGGCCGAGTGTGGCAGCGCTGCCGCCATGGCAGCGGCAGCCGCCGTGGAGCTGATGGGCGGAGCCCCGGAGATGTGCTGTCATGGCGCGGCGCTGGCGCTCAAAAACTCCCTGGGCTTGGTTTGCGACCCGGTGGCCGGGTTGGTGGAAGTGCCCTGCGTGAAGCGCAACGGCGTGTATGCCGTGGTAGCCCTCACCGCCGCGGACATGGCGTTGGCCGGCATCCAGAGCGCCATTCCTCTGGATGAGGTGATCGACGCAATGCATGCCATTGGCCAGGTGATGCCTGCCACGCTGCGCGAGACGGCAAAGGGCGGCCTTGCCGCCACACCCACCGGGTGCCGCCTTAGCGCGAAGGTATTCCCGGAGCAGGCGGAATAAAAGGTTCCTAGAAAAAGAATGGCAGGATCCCTGCCGCTTGGGCCTTGGCTCTCGCCCCGGGCAGCAGGGATCTCATATAAACCCCGATTCTGACACCCTGGATCTTCAGGCTCAGTAAAAATACCACTGCCGCTGCCGCCACTGCCCACAGCATTGCCGGCATGTCTGCCCAACCCAGCCCCTTCATCAGGCTGTTTACATTGGTGCAGGCCAACGCGCAGGCTGTTGCCGCGAGGCCCGGCAGCACAACCCATTGCGCCCATTTAACTTTGAACTCCAACTTTGTGCCCAGGCAGCGCATGTTGATCGCCACAGAAAGCGCCGCTCCGGCGATCATCCCCCAGAAGAAGCCATAGATCCCGATCTTTGGGTTTGATACGGTGAACCATGTGATACCCAGCTGAAGAATATCGCCTGTGATTGTGCTGATCATAGCCCGGCTTTGGAAGCCTGTGCCGTTGAGCATGCCGGCGGTGATCATCTGGTAATAGGTGAGCGCCATTGCCGCAGCTGTGAGCAGGATATAGTCCAGCGGCACGGTTTGCTGATAAAGCAACTGCATCACCGCCGGGCCGATTGGTGCCAGCACCGCAACCGCCGGCAGGGCAATGAGCCCGGTGGCATAGAGCGCCTTGCCCATCTTGCGGTGGGTGTCGGCCATGTCACCCACGGCCACGCTTTCCGAAAGCCTCGGCAGCATCACCATCACCAGCGGGCCCATAAACGCCATGGGCAGGAAGAAGAGCGGCAGCGCCATGCCCAGCGCCACGCCCAGCATGCCTACGGCCTGCTGTTGCGGCATGCCGGATGCCATCAGCCGCTGGGGCACCAGCACTGTGTTGGCGGCGGAGAGCAGGTTGCCTGCCAGTGCCGAAGCCGATACAGGCAGCGCAACCGCCATGAGCTTTTTGAACAGGTCTCCGGGGTGGGCAGACTTGCCGTCGGCTGGCCGGGCCTTGCGATACCAAATGGCAAGCAGTGTGGAGCTGAACAGCTCACTGATTGTCATGCCGCCGACGATCAGCGCCGCGGCCATTGCCGGGTCCGTTGGCCGGAGCCAGAGCAGCAGCCCCACCACGGCTGCAATCCGAACGATCTGCTCCAGCTGGTCGGAGATGGCCGGAGGCTTCACATGCTTTACGCCATAAAACCAGCTCTTGAAGATGTTTTCCAAGCCGGTCAGCAGCAGGCAAGGCAGCAGGATGAGCAGTGCCAGCCGTGTTTCGGCATCGCCCAGCACCGTTTTGGAGATCCAGCCGGAAAACAGCGCCGTGGGAATTGCCACCACCACAAACAGAATCGCAAAGCCAATTAAGGAAAGCCGCACCACCAGGCGCATGCCGCCATGGTCGCCCAGTGCGCCACGTTCGCTTGCCAGCTGGGTGATTGCTGTGGTGAAACCGCCATAGGTGAGAGAAATGAGGATGCCATACACCGGCATCACCAGCTGCAGCACGCCGATTCCTTCCGGCCCCGTCACGCGGCTGATGAACACACGGTAGGCAAACCCTAGCAGCTGCAGGCCAATGCTGGAAGCGGTGAGCACCAGGGCGCTTTGCAGCGCAGTTTTCTTCATGGTTGGCAAGAGAACCCCCCGAACGGCACATTTATATAGCCTATTCGGGCGGTTATGTGAAAATGTGCAATGGTGTATTGCTGAAAAAGCCCACCTGCCAATGCGGCGGATGGGCTTCTGTGTGCAGAGGGCTTATTTCGAATAGATCGGTGCGTTCTTCAAGGGCAGCAATTGATCAAAGGCAAGTTTGATGTAGTAGTCCCAAAATGTGAAGTCGTGTTTGTAGCCCTGGTAGCACTGATACTCCACATCCAGGCCCATTGCCTTCATCGTGTCCGCGTCTGCTTTGATTCGGTCAAAGATGAAGCTGGGCTCGTCACCACCGGCTGCCACATAGAACTTAGGCATTTCAGTGCCTTGCTCCATGTGCTTTTGCGCGATGGTCTTCAGATCAAAGCGGGAGCCGGGGATCTGCTCCGGCTTGCCAAAAGTGGAGCAATACAGGGAAAACCAATTCTTGAAGTGATCGCTCACCAGCTCGGCCTGGAGGGTCTCCTGGTTCACTGTCATGCCGATGCCGCCGGAGATATCCATGCACACGCTGTAGAGGTCTGGCCGCAGCAGTGCCGTTCCGAGCGCCACGTTGCCGCCCATTGCGTAGCCCATCAGGAAATTGTCTTCCCGTTTGGGTGAAGAGGCGAAGAGCGACTGGATCACCACCGGGAGCTCCTCGGTCAAGAAGGTGGAATAGGCCACGCCATAGGCCGTATCTACGCCAAAACTGTTCATGATACCGGGCGTCACCAGCATCACCTGGTGTTTCTGGGCATAGAGCTCGGCGTTGGTGTAGCGATAGGTCAGGCTGTCGTCGTCTCCGCCGCCGTGGATCAGGTAAACCGTCTGAAACTTCATGTCCGGTTCATACACAAAGGGCTTGTCTCCGGCGCTGTCGTGGTGCCTTGCGCCTTTGGACACATCATAGTAGCTGATGGGGTCGGTGGGGTAGACCACGGAGATGTTGATGTATCCGCCTACTGCCTGGCTCCTGTAGTTGAAACGCATGATCCCCATCCGGATTCCTCCCTCACATGAATGGTTTAGCAATCAATTCTTGATGATTTTGCCCAGCAGGGTTTTTCGCTTGGCAATGAAGATAGCCAGTCCAATCAGCACTGGGATTACCAACAGCCGGAACATTGTAACATATCCAGCCAGCTTGCTGCCGGTGCCCGTTGCCACGGATGTTACCAGAAGGCCTGCCAGTGTGGGCGTGAGCAAAAAGCCCAGATCCACGCCGATATAGTTGGTGTTGCCTGCCACGCCGCGCCGCTCCCGGGGCACGACCTGCATGCAAAGCGTTTGCACCGAAGGCTGAATGATGCCGTAACCAAACGCGGATACCGCGCCGGATAGCAAAAACATCGGCAGCGAGTCGGCAAAGCTGACCAGGATGAACGACAGGGCGAATATGATCATGCCGGGGATCAGTGTTTTATCCAGCCCATACTTGTCGGCAATGCGGCCGCTGAACGGCCTGGAAACCAGCAGGCAAACGGCGTATGCCGTGAAATACAGGCCGATATCTTCCACGCCGCGTAGGCCGCCATAGATCACGATGAACGCGTTGAGGCAGGCATAGGCTCCGCCCAGGAAGAACATCAGCACTGCGGGTGTGACCACTTCGCTGGCTACGATGTTGTTCAGCCTGATCCGGAAGGGCTCAGTGCGCTCAGGCTCCCTTGTGTCAATCCGCAGGCAGAGAATCAGGCTCAGTCCCATCATCGCCGCGCCGATGAAAAAGGACAGGTTGTAACCCAGCACACCGGCCAGCGTCAGCCCGATGTAGGGCCCAATGGCGGTGGAGACAGCTTGCGCCAGCGAAAACACGCCGATGCCGGAGGCCATCTTGTTTTCTGGCAAGGCGTCGCTGGCCAGCGCCAGGCAAATCGGTGCGGTCAGGCCCATGCCCATGCCGTGAAACAGCCGCCCTATGATCAGCATCCAGACGCTGTTGGAAAACCCATAGATCATAAACGCCATCATGATGAAACCCACTGCCAGCGCCAGTAGCCTATTCTTTTTGAAATAGCTGATTGCCGGGCCGCCAATGGGGCGGATGCCCAGCGCCGTAATGGCAAACATGCTGGACACCATGCCCACCACAGTGGCGTTGGCACCCAGTGCGTCGGCATATTTTGGAATTAGTGTGTTCAGCATGAATTGGGCAAAGTTGATGGCGATGTTCAGAATGAATACATTGAGGAATGCCTTTGTCCAGATCGTTTCCCGATGACTTGCTTTTTCTTTGTTGTCGATGGCTTCCATACCGTTTGATGCTCCTGACTTTGATCAATCTTATTGCTTGACTCTACCAACAGTGTTGTGAGGCAGGCCGTTGAGGAATGTGTCGATCATAAAGCCATAGCTGTCGTCGGCACTGGCCTCAACGGATTCGAAATAACCGGTGGCCTCCAGCGCCACGAACCCATGCAGCATGCTGCGCAAAGATCTTGCGCAGTGCAGCTGCTCCTGTCGGCTTCCGGCCCAGTGGGCAAGCGGTCGCATCATGGGCTCGATAATCGCCTTGCCCAGCTCCATGATCTGCCGGTCCTTCATCAGTGGCAGGTTGATGATTACCTGATACAGCTCCGGGTTCTCATGGGCATATTGGCGATAAGCCACGGCCAGTGTCTTGAGCGCCGCACGCGGGTCTGATATCCCGCTTGTGGCCTCATCCAATGCGCCCCGCAGCTCCGACACCGCGCGCCTGGCGATGGCCATATTCACTTCTGCCACACTCTCCACATGGTTGTAGAGCGACGCGGTCTTGACACCCAGCATGGCTGCGAGCCGGTGCATGGAAAAGCTGCCGTAACCACCCTTCACCACCATTGAGATGGCGACCTCCAGAACGGCTTGCTTGTCAATCCCTTTTTGCGGCAATGGTTCTTCCTCCAAAACTGACAGTGACCATCACCAGTGTGAACTAACGCCATTAGTTTGTCAAGCCGTTTTCTCTGGGTTGAGACGTCAGTGAGCGATAATGTGTGTTCTGCCGCACGCTGTGCATTGGTGAAGCGGCTCTGCCTTGATGCCGGATCTTGTACTCAGCGGGGTGTTTTTATACGGTTGCCGGCGTTGCCTGGCATCCGCTTCTCAGTTGCGATCGTTATGTTCATATACAGCAATCCGCTGTGATCACTGTTTTGTACATTTTGATAAATAATTAACATATCCATAACTGACAGGATTAAGGATAACTGCACAAATATGGCGTACAACGACTAATTTTATGTATATAATGCTGAAAAATTGGTTTGCGAATTTAAGAGATTGATGCAAATGCAGCTTGACATGGGTTATTTGATATGCTTTAATAACAGCATAAATGCTAAACGTTATCCACCTGAGATTTGTAACAATTCCACGAAAACCAATTTTGCATGTGAAAGCATGCGGAAATAAAAACAGGAGGATATGTCATGAAGAGGAATCTGTCAAGCTTGATTCTTGTGATGGTTCTCTCGATGCTTTTGGTCGTATCGGGATGCACCACCACGCCGGCTCCGGTTGCTACCGACAAACCGTCGGCCGGTGCAGAGACCGTAGCGCCCACCGAGGAAGTGAAGCTTCCTGAGATCCCCGCTGAGATCACAATGTTCAACGCTGTGGCTCTGACTGCCACCACGCCGGCGTGGGAAACCCCCATCGGTAAGAAGATCCAGGAGCTCACCGGCGTCAAGCTGGTTGTGGAATACCTGGTCGGCACTGACAGCTTGACCAAGGCCAACCTGATGACGGCCAGCGGCACCTATCCGGATATCGTGGCAGCGGGCGAGACCGCCGGCACGTTTATCTCCGCCAACGCATTCGTCAAGCTGGACGAGATGATCGATAAGTACGGCGACAACATCAAGAAGATCTATCGCCCCAGCGAGTTGAAGATGTCCGGCAAGCAGAATGACGGCATCTACATCATCTCCACCAACCGGCCGGCCCTTGACAATCTTTATCCCGCTGCCGGTTTCTACATGAACTATGACGTGCTGAAGCAAGCTGGCTTCCCAGTTCCGAAGACGCTCTCGCAGTATGGCCAGCTGATCAAGGACTATTTGGCCAAGAACCCGAAGTTTGGTGACGCTGATAACATCGGCTTCACGATCGCCACCGACGGCTATCGCGTGTCCGCCCTGCAGTATGGCGGTTCCAGGTTCCTGAGCGGCTTCCCCAACGACGGTATCACCGCTGTTGACCAGGAGACCCTCGAAGCCAAGATCGTCATGAAGATGGACAGCAACAAGCAGTTCCTTAAGTTCATGAACGACATGTGGAACGCCGGCGCTATGGACAAGGAAACCTTCATGCAGAAGGACGACCAGCTCCTGGCGAAGGTTGGCTCTGGCCGCGTGCTGGGCATCTATGACCAGCGTTGGGCAGTGACCAATGGCTTGGCCGCTCTGGAAAAGAACGAGCACTATGACCGCACGTTGGTTGCGTTCCCGATCGTCACCGACGGCACCACCAAGGAATACTATCGTGGTCCGTATGCCTTCGCCGTGCAGGGCGTTTCGATCACCACCTCTGCCAAGAACCCCGAAGGTGTGTTCCGTTTCCTGGATCGCCTCTGCGCTGAAGACGTCCAGAAACTTGCCCACTGGGGCATCGAAGGCACCGACTACACCATCGAAAACGGCAAGTTCACCCGCACCAAGGAGCAGTGGACCAACTCCTTCGATTCCGAGTATCAGAAGAACACCGGTCTGATGCAG
>JAEZSE010000037.1 GCA_023421955.1 Bacillota bacterium
GCTTATTCCCTCCCTACCCTCCCTTAAGTCGGTGCGCTTAGCACCGACGGCTAAGGGGGGATGCCGCCGCAGCGGCAGGGGGGATTTCCAAGGCATATCGCCCACAGGCGACAAGGGGGAGTTGCGGGGGATTCGGGGCAGAGCCCCACAAAACTCCTTCCGCCGCCTGTGGGCGGCACCTCCCTCAAGAGGGAGGTAAGGCGAGATTACCATAAATCATGTTCAGGTCGACTCCCTACCCCCTTTGTTTTTGCCGAAGGCAAAAATTCAAGGGGGGATGCCGCCGCAGCGGCAGGGGGGATTTCCAAGGCATATCGCCCACAGGCGACAAGGGGGGAGTTACTGGGCATTATTCCCCTACAAACCGATTCACCGCGTGCAGATAGGCCTTGATGCAGGCCTCCACAATGTCGGTGCTGGTGCCGCGGCCGCGCTCCTTGCGGCCACCGGCGGAAAGGCGCACATCGGCCACGCCCAACGCATCCTCACCTTCAGTGGCCGAGTGGATGCGGAAAAACTCCAACACAAAATCGGTGCCGACGATCTTGTTGATCGCCTTGAACGACGCGTCGATGGGGCCATCGCCGGTGGAGACCTGCTCCACGGGCTCGCCGTCTTTCAACACCCGCACAATGGCCGTGGCGGAAATGGTGTTGCCGGAGTTGACCACAAAGCGGTCGTAGGTGTATGTTTCCCGGATGCCGTTGCTCACATGGGGCTCCACCAGGGCCTCCAGGTCGCGGTCGTCGATGGTCTTTTTTAGGTCGGCCAACTTCTTGAACTCGGCGGCCACCTTGTCCAACGCATCCTTGGAGAGGGCGTAACCCATGTCTCGGAGCCGCTCCTCCAGCGCGTGGCGGCCGGAGTGCTTGCCCAGCACCATCTTGTTTTTCTGGATGCCCACAGACTCGGGGTTCATGATCTCATAGGTCAGGCGGTTCGCCATGATTCCATGCTGATGGATGCCGGCTTCGTGGGCAAAGGCGTTAGCGCCCACAATGGCCTTGTTGGCCTGCACATCCTGGCTGGTGATCGTGGAAAGCAACCGGCTGGCCGGATAGAGCTGCGTGGTGTCGATGCCTGTGGCAGCGTCAAACTTCACCTTGCGGGTGTTCAGCGCCATCACAATTTCTTCCAACGCCGCGTTGCCGGCCCGCTCGCCGATGCCGTTGATCGTGCACTCCACCTGCCCGGCGCCGGCCTCGATGCCGGCCAGCGTGTTGGCTACGGCCAGGCCAAGATCATTGTGGCAGTGCATGGAGATCACGGCCTTTTCGATGCCGCGCACGTTGTTTTTCAAATGAACGATCAGGTCGTTCATCTCCTGCGGCGTGGTGTAGCCCACGGTGTCCGGCACGTTGATCGTGGAAGCTCCAGCGGCAATGGCCGCCTCAAACACCCGGCAGAGGAACTCCCAGTCGCTGCGGGTGGCGTCTTCGGCGGAAAACTCCACATCGCCGCACAGATTGCGGGCGTGCCGCACCATGGCGGCGGTCTGCTCCAACACCTGCTCGCGGGTCATCTTGAGCTTGTACTGCATGTGCACGTCGGAGGTGGCGATGAAGGTGTGGATGCGGGGCCGTTTGGCACCCTTCACGGCCTCCCATGACCGGTCGATGTCCTTTTCCAATGCCCGTGAGAGTGATGCCACGATGGGCTCCTTCACCGCGGCGGCAACCTGCCGCACGCTTTCAAAGTCGCCGGGCGAAGCGATTGCGAAACCAGCTTCGATCACATCGACCCGAAGGAGCTCCAGCTGCCTCGCGATCTCAATTTTCTCCCGGATGTTCATGCTGCAGCCCGGCGACTGCTCGCCGTCGCGCAGCGTCGTGTCAAACACGATGATCTGCCTGGACATGACTGTTGCCTCCTTCTTTTATGATTCACCGCCGGGGGTTCCGGCGGTTGTGGGGCTTTGGTAAGGAACCTTCTTTTTTATGTGGAGCCCCACAGGCCGGGCATTGCCGGGCCCACTGGCCAGTCGTGCGGTTGTAGTTTGGACTTGGTATAGGGCGGTAAGTCTGGGGCGGGTACAGAGCCCCGCCCCTACATTGACATCAGGTTCGTGCTGCCTCCCTACCCTCCCTTAATAAGGGGGGATGGCCTCCGCAGAGGCCAGGGGGGATTTCTCAGGGTGTCGCCCGCAGGCGACAGGGGGATTTCTCAGTGATGCCGCGACGGCGACAGGGGGGATTTACTTCTTCTTAATCCAGCTCATCATGCCGCGGAGCTTCTCACCCACTGTTTCCACCAGCGAAGCCTTTTCGATGCGGCGCTTGGCATTGAAGTAGGGGCGGTTGGCCTTGTTTTCGAGGATCCACTCGCGAGCAAAGGTGCCGTCCTGGATTTCGGAGAGCACTTTCTTCATTTCCTTGCGGGTCTCATCGGTGATGATGCGGCGGCCGGTCTTATAGTCGCCGTATTCGGCGGTGTCGGAAATGCTGTAGCGCATGTAGGAAAAGCCGCCCTGGTTGATCAGGTCCACAATCAGCTTCATCTCGTGCACGCACTCGAAGTAGGCGTTTTCAGGATCATAGCCCGCTTCCACCAGCGTCTCGAAGCCGGCCTTCATGAGCTCGGTCACGCCGCCGCAGAGCACCGCCTGCTCGCCGAAGAGGTCTGTTTCGGTCTCCTCGCGGAAGGTGGTCTGCAGCACGCCGGCCCGCGCCCCGCCAATGGCGGCGGCATAGGCCAGTGCAACCTGCTGGGTGTCGCCGGAGGGGTCCTGCTGCACGGCGAAGAGGCAGGGCACGCCTTTTCCTTCCTGATACTGGCTGCGCACAGTATGGCCGGGGCCCTTGGGGGCCACCATGAAGATGTTGACATCCTTGGGCGGCACGATCTGGCCGTAGTGGATGTTGAAACCATGGGCGAAGGCCAGGTATTTCCCGGCGGTGAGGCCCGGCAGGATGTCTTTTTCATACATCGCAGGCTGCTTCTCGTCGTTGATGAGGATCATGATCACCTGGGCGGCTTTGGCAGCGTCGGCGGCGGTCATCACCTTGAGGCCTGCGGCCTCGGCCTTGGCCCAGGATGGGCTGCCGGTGTAGAGACCCACGACCACATCGACGCCCGATTCCTTCATGTTGAGCGCGTGGGCGTGGCCCTGGCTGCCATAGCCGATCACGGCCACAGTCTTGCCGTTGAGGATGGACATGTCACAGTCGCTGCCGTAAAACATTTTGGCCATAGGATAGCCTCCTTAATATCATTGAAACTCCCTCCGCCTGCTTCGCAGGCACCTCCCTCAGGAGGGAGGCAGGGGGTTCTCATTCCAGCTTTTCAGGGAACTACTTGTCCCCCTCTGGAGGGGGATGTCGCCTTGGTGCACCGAATCGGTGCACCAGATCAGGCGACAGGGGGAGTCATCAGCGCTCCATCGCCCCGGCTCAATGCCACCAGGCCTGTGCGGGCCATCTCCACAATGCCGAAGGGCATCAGGGCCGCCAGAAACCGGTCCACCTCATCGAGGTCACCCACAAACTCCACGGTGATCGTGCTCTGGCCCATGTCCAAAACCGACGCATGGGCGGCGTTCACGGTGTCCATCAGGCCCTGGCTGCAGGAGTTGCGCACTTTCACAAGCACCACCTCGCGGCGGGAAACAGGAGCCGTGTCCAGCACCTGCACGACCATCACGTCGATCAGCTTTTCCACCTGCTTCACGATCTGCTCGAGGATCATTTCATCGGCAGCCACCACGACCGTGATGCGGGAAACAGCAGGATCCAGCGTGGCGCTGACGGTGAGGCTGTCAATGTTGTAGCCCCGGCGGGTGAACAGGCCCGCCACGCGGGACAGGACGCCCGGCTGGTTGCTGACGATCATCGAGATCAACCTTCGTTCCATGCCTGCGACCCTCCCTTTCACCTCTTCGCGTTAACGCGGTAAACGCCCCAAGTATACAAAAAAACCCAGCCTGTATGTTGCCATAGAGACGGGGTTTCCCTCGCGGTACCACTCTAATTGCCGGTGTGATCCGGCCTCTCCTTAGGTTCGGGCGCATGACGGCACTGCCTTGCGCTGAAACCAGCCGGCTGTAACGGGCCACCCGGTCGCCCTACTTTGTTCAGGCGGTCAGCTCTGGAGCGAGTTGCGACTTGGCGCACGCACCGGCTCGCACCCACCGCCGGCTCTCTGAAACGCTTGCCCTGACGCGCTCTCCGTCAACGCTTTTTGATATTGGGAGTATTATATCAGCGATTGCCAATGCCTGCAATAGGAAATTTGCTCGGGGTTTCCGTTTTGTTGCTTTTCATTTCAGTATCGCCAATTATTTGCAATAAGCAAGCTGGCAGCGGTCTTGGCATGAGTTTCCTCCAATGGTTACCGAAGGGTAAGTATGGCGCTGGGAAGTGCTTACTTGCCCTCAGGCAATAATTGCCATATTATATCCATATACAAATGGGATGCCAATGAAGACATGGAGGAAACCACAAATGAAAAAGATCATTGCATTGCTCACGGCGCTCACGCTGCTGGGCCTGATGGCCACCGGCTGCGCCGCAAAGAAGGACGATACACTGAAGGTGGGCATGGAGCTGGCTTACCCGCCCTTTGAGACCAAGGACGACCAGGGCAACCCGACCGGGGTGAGCGTGGACTTTGCCAAGGCGCTGGGCGAATATCTGGGCAGGCCGGTGCAAATTGAAAACATCGCGTGGGATGGCCTGATCCCCTCGCTGCAGACCGGCAAGGTGGACTTGGTCATTTCCTCCATGACGATCCGTGAGGACCGCAAAAAGGAAATTGACTTTTCCAAGCCCTACGCCAAGGCACTGCTGGCGCTGCTGACCAACAAGGATTCGGGCATCGAAAAAGCAGAAGATTTGAATGTGGCGGGCAGGAAGATCGCCGTGAAAACCGGCACCACCGGCGCGTTTTACGCCCAGGACCATTTCCCCAACGCCGAGATCATCTCGCTGGCCGATGGCAGCGCCTGCGTGACCGAGGTGGTGCAGGGCAAGGCCGATGCCTTCATCTATGACCAGCTAACAATCTATCAGAACCAGAAGGCCAACCCGGATACAACGACGGCTGTTTTCCTCCCCGGCCAGCAAGCCGAGTATTGGGGCGTGGGTGTGAAGAAGGGCAACACGGAACTGGTGGACAAGGTGAATACCTTCATTGACAAATTCTATACCGAAAACAGCTTTGGGCCGATCACCAAGAAATACCTTTCGGAAGAGAAGAAAGCATTCGACAGCTTCGGCTTCCCATGGTTCTTTGACGGCGTGAACAACGAGAAATGAAAGTGAAGTCTCTGTTTTTCCGGCAAGAGGGCCAGAGAGCCACGCCGGCCCAGGTTGTGCTGAACTCTGCGCTGGCGCTGCTTGCGCTGGGCGTGTTTCTGTGGGCCTCGGCCCTGCTGGCCAAAGTGACGCTGGATTGGTCAGTGCTTGCCAGGTTCCGCGTGCGCATCGGGAAGGGGTTCGCGATGACGGTGGGCCTGAGCCTGGCCAGCCTGGTGCTGAGCCTGTTTCTGGGCTTTCTGGCGGCGCTGGGCAACCGGAGCCGCTTTTTGCCCCTTTCCTATCTGTGCAAAATCTATGTGCAGTTCATCCGCGGCACACCGCTGATCATGCAGATCTATCTGTTCTACTACATCGTGGGCACTGCCTGGGGCATGGCAGACAAGTTCTGGTCTGGCGTGATCATCCTGTCGCTGTTTGAGGGGGCCTATATCTCCGAAATCATCCGAGGCGGTCTACAATCCATTGACAGCACTCAGCTCGAGGCTGCCGCCGCCGTGGGTCTGGACCGGGGCCAGACGATGCGGCTGGTCATCCTGCCCCAGCTCATCACACGCACGCTGCCGGCGCTGGCCGGGCAGTTTGCCTCGATCATCAAGGATTCGTCGCTGCTCTCCATCATTGCCGTGGTCGAGCTCACCAAGGCCATGCAGGAGATCAGCAACACCACATTCGCGATGTTTGTGAGCTATCTGGCGCTGGGCTTGCTCTATCTGTGCCTGACGCTGCCGCTGTCGCTTTTGACCCAGCGGCTGGAACGGAGGTTCCGGTATGAGACTTGAGATGAGCGGCCTTGCCAAAAGCTTCGGCGGCAGCACAGAGGTCCTGCGCGGCATTGACTACACGGCGGACATCTCCACGCTGGCCATCATCGGCCCCTCCGGCGGGGGCAAGTCCACATTACTGCGGTTGCTGGGCGGGCTTATTGCGCCCACAGAGGGCATGATCGCGCTGGACGGCGCGCCGATCGACTACTCCCCATCAGGGCTGCTCCGGTACCGCCGGAGCATCGGGTTTGTATTCCAATCCAAAGGGCTGTTTCACCACCTGACCGGCCTGCAGAACATCACAATGCCCTTGATGCAGGTGCACGGCATGAACCGCACAGACGCAGAACAAGCTGCGGAGCGGCTGCTGTCGCGCTTCGGGCTGCTGGAAGACGGCCACAAGCGCCCCCACGAGCTTTCCGGTGGGCAGCAGCAGCGCATCGCAATTGCCCGGGCCGTGGCCCCCCGCCCTAGGCTTTTGCTGCTGGACGAACCCACCAGCGCCCTGGACCCGGAGCTCACCACCGAAGTGCTGGACATGGTGAATGAGCTCAAGGGCGACCGCCTAAACATCGTGGTGGTGACCCACGAAATGGGCTTTGCCCGCAACGCCTGCGACCAGGCGATGTTTCTGCACGGCGGTAGGCTGCTGGAACAAGGGGACGCCACCGAGATGTTCAAAAGCCCGCAGACAGCGGAGCTCCGTGCATTCCTGGCCAAGGTGCTGGAGTGGAATGTGTGACGGCCCTGTGCTACAATATCGGCAATTGCACATAGAGGTTTAAAGCGATATGGATCAAATTGAACTCGTAACCAAACTGCCCACGGCGGAGCAATATTTGGAGCTGCGCGAGCTGGTGGGCTGGCGGGGCCGGGAAGTGGCCGACGCCGAAGTGGGCCTGGCCGGCTCGCTGCACGGCGTGTGCGCAATGCAAGGTGATGTGCTCGTGGGAATGGCCCGCGTGGTGGGCGATGGCCGCTCGGTGTTTTATGTCCAGGATGTGATCGTGCGGCCCGGCCATCAGGGTCTTGGCATTGGCCGGGCAGTGATGGAGAAAATTATGGACTACATCGCCGCCCACGCCTGCAAAGGCGCTGTGGTGGGGCTGATGGCGGCAGTGGGCAAAGAACCATTCTATGAGAAATTCGGTTTTCACACCCGGCCAAACGAACGCGAAGGCGCGGGAATGCTGCAGTTTTGGGGCACATAACAGAAAGGTATGGTGATCTCATGCCCGAGTTTATAAAACACCCCTATCTTCAGATGCCTTCGCCAGAAGGCGTCACAGTGATGTGGGAAACCGACGAGGCCGGATCCTCCTTAGTGGAGGTGTACCAGTCTGTTCGAAAGCACACAGAGTGTGTACCCGGCGAGCCGGCAGGCATGTTTGAGGGGCAACCGGGCAAAATGCACCGGGTCCGCGTCAGGGGCCTGACACCCGGCGCCGATTACCATTACCGCGTGATATCCCGGTCTGAATCCGGCGCCGTGCAGAGTGACTGGAACCAGTTCCGCACCCAAGGCGCGGCGGGCACTCCGTTCAGCTTTTGTGTCACCAGCGAGACCGGCGGTTATGGAGGGTTCCACGACCACCATTTTGCCGATGCCACGTTTGCGGCGATCCAGGCGCACCGCCCGGACTTTCTATTGTTAGTGGGTGATATCGCATCCAACGGCAGGGATTGGGAAGACTGGAACAAGTATTTATTCACACCGGGCGCATCGGTGCTGGGCAACACGCCCTTCTATCTGAGCCCCGGCAATCATGAGGAAAACACGCCGCTGCTGGCAAAACTGTTTGATTTCCCACAGCCGTGCAACTATTACAGCTTTGATTATCACAGCGCCCACTTCACCGTGCTGGACAGCACAACGCTGTTTCGGTATGAGGAGCAGCCCGATGGCTCCTGGGATGCCATGCCGACTGAGGAACTCAACGAAGACTCCGCGCAGATGCGGTTCCTGCGAAATGACCTGGAACAAAACGCGGGGGCTGCGTGGAAATTCGTGTTGTTCCATTACCCGCCTTTCGTGTCCGGCATCTATGAGGTCACAGCCATGCGGCAGCTATGCCCGCTGTTTGAGCAATACGGTGTGGACATCGTGTTCAACTCTCACACCATCGTGTATGAGCGGAGCCACCCCATCAAGCAGAACCAGGTGGATTATAACGGTGGCGTCACCTATGTGGTGGCCGGAGGGGCCGGCGTAATGCCGGACTGGTTTCTGCACAAACAACAGTGGCATACGGCGGAGGCTGCCGCCCGGCCCCATGTGGTGCGGGTGTCCGTCACCGGCAAGCAGCTGGAATTGAAGGCTTGCGATCTGGCCGGATGCATGTTTGACCGGTTTATAATCAAAAAATAGCACAAAGATGCCATGGGGGTGTTACGAGAATGACCAAAATCGACAGAGTACTAGGGAGCGTGTTTTTCGGATTCATCCTGTTCATCAGCTGCTTCTGCGCGGGCTGGTGGACAGGCCTGGCCTTGGGTGGTGCAGAGATTGGATGCGCCGTGGGAGCCATTGCCGGTATCGCTGTTGATATCCTTTTCCTCAAGCGCATTGTGAACCGCATGTTTACATTGAAGCCGCTGGCGTTGGTCACGGTGTTTGGGCTGTATTCCGTGGGCATCTTCGGGTTTTTCATGGGCGTGCCGGTGTTCAACGCGATGATGGGCGTGTTCGCCGGGTGGTATGTGGGCCGCAGGGCCAAGTTGCTTTCCGCCAGGCGCGATGAAATGACAAAGCCGCTCAACCGGGCAGTGGTGTTTTCCACGGCAGTACTGGCAGCTTTCTGTGTAGCGGCAGCATGGCTGGCCCTGCGCGCCAGCACCACCACGGCCAACCTGGAGGGCATGCTCGGCCTGGGCTTTCATTTGACGCAGGGCATGATCTGGGGGATCGTGCTGGTCGGCGGGGCGCTGCTGCTGGCCGCGCAGGCGCTGGCGGCAAAGATCGCGGCAAGAGTGGCGTATCGTGTGGGATAAGTGATACTAAAGCTGAATCGCCGATTGAATCATGCGCAGGTTCTCCTCCACCGGCGCAGAGCCATCCACCTGCACAACCGGGCACGCAAGGCCTTTGAGCCATTGCTCATGCCTCGCGAGGCTGCGCTGATCCATCCCAGCGCTATCGTATCTGGCAGCCCAGGCGATGAATGCCTCATGCTCCTCATACATGTCACCGCCTGATAATATCCTTGTGCCCAGTTTTTTGAGTTCCCTTTCCCTCAGCCTGGCCAAGCGCGTTTTAGAGTTTGTCTTCACAAACACCACCAATGTGAACAGCGAGATCAACTCATCACCCCAGCCGCACAGCGAGCCGGTGAGCACACAATCGCCCTGACTGGCGATCGCAGAGCGCAGCATTGCAAGCCGCTCAGGGATCGCCCGCTTTGCAGCATAAGGCGGATCGGTGGGCAACCAATAATAATCGTCAGTGTCCAGATGGGCATAACCCCATTGGTCATGGATTGCCCCACCCAGTGTGGTCGTGCCGGAACCGGATGCGCCGAAGATGTGGATAACCTGCCTCTCCATATAACCCTCCAAACCAACAGCCGGGCTGCAAATGCTGCCCGGCTGCCATGCACAGTATCCTTGATGTTTGCCGGATGCGGCAAATGGCGCAAAGGCTATTTCTCCTTCTTCGCCTTCTTGATCACTTCCGGCTGGGGCACCGGCGGCTTCAACACAGTCGACACAGCCGCAGCACCGCCTTTTGGCTTCTTCTTTTCCTTCTTAATGTCCCGGTTTGCCATAGGATCGCCTCCTCCACAGGGTCTAGCTGGATGCCTCATATTTTATATAGGGCAAAGGCAATAATCAAGACGCACTTTTACAATTTACGGGTGTCAGGCTCTCAGTTATCGTCGGAGCCATTGGTGGTGCTGCTGATGGAGGTGGTGAGTTCCTCGACGGCGTTGTAACCAAGCATGCGCAGGCGGCGGTTGCGGGCCGCCACCTCAACGACAATGGCAATGTTGCGGCCGGGTACCACCGGCACCGTGAGCAGCGGCACCGTTACGCCGAGCACCTCGGTGCTGCTTTCCTCAAGCCCCAGGCGCTCATATTGCTTTGCCGGATCCCATGACTCCAGGCGGCAGATCATATCAATATCCTTGCGGATCAGCACCGAGCCGATACCATAAAGCTGGCGGATGTTGATGATGCCAATGCCCCGGATTTCCATGAAATGGCGGATATTCTCCGGTGATGTGCCGGAAAGCGTGTCATCCACCATGCGCACTTCCACCAAGTCGTCGGCCACGAGCCGGTGACCCCGGCGCAGCAGCTCCAGCGCTGTCTCGCTCTTGCCAATACCTGAGTCACCGGTGATCAGCACACCGACGCCATACACGTCCACCAGCACACCGTGCAATGACTCGCGGGGCGCAAGCTCCCGGGTGAGGTAGATGCTGGCCTGATGAATGAACAGATTGGTTTGCAGCGGTGTGCGGAAAAGGGGCCGTTTGTATTTTACAGCCAGTTGTTTCAAGCCCATAGGCGGCTCCATGCCCCTGCTCACCACCACACAGGGCAATGGATGGGCCATCAGCGCGTCCATCGCCTGATAGCGGCGTTCCTCGTCCAGCGCTGTCATCAGATAAGTGAGCTCATGCTTGCCCAGTATCTGCATTCGATCGTTGGCGAAGTAGTCAAAAAAGCCGGCCAGGGCAAGGCCAGGGCGGTTGAGCTCCGGCGTGGTGAACTCGATCTCACTGGTGTTACCGTCATAGATCGTCTCCAGATTCAACGCCTTGGTCAGTTGCTTGACAGGGAATTTCATTTGCATCACTCCGTCAACGCGTATTGCTCGATGGCCAGCGCCACGCCGTCATCCTCATTGGAGGCGGTCACAGCGCCGGCGCGGGCCTTTACCTCTTCGTTGCTGTTTGCTACCGCCACGCCCAACCCGGCCCAGCGGAGCATCGACAAGTCGTTCATCGCATCACCGCAGGCCATCACCTCGTGGGCTTTCAGGCCAAGCTGAGCCGCAACCGCGGCCACCGCAGCGCCCTTGTGGGCCTCTGGGTGGGAGAACTCCAGGTAATTGCTCCTGGAGATCGTCACCGTGAGGCTGCCGCCGAAGCGCTCCGCAGCCTTTTCATAGGTCTGCCGGATCACCTGCGGGTCGGCGATAGAAAGCACCTTGATGGGCTCGAAACCCAGCGCGTCGGCGGGCTTGCGGCCCAGCGCCCGGCCCTTGACGCCGGACAGCCGGTGGTAAAGGGCGCTTTCCTCGCATTCATGTTCAAAGAAATAGTCTTCCGTGGAATAAAACTGTGCATACAGCCCCTCGCCGTCCAGAAAGCGCAGCACCTCCCGCGCCGCCTCCAGTGGCACAGCGGCTTCCTGTAGCGAGCAGCCTGTTTCAAGATCGGCAATCTGTGCACCCTGGCAGCAAATGATGGGGCCGGTGAGACCCAGCTCCTTTGCAAAGGGCAACGCCGACGGGAACATACGACCCGTGGCAATCATGAACCGGATGCCCTTTGCCTGCGCCAGCGCGATGGCTTGCCGGGTGCGCTCCGATATGGACTGGTCGTCATGCAGCAGTGTGTCATCCAGGTCGGAGACAATCAGTTTGTATTTCAAGAATGCCTGCCTTATGGGGGTTGATCAATTTGATTATACTGGATATGGGGGATAAATGAAATCCCCCCTGGCTTCCCTCCGGTCAGCATCCCCCCCTTCATGAAGGGGGGGGCATCATCTCTTTTTCCAGCTTCGATGAGAGAAACCGAAGTTGAAGCCCCCCCTTGTGAAGGGGGGATGCCACGAAGTGGCGGGGGGATTCTCCAGAAAACTGAGTTACTTCAACACTCCCAACCACCGCAAGAACAACCTGACCAGGCTTTCCGCATCCACGATTTGTACATTGAAGGTGGTTGTCTGATCTGCCACAGTCACAGTGAGCACCTGGGCTTCGGCGGGCTTGGAGCTGTCAAAGCCGGTGACATTTTCCGCCGTGATGGCGACCGGCTCTGAAGCGCCGTCGCTGTAGCTGGCGGTGACCACCAGGCCAGTGAGGTCAAGCTGCTCACCCACCAGATAAGCCAACCTGGCCGGCGGCGCGGTGACGGCTAGGCTCGTGAGGGTGCGTTTCTCTACGAGCTTCTTGGCAGCGGCATCCAGGCTGGCGGCGGCAGAATCGATTTCTTCCTGGGTGGCCGCGCGGTTGTCCAGCACCGCCTTGGCGGCGGCAATGGCGGAGGGCAGGTTGGCTTCGGCCACGCTTTGCTCGGTGTATGGAGTGGGGTCAATGGCCTCGGCTCTGGCGATGGCCTCGGTGAGCGCCGCCCGGTCTGGCAGCTGCCACTGGAAAGAGGGATTGAGCCCCTGCAGCGCTTCATCAGTCACGTGTTCAAACATGTCGTTGTGATCGCTGTCTTGCCCCACATGGGTGGCGACAAGCCCAAACTCGCGGATGTTGTTTCTGCCGGCGTTCCGCACAATGAAGGTGGTTTCCGCCATCTGGGACTTGTGGCGGGAGTAGCCCAGCTTTGCCAGCTCAAAGGCCGTCCTGCCGCCAAACAGCGGCAGCGGCACGCTGGTGTCCAGCAGCAGCTGGTTTTCCTTGTAGAGGTGCTTATAGAGCTTGGCGGCGGCCCACACACCGTATTGCTGCGCCGACTCCGGATATCGCGACGCATCACCGGACAGCTCAAAAGCCTCCGACATGAGTTCGCTGGTCCACTTGTGGGCACCGTGGCCATATTCACCCTTGGGGTCGTGAGTTACGATCACGGCGGGCTTATATTTGCGGATCTGCTCCACCAGAAAGGCGAGCACCTTTTCCTTGGGCCAGTCTCGCTTGAGGGGTGCAACATCGGTGTTGTTGCTGGGGTTGTGGGAGTCGGGGAACGATCCAAGCACCGGATGCACACGGGCGCCGGTGACCCAGGAACCCTCCAGTGCCTCGAAGCGCCTCAGCGGCTTGCCCGTGGTCATAAACACCGTGACGGCGCTGCGGCCCTGCTGGGCATATGTGGGGATCACACCGCCGAAATAGAGCACATCGTCATCGGGATGGGCTGAAACCAGCATCACATCCACCCTTCCGGCAAACTCCTGCCACTGCGGCGCGTATTCCGGCGCATCCCCGGGTCCATACACGGAGAGCTCCACGATGGCCATGCCAGCGCCGCCCGACGAGGAGAGCGTGAGCTTCTCGCAGCCGGCAAAGGATTCCGGCAACGCCACATACTCGCCGAGCCACCCCTGGTTGCCGCCCTCCAGACTGGCCCTCTCGCTGCCCGCGGCATCGTAACCGGTAATCACCCAGCCCTTGGGGGCGGCGTTCCACCGCAGGTAGAGCCCGCCGGCCTCCCCACCCTTCAGGTCAATCTCCACCGACTGGCCGGATGCCGCCTTACTCTTCCACATCGTGGAAAGGTTGCCGTCGGTGGCCTTCTTCCAGGAGGAGGTGTTGGTGGAAGCAGTGAACTTGCATTTCTTTGTGATGTCGGCAGCCTCGGCGGAAGCTGTGTCCGACAAGCCCAGCAAAAGGAAGGCCGCCAGCAACACCGCTGTAAAAACCCTGATGGCTTGATTCAACCGTTTCATCATAAGTAAACCTTTTATCTTTGTGCTTGATTCAACATCCAAGTATACCACAACAGAGGCAGGGCAACAAATCCCAAAGCATGGAATTGCTGATGCGTAAACAGCACAGCACCCGAGAAACTTCTACCGTATCACCAAATACACTTATGCCACCAGTTGATTTTTGATATAATTTCAACCAATGAAAAACAGAATGAACAACCTGAAATATTCCATTCCTGTGTTGCTGCTGGCGCTGCTGCTGGGTGCGTGCGCGCCATTGCCTACGCTCAAGCCGATCGGCACGCCTGGCGGCTCCGCCACGCAGGCTGCCCTGCCAACGCCCACGTCCTCGCCAAAGCCCACACCGTCTCCGTCGCCATCCCCCACCCCCTCTCCATCGCCCACGCCTTCTCCCTCGCCTTCTCCTTCTCCCACGCCATCGCCATCGCCCACCCCGATGCCCACACTATCGCCATCTCCCGCCGCCACCGCCAAGCCGGCCACGGTGAGCTTTCAATTACCTCCGGCGCTCTACGGCGTAGTGGGCCGGGAGATGACACTCCGGCTGGAAAACCTGGTGCTGGCAACCGGTGACAATTACAGCTGCGGAGCATCTGGCCCCGGTAAGCTCACCGGCAGGGTGTGGAGCTGGACGCCGGACAAGGCCGGCGCATATAAGCTAACGCTGCGGGCCGGTGACAAGCGCATCAACACCGTGGTCCATGTGGCTCCGGCCCAACCAAGCAAAGGGGTAACCCGCAAATGCCTCTTCCTCGGTGACAGCATCACCGAAAAGGGTGGCTATACCGGCCGGCTGCTTGGCATTGCCGAGAGCGACGGCCTGAAGCTCACGCTGCTGGGCTCCAGAGGCAAGGCCCCGAACCTGACAGAAGGCCGGTCTGGGTGGAGGGCGCAGTTTTACACGGGGTATCGCTCCTACAACGGCGTACCCAACCGGTTCTACAACCCCTCGGGCAAACGGTTTGATTTTAAATACTATATGAAAGGCATGAAGTACGACTCGGTGGACCGCGTGTGCATCGCGCTGGGCACCAACGATGTGTTTGCCTTCAAAAATGATAAAGAGCTGAACGCGGAAATCAAGCGGGTGCTGAAGCGGATCGACACGATGGTGAAAAGCATCCGGACTTATGATAAAACCATCAAGATCGGCCTCTTCATCACAGTGCCGCCGACCGGCAAGCCAGAGACCTTCCTTCACAATTATGCTGACAGGCAGACGCTGGCACGCTTCAAGCGCAACCTGTTTCTTTACACCGGCGCATTGATCGAGAAGTACAAGGATCAGGAAGAAAACGGCGTGTGGCTGGTGCCGGTGAACACGAGCATTGACGAACAGTTCATCGACGGCGTGCACCCCTTTGGCAAGGGGTATGACCAGATAGCGGAAGTGGTGTGGTGCTGGCTGAAGAATCTGGAGGAATAATGGAAAAGGTGCGGGCTAGCCGCAATCTTTCAGATTGCTGATCGCCCATGTAGCCCGGAGGCCAGCCCCTACTGAAAGGAGACACCGTTCTCCCTACCCTCCCTTAATAAGGGGGGATGTCATCCGCAGCTGACAGGGGGGATTTCCAACGGTAAGCAACGCAATACCGGGCCGGGACGGAGCCCGGCCGCTACTATAAGCCAGAGAGACCGGCCTCCCTACCCGCCCTTGTTTTTGCCATAGGCAGAAATTCAAGGGGGGATGCCCCCCAAAGGGGGCAGGGGGGATTTATCGGAAATACCCCACCCCCGCCTCAAAGATGCCGCTGAAATAGTTGCCCGGCACGTTGCGGAAGCAGTGCTCCGCTGCGCGCTCATTGTGGCCCATCTTGCCCAGCACCCTTCCGTCAGGGCTGGTAATCGCCTCCACGGCATGGAAGGAGCCGTTGGGGTTGTAAAGCGTGTCATAGGTGGGCTTGTCGCAATCGTCCACATATTGCATCGCGATTTGGCCGTTGGCCAGCAGCCGGTCAAACTCGGCCTGGGTGCAAACAAACCGGCCCTCACCATGGGAAATCGGCGTTGTAATGATGTCACCGCAATTCAGGTTTGCCATCCAGGGCGAATTTACCGACACAGCCATCGTGCGGAACAGCCGCGACTGATGCCTGCCAATGGCGTTGAAGGTGAGCGTGGGGCTGTCCGCACTCATGGGGCGGATCTCGCCATAAGGCACCAGGCCCAGCTTGATCAGTGCCTGGAAGCCATTGCAGATGCCCAGCATCAGCCCGTCGCGGCGGCCCAACAGCTCGGCGATGGCGGCGGACACCTGTGGCTCCCGCAGCAGCGCCGCTATGAACTTGCCGGAACCGTCGGGCTCGTCGCCTGCGGAGAAGCCACCGGGCAGGCAAACGATCTGACTCTGGCCGATCTTTTTGGCAAACACGGCCATGCTCTCGGCAATGGCTGCGCTTGAGAGGTTGCGCACGACAAAGACGTCGGCCACGGCGCCGGCTTTTTCGAAAGCCTTGGCCGTGTCAATCTCACAGTTGGTGCCGGGGAACACGGGGATCAACACCCTTGGCCGGGCCACGGAAACTCTGGGTTTGGCAGCGCTGCGGGCGGTGTAGTGAGTGCTTTGGATCGCCCCGCTGCCACCCTCGGCCACAGTGGGGAAAATGGGCTCAAGAGTGCCCTGCCATGCTTTCTGGATTTTTGCGAGTGTGACCGTGTCACCGCCCAGCGTGATGGTTTCCTCTTTGGTTGTTTTTCCAATCACTTCAAAGGCCAGCCCGGCGAATAGCTTTGACGACTCCATGCCTTGCGCCACCTCCAACACGAAGCTGCCCAGCTCCGGTGCGAAGAGCACCTCGGGGCTTGCTGCCAGCGCCACGCCAATGCCGTTGCCCAACGCCATTTTGGCGATGGCAGTGGCCGCGCCGCCCTCGCCAACGGTGTGGGCAGCCAGCACAGAGCCATTGGCGATGGCCTTGGTCACGGCGGCACAGTTGGCTTGGAACGCGGTGAAGTCCGGCAGGCCATATTGGTCGCGGGGCTGCCGGAGCAGCACGACGGCGGAGCCGGGTTGCTTAAGCTCAGCGGAAATGGTATTCGCCGCTTTAGACACGCACACTGCGAAGCTCACCAGCGTGGGCGGCACGTCCATATCGCGGAAGCTGCCGGACATGCTGTCTTTACCGCCGATGGCCGCCACATCGAGGTTCACCTGGGCCCAATAGGCCCCCAGCAGCGCCGCCAGCGGCTTGCCCCAGCGGGTGGGGTCGGAGCCCAGCCGCTCGAAGAATTCCTGCAGGGAAAGCCAGCTCTTTGCCGCGTCACCACCGGCTGCCGCCACGCGGGCAAGAGACTCCAGCACCGCGTAAACCGCGCCATGGAAGGGGCTGATGCTCGAGAGGTTTGGATAAAAGCCGTGAGCCATCACAGTGCAGGTGTCCGTCTTGCCGCCCTCCACCGGCACCAACGCCGCCATGGCCTGGGTGGGCGTTAGTTGCCGCCTGCCGCCGTAGGGCATCAGCACAGAGCCGGCGCCGATGGTGCTGTCAAACAGCTCCACCAGGCCACGCTGGCTACACTCGTTGAGGTCTGAAAGGCGGGATAACAGTTGTCCACTCCCCCCTGCCCCTGTGAGGGCATCTCCTGCCCTCGAAGTCTGCTTTTCTTTCTTTAGAAGATGAAACGGGCTGGCGTTGGCCGCATATGCAACATTGGTGATCACATTTTCCTGGGGAACGTGAAAATATGCGGATACATCCGGCGCAACAACAGTTGCCGCAGCGCTTTGCGGTGCGCCGTTGGTGTTGAGGAATTCACGGGAGATGTCAATGATGCGCTGGCCGCGCCAATCCATGCGCAGACGGCCGGTGCCGGTGATCACGGCAACCTGGGTGGCCTCCAGGTTTTCCAGATCGGCCAGCTCCACGAAGGCCTCAGCGTCCGCGGCGCTGACGACCACGGCCATGCGCTCCTGCGACTCGCTGATGGCAAGCTCGGTGCCATCCAGCCCCTCATACTTTTTGGGCACAGCGTCCAGGTTGATGTCCAGCCCGTCGGAAAGCTCTCCGATGGCCACGCACACGCCGCCGGCACCGAAGTCGTTGCAGCGCTTGATGAGCCGCTGGGCGGCGGGGTTTCGGAAGAGCCGCTGGAGCTTGCGCTCGGTGGGCGGGTTGCCCTTTTGCACCTCTGCGCCGCACTTGGCAATGCTCTCCTCGGTGTGGGCCTTGCTGGAGCCTGTTGCACCGCCGCAGCCGTCGCGGCCGGTGCGGCCGCCCACCAACAGCACCACATCGCCGGGGATGGGTTCCTCACGGCGCACGTTGGCCTTGGGGGCCGCGCCGATCACCGCGCCCAGCTCCATGCGCTTGGCCGCGTATCCAGGGTGGTAGAACTCCGTCACCTGCCCGGTGGCCAGGCCGATCTGGTTGCCGTAGCTGGAATAGCCGTGGGCGGCCTCCCTGGTGATCTTGCGCTGCGGCAGTTTGCCGGGGATCGTGTCTTTCAAAGGCGTGCGCGGGTCCGCAGCGCCGGTCACGCGCATGGCCTGATACACATAGGCGCGCATCGATAAGGGATCGCGGATCGCACCGCCAAGGCAGGTGGCCGCGCCGCCGAATGGCTCGATTTCGGTGGGGTGGTTGTGGGTCTCATTCTTGAACTCAATGAGCCAGCGCTGCGGCTTGCCATCCACAGACACGTCGGCCTCGATGCTGCAGGCGTTGATCTCCTCAGACTCATCCAGATCATTGAGCTTGCCTTGCTTCTTCAGAAGCTTCATGCCCATCGTGGCCACATCCATCAGGCACACCGGCTTTGGTTTCCTTCCGGCATAAACCTGCGCCCGCCCGGCCTCATAGGCCTGCCAAGCCCGGCGGATCGGGTCAGCAGCAGGGCCTTCAGCGAACCGCACATCATCAAGCTCGGTCAGAAAGGTGGTGTGGCGGCAGTGGTCAGACCAATAGGTGTCCATCACCTTAATTTCGCTGATCGTGGGGTCGCGCTGTTCTTCATTCCTATAGTATTGCTGCACAAAGAGCAAATCGGTCACGCTCATCGCCATGCCCATTTCCTTGTGCATGGCGGCGACACCTTCGGTGCACATGCTGCGGAAGCCAGTGAGCACCTCCACATCAGAGGGGGTCTCGATGTCCAGCCCCAGATGATCTGGCATCGCAAGGTCGGCCTCGCGGCTGTCCACCGGGTTGATCAGGTAGCCCTTGATGCGGGCCACATCTTCATCGGTCAGGCTGCCCTCCAGCAGATAAGCCGTGGCACATCGCACTTCCGGCTGCTCACCCTGGGTGAGCAGCTGCACGCACTGGGCCGCCGAATCCGCCCGCTGGTCAAACTGCCCCGGCAAATATTCCACGGCGAACACGAGGGCATTGCCGCTGTTCAACAACCCTTCCGTGAGTTGATCAACCGCAGCTTCACTGAAGACAGCGCTTTTTGCCTTTTCCCAATCTTCATCTGCAATGCCGGCCACGTCATATCGCAGCACAATGCGCACACCATCGAGCGACTTGATCCCCAGCGTATGCCTAAGGTCGTGCCGCAGGGCTTTCGCAGCGCCGTCAAACCCAGGTTTTTTCTCCACAAACAGCCTTCTCACAACCGGCATGCCGAACCCTCCGAGATAATTTTACTTAATTGTTCGGAATTTCTCTTTGTTACACTATTATAACCTGTTTTTTTGATCTGTAAATGAAAGATTTGTTGGGAATTTGCTAACATTATGATTTACAGCCCTGGCTTGTCCCCAGTGACCTCATCCCCCGGCCCCTTCCCCGTTCATGAATGACCCTCACCCCCGCCTCTTCCCCTCCCTATAGGCCCTCTCCCCTTGCCCCTCCCCCATCACTGTGGGAGGGGTATATTAGTATGGGGGCTGCCGCCCCCAATCCCCCGAGACCTAAGATAGATAACGTTTTGAATCAACTTTTTAAGAACACGGGGATCGGGGCACCAGCCCCGGACTATATTCTCCCCCTCGCCCAGTGATGGGAGAGGGGGTCGGGGGGTGAGGGCTTATGATAATGGGGGAGGGGTTGGGGAGAGGGTCTCTAGAGAGGGGGCTGGGGGGCGACGGTTCACATCACCAAATCCATGATCGCCATGATCACCGGCATCGCCACCACCGATGCCACGGTTGTCAGCATGAAGCCGGTGGCGGCATAGTCGGCATCGGCATGGTATAGCCCGGCGATGATCGTGGTCTGCGACATCACCGGCATGGAGGCCTGGGCGATCAGCACGCGGGTCATCATGTCGCCGGCGCCTACAGCCGTCAGCACCAGATAAGTGATCACAGGAGAGGCTGCAAACCGGAAAAACATCACGGCAAACTGGCTTGTTTTGATCCTGAGGTTTTTCAGGCCCATGCGGCTTAACAGGATGCCGCAGAAAATGAGCGCCACCGGCGACACCATGCCGCTGACGGTGCGCACACCCTGCATGAGCAGCGTGGGGGGTTTGATGCCCAGCAGCACCAGCGCAAGCCCCAGCAGCGTAGCGGCCAGCGCCGGGTTCAGAAGGCGCTTGTACCAACCCTTTGAGAAAAACGACGCGCCGGGCTCGCCGTCGCGGCGGATGGCAAACACGCCCACTGTCCAAAACAATAGCGTGTTGGGCAGAAAGGCCATGAAGGCATACTTGATTGCGCCGTCGCCGAAGAGCATCGCCGTCATCGGCAGGCCGATGAACACGGTGTTGGAAAAGGCGGCCATCGCCGCAAAGGTGCCCCGGCGGTTTTTGTCCATTTTGAACACCGCAGCACCGCCTAGCGCCAGCAGCCAGATTACCAGCATCATTACGCCGTAGGCCAGCATGCCCAGGCCCGCCTCGGCCAAGGACTGGCGGGTGAAGCCGTCGGTGGGGCTGGCAATGTAGTAAAAGGCTGAACAAGGCATGGCGATGTTCACGACCAGGCTGCCCAGCCCCCGCCAGCTTTCGCCGGGGAACCAGTTGCGCTTGTCCACAAAGATGCCCAGACCCACCAGCACCAGAATGACCGCCACGCTGCCCAGCGAGCGAAGCACGGTCAGGATGTCCATATACAGTCTCCTTTGGAAATCCCCCCTGGCTCCTGCGGGAGCCATCCCCCCTTCATAAGGGAGGGTGGAGAGGCTGTCTGTCAAGCTACCATGTAGGGGCGGCTCATGAGCCGCCCGCATATTCTCCACTGCTTATACGGCAGCATTCTTGAGAAATCCCCCCTGCCGCTGTGGCGGCATCCCCCCTTCATAAGGGAGGGTGGGGAGGTCGTTCTAGCAAACCTACAGTAGGGGCCGAGCTCTCGGTCGCATAGGCGAGCAGCGATCTGGCAAGATCGCGACCAGCCCGCCCCGGCCCGTTTGTTTATCTGCCGGAGTGAATTACCCCTCAATAAACTCCCCGTAAATCGCCCCGATCGCCGCCTCAAAATCGCCTTCCTCCACACCCACAATGATGTTGAGCTCGCTGGAGCCCTGGTCGATCATGCGGATGTTGATACCGGCTTTGGCCAGCGCGCCAAACAGGCGGGCAGCCGTGCCCTTGCTGCTGACCATGCCCCGGCCCACTGTGGCGATCAGCGCCATACCGTCGAAGGCAGTGATGTCGTCGGGCTGCACGGTGTCACGGATCCTGTTTAGTATGGCGTCGCGGTTGCCATTTAAAAACTGGCTTTCCACCACAACAGACAGCGTGTCGATGCCAGTGGGCAGGTGCTCAAAGGAGATGCCGCAGTCTTCCAGCACCTGCAGCACCCGCCGGCCAAAACCCAGCTCGCTGTTCATCATTGCCTTTTCAATGCCGATGACCGAGAAGCCCTTGCGGCCTGCTATGCCGGTGACCACCGAAGCGGCGTTGCCCGCTGTTTCGGCGGTGATCAGCGTGCCGGGGTCTTCCGGGGCGTTGGTGTTGAGGATACGGATCGGGATGCCGGCCTGGCGCACGGGGAAAATTGCGTCCTCATGGAGCACCGTGGCGCCCATATAGGAAAGCTCCCGCAGCTCGCGGTAGGTAATGGCCGAAATGGTGCGGGCATTTTTGATGATGCGGGGGTCCGCAGCAAGAACGCCGGACACATCGGTCCAGTTTTCATACACATCGGCCCCGGCGGCACGGGCGGCCAACGCCCCGGTGATATCACTGCCGCCTCGTGAAAACGTGCGCACAGAACCATCGGGCAGGCTGCCATAGAAACCGGGCAGCACAGCCTGGGGGTGCTGTTTCAGCGCAGCGCCCAGTGCGGCATAGGTGCGCTCCTCATCGAGCTGGCCGTTTTCACGGAAGAACACGTAATCAGCGGCATCCAGAAAGGCAAAGCCCAGCGCATTGGCAATCACGATGCCATTCAGGTATTCACCGCGGCTGGCGGCATAGTCGGCGGATGCGCCGGAGGCCAGCTGCCGGGCGATTTCTGCAAACTCCCCCGATAAATCAAGGGCAAGGCCAAGCCCCGCGATGATCTCGTCGTAACGGGCCTTGATCGCCGAAAGCTCAGGGGCGGTGTTGCCGCCTGATTGCGCCGTTTTGTGCACGGCATAGAGCATGTCTGTAACCTTGGTGTCGGCGCTGAAGCGCTTACCCGGCGCGCTCGGTACAACCACAGACCGGCTGGCATCGGCACGGATGATTGCGATGACCTTTTGAAACTGTTCGGCGCTGGCCAAAGACGACCCGCCGAACTTCACTGCCTTGACGCCCATATGAAAACCCCTTCGGAAATAGATTAACGGATTTTGCGGCACTCCAGATAGAAGCGCTTTTCATCGGCTTCGCCCATCGAGAATGCCTTGCGGGGCAGCACGCCCAGCTTCTCCACGGCGGGGAAAAGCTCCGCCTTGTCCATGGCTTGCAGCAGGAATGCGATGTTGCCCTCCCGGTGACCCAGCGCCACAGCGGAATCGTCGCCATGCACATAGTCCACCGATGCGCCGGCAAACGTGGGCAGCACGGCATCCAGCGCCTGCTGCAATGTGCCGCAGGCCAGCGGGCTTTCGGGCCGGGCCACGTTGATCCAGCCATGGTCAGCGGCGCAGGAGTATTCAATGGACTGGGCGCCCCGGGGCTCCTCACCCATGGAGGCCGCCCAGCCCCGCTTGTTCATTTCCCACAGCAGCACCGCCACCAGCTCCACCGGGTCGGCATGGAACACCACGCGGTGGATCGGGTGGAACTGCAAGCCTTCGTCATGGATGTTCACCAGCTCCGCCAGCGCCCAGCGGGCCGGGTGGGTTTCCATTTCGGCCTCGGTGAGCGTGGGCTTCAGTTCATCCCAGCAGGCCTTGGCCGTGGCCAGGGAGTGGTTGCCGTCGCCCACGGCAAAAAGCATGCCGCCCTTTGAAGCCAGCGCCTCCAAAGCATCCGCGATGGGCGCGAAGCGCTCGGCACCCCTCACCCGCCAGCCGGAAATGCTTCCCGCCCCGGCCATGAGCCCGGTGGAGTAAAGCGGCTCCAGGCTGCTCTTCAGCCCGGCCAGCGGCTCGATCGCGGTGCGGCCGGGGTCATCAATCAGTATCATCACATGAGGGCACTCCAGCGCAGCCTGCTTGCGCACAGCCATCCTCGGCGGGATGCGCGAGAGAATCGTGCCCTCGGTGGCGCGGATGGGCATTTGGTTGCCCGGCGTGAAATCATACTTTTCCAGATCAAAAGCAGCCACCAGCCCCCGGCGGCAGTTCGCGTGGGGCGTCTTGCGCTCCACATAGACGAAACTATCTGCGATCTCCCGCAGCACACCGCCATTCAGATAAGCCTGCATTTCCTCGATGGCGCTTTGTTGCAGCGCCTCTGCTCTGGGCGTTTCCAGGAACGCCTCGGGAATGATGAGCTTCAGCGTGGAGGGGCTTCCGCCCACAAACGCATAGGCCCTCTCCCAATACTCCGGCTCGGAGGAATACTGGTCGCAGGCAATGGCAGCCCAGCGCTCCATGTCGGCACCCTCGCGGGGCAGCAGGATGTTTGCCGGGGAAATCCCAAGGGCTTGCAGGCGCTCTATTTCTTTCATCAGAAAACCTCACACGGATGATATAAGGCCGGATGCATAATTATTTATTATACAGGATATTTGGGGATGTGCCAACTGAGCGAAATGATCAAAATGCATGGAGGAAATAGACGCGAATCGACAGAAACCGGTATGCTTGAATGGCATTCAAGACGCCGATCTGCAACATGCGTGTGCCCCGGGATTACCACTAGCCAATTTATTACTGTTTTCCTCAAATATTTACATTCTTAAATGAACTATGTATACTAGTGCCATAAGCGCACCGGGAAGGCTCCTATGCAGTATTGCAACCAATGCGGCGCCAATAACTCCAGCGGCAACAAGACCTGCCAGGCCTGCGGTGCACCTCTGGCCGAACAACCGTACATGCCCCCAAAGGCAAGCGATCGCGTGGTTTATACACCGGTGAACGACAACACCACCCTCTGGCTGGTGCTGAACATTATCTGCGCCCTGTGCTGCTGCCAGGTGCTTGGCATCATCGGCGCGGTGTTTGCAGGTTTAGCCAAAACCAGCTACCGGCAAGAGAACTATGAGGATGCCGAGCACAAGGTCCAAGTGTCCAAGACACTGTTTTGGGTGGGCGTGATCGTGGGGGGCATCTTGTCTGCGATATTACTGGTATCGCGTATGAATCGTTATTAGCCTCTATGACAATTCTCCCTGATGATACCGATAACTCCTGATTCACCACGGCTCCACGAACTCATAACCCAGTTCCATCTCATGCCGAACTGATCGCTGGCAACAACACTCAGGCGGAAACCGCAGCCTGCGGCACCTTGGGCTTGCGCTGCTTGCCAAAGGACATCGCGCCGAAAAAGAAGCCGGAGGCTGCTAAAAAGCCAAATTGGATCAGCAGGTTCACAACCATGTTGATCGTGGTCAGCAGTTGAATCTGCTGGCTCCGGATCAAATACAGCGTGATCTGGCGCGAAAGGAACAGCACAAACAGAATGTAAAACAGCTCGTATGCCGCCAGCACCAGCGCAGACACACGCAGCACTGTGCCCGACGCCTTGTGGAACGCCGCCACGAGCATGCAGACTGTCCAAATAACCGCTTGTATGGTCAGGAAAACTGAAATGGAGGCATTGGCCCATCTGCTTTGGCTGATCTCTCCCAGAGCGCCTGTGATGCGATCCAGCATGACCAGATCAGACATCGCCATGGAGGCAGCGCCGAAAATGCGGCTGGCCGCCAGCACAAAAAACAAAACCTTGAATGCTTTGATGCTGTTTTTCATGCCATATGCCGTATAAAGGATCACGCCGCCCAGGAAATAAACGGCCAGGATGACTGCGCACAGAATCCCATAGGCCGCCCCGAACCCATCTGTGCGGAAGGTTCTCATAAAGACCGGCACCAGTGAGTTCTGAAGGAGCTGGGCAATCACCATCAAAACGAAAAACCCCATCACAACCCAAAACAAGTGCCTGCTTTTGCCCTTCATGAAATACTGGTCCTGCAGCAGAGTCTGGCTCATCTGAGCATCCCCCTTCCATCTTTTGGCACCAGTATACCCCAGCGGGATAACAGAAACAACAATATCGACATATGGAAATCCCCATTGTGGAATTTGGCCTTTACCGGTTGTGTCCGGAGTCCTACTGCAATAAGATGATATCATTGAATCATTATGGGGGAACCGCCATGAATATCGGCATCGTTGTCTATTCCCAGACCGGCAACACCCTTGCTGTGGTCCAACAGCTGCGCGACAAACTGAAGGCACAGGGACACACCGTGGCCATTGAGCGCATCACGCTGGCCAGCGACCCGAAGGATGCAAAAAACATCCGCCTGAACTCACTGCCCGGCCTGCGGGAGTATGACGCGCTGGTGTTTGCAGCACCTGTGCAGGGCTTCCAGCTCTGCCCGCCAATGCGTGCCTACCTCATGATGATGCCGCCACTCATGGGTCGCAAGGCCGCTGTGCTGGTGACCAAACACTGGGCCAGTGGCTGGACAGGCGGCAGCAGCGCCATCAAAGAGATTGGAAAGGCGATCGAGGCCAACGGCGGCAGGTTGGCCGGCGAGGGCTTTATCGGCTGGAAGAGCAAGCGCCGGGAGTGGGATATCGAAGAGCTGACCGAGAGCATCGCAGCACGGTTTTAGCTCTGCCATTTTTTATTGCCCTCAAGCGCAATTGATATAGTATAATATTGGAAACCACCGCTTGGAGGGCCTTATGGACGAACGCATCGTCTTTATTGAGGGAGAGCGCATTGGCGCCATTGACGGGCACATCCGATATTTCCAGAGCGAATACCTGGAGCGGTACCGCCAGAACATCCGGCAAATCCGGGAGCGTAATGCCTGGAAGAATGAGGGGGCTGGTGCGGCATTCCGGGGCGAGGGAGGCAACCACCAGGAGGCTTCTACCGAGGAAAGCCCCGCTGCCGCAATCCGCGGTGTGGACATACTGAATGATGGCCGGGCTGTGTATACGGTGGGCTCTGCTGACTTCTCCGGCATCTATCTCAAGCCGCTGGCTGACAACCTGCCGGAAAGCCATGTGCTGCACCACGGCAAGCTGGCATTCGGCGCAGTGTCTGCAAGCCCCGATGGCAATGAAGTTACCGTAACAGTGCATTCCGAAGGCCCGGAGTGTCACATCGCGCTGGTAAGCCTGACAGGTGGCAGCACCAGGGCGCTCACAGAGGGCGACTCGGTGGACGACAACCCCAGCTGGAGCCGCACAAGCCGGAGGATCTACTACAATTCAGCCGGTATTGGCCGCGACATGGCCGGCGGTTACAGGGCCACCGGATCCAGCGCGATCTGCTGCCTGGACCTGGACCGTAAGGTCGTGGAAGATGTTTACGCCCAGGCAGGCCACGACTGCCTGCTCCCACGGGAGGCCCTCGACGGCTCCGTCTATTTCCTGCGCCGCCCCCATTCGGACACAAACGGGCACGGCATGAGTTTCCTGGATATTCTGATGCTTCCTTACAAAATCCTTAAGGGGTTGTTTCACTTCCTGGAGTTTTTCACACATCGCTACACAGGAGAAACGTTCAACACCCGGGGAACCAACCCGGCCAGGAGCCGCAATCCGGATTCCCGGCAGCTCTTCATTCAGGGAAATCTGATCAACGTGGAAAAAACGCTGAAAGAGAACAAAAGCCGGGGCGAGACCTATCCTGGCATCGCGCCGGCAAGCTGGCAACTGATGCGCCTCACACCGGCGGGGCAGGCCGAAGTGGTGAAAAAAGGCGTGCTGGATTATGACGTGGCCCCCAATGGCGACGTGGTCTATTCCAACGGCAAGTTCCTTGTGCGGCTCGCAAAGGATGGCCGGGAGGAGCGGCTGGAGAAAGTGGATCTGGCAGTGAAGGTGCGCGTGAAGTGAGGCATAGACGCTTACCTTGTTCTTTGCGCGTTGGAAAAGCCTGCCCGGTTAGTCACCGGCAGTAAGCTCAGCGAGCCTTTCGCGGGCATGTTCATTTTTACCATCGGCGGCTTTTCGGTACCATTCCAGGGCCGCTGCCATGTCCTTGGCTGTGCCCTGGCCATTTTCCAGGCAATAGGCCAGCCTGTCCATACCATCCGGGTCACCCAATCGGGCCGCCTCGCTGAAGTTCTGAAAGGCAAGATCAAAGTCTTGCTCCACGCCGTTTCCCTCAAAGCTGCACACGCCCAGGCTTGTAAAGGCTTGGGCTTGTTGTTGTGCGGCAGCCTTGCGGAACCAGCTCACGGCTGCGGTGTAATCACGCTCTATCAGAAATCCGCTGTAAAGACACGTGCCGACGTACCATTGGGCGTAAGCATCCCCACGATTCGCCGCCTTGGAGTAGCATTGGAAAGACTTCTTATAGTTTTGTGTGATGCCATAACCATAATAATAACAGTATCCCAACTCCCGCAGGGCATGGGCAATGCCTGCGTCTGCTGCTTTTTGATACCAGGATGCGGCGGCCTGTCCATCGCGGGGTACACCGTATCCGTTGAAATACAGATACCCCAACCAGTCTGCCGCTTCCGGGTCACCCTTTTCCGCTGCATCCATGAAATAATTGGCGGCCTTGGCGTAATCCTGTGGCACGCCCTTGCCGCTGGCGTAACACCCGCCGATTGCGCTCTGCGCGCAGGTGTGACCCTGATCAGCCGCCCGGGCAAACCACGTTGCAGCACTTTCATAATCAACGGCGGTGCCATATCCCCAATACTGGCACAAGCCAAGGTAATAGTCCGCTTCCTGGTCTCCGTGGCCCGCCAACCCGATGAGAAACTGATAAGCTTTCGCCGCATCTGGTCCGGCAATGGTGCCGTCATAACAACCCATGGCATAGATGCGCTGGGCCTCCAGGTGGCCCGCGTCAGCGGCTGCCTCCAGCGAAACCATGGACAATTCCTGATCCTGCTTGAGGGGAAAATGGCCGTCACGGTAATACTCGTAGCGGTAAAACTGCCTGTCCTGCTCAGGCGCTCCATAAACCCGGTAGAGGTCCTGAAGATTGGGGAACGAAACCACCAGGATTGCGACGGTCAATGCCAGCTGCGCCACCGCGCCGATGATTGAGAGCACGAGCCACTTTTTTAACTTCATAGGAAACCCCCTGATCGCGGGTTAAATAAGTATGCCTGCAAATAACATTATATCTCAATGACGCCAGGTTTTGAATGCGACTATGCCCTATTGCACTTCATCACAGGAGCGGCACCAGGCACGCCTGCCTGTGCGCTTGCACACATGTACTTCTTTATTTCTTATCTTCTTTAATGGTGTTATTCCATTGTGAGTTTGCTGTTGGCTGGTGTGTGGCAGGGCCTGTGGCCTGATGAGAATTATGGCAGGAAAGCCAGAGTCCATGAGGCTTGCGCCGCTTGGGATGGCGTGTGGGTTGGAGTGTTGAATGGTATGCTGTCTTTAGCGTGAGAGGTTGTTGTTCCGCATTTGTGATTCTATACGGAGTGTGGGCGAATGCAATTCGCCCCTACAGTCCCATTGTCATTATTCCTGAGATGTGCAGGCAATTGACGTTACATTCTATATGTCGGCAATTGGAGCAAGCGGCACCGAGGACTTCTGTTTCGAAAAAGAAATGACACCAAAAAAGAAAATCATGCCCACCGAGTATGCGATAGCGTTGATTATACTTACGCCATTATTAATCAGGCTAAATTGTCCATCATCTAGCTCAACAATAAGACCAAATATAAGAGGATAAGCGATCATATACAGAACCAAATACAGGTTTATGATCGCAAGCGTAATCGCCGCTTTTCGAAGCAATCCTGATGTTTGCTTGCTACATGCAACAACAACAAGACATACAGCCCATACAAGGTAGATAAAACTATAGATCAGTTGAATCAATCCTGATACCAAGCCAAAATACGGTCCAGACGTAAAGCTCTCTGATAGCAAGAGCCTGGACTGTAAGTTCATAAAAAGCATGCCAATCAGGTGGATATATTCTGCGCAAAGCAATACCGATAGTATAACCTTATGGGTTCTGTTGATCATATTCCTCCAGTAAAAGAATAGCAGGGTCGCCCAACCAACAGCCACAAACAGGCTAATTGCCACAGAAACAAGGAGAGCTTGTTGTGGAGACTGATCTACAAAAAGGACCCATGAAAGCATTTTATCAAATTGACCGATCACAGAAATGATAAACACAAATACTGCAAAGAACCAAAATAGAGGCTTGCAGCTATTCTTCACATATCGTAGTGATACCATGATCGACCTCTACAATATAGTAATGTTACCATTATAGTGTCATTTAAGTGCTTAATCAATCTCTAGATGATAAGAAACTCACTCACATATGGGGCAAGAGGTTGGATGAAGGGTAAACGAAAGCCCCGGTTTCCCGGGACATCAAATTACCACTCCCCCTGTCGTTTCACGACATTTTGAACCCCCTTACCGATCGTACCGATCGGCATTCCCCCTTTGAAAAGGGGGATAGACCTCAAGAGGGGGACAAGGGGTCCATTGAACAGGTTGTTGCTTGTCGACCTGTATGGAGGCGGCAGGAACTTCTTGAAGGGCCTTTACTTGTTCCTGAGCGTTCGGTTGCACTGGCTTGGAAAAAGCCAGCACAGCAAAGTAGGAAAGATAGGACAGCTCAAAGAACACGTAAAGTATATAGCCAACATTGAGAGCTTGGTTCATATCCAGATGTATGGCACTTGCTATTAATGCACTGATTATGATCAATGGAATGATAGTTGCGGCAAATACGATTGAGACAATTGCTGATGAATCAAGCAATGTATCTGACCATTTGCTCGCCAATGAGGCGACCATCAGAACAAACCAAGTGATGAATGCCAGGAAACTGGTAACGGAAACAATATTGGAAAGAATACTGCCACTGGCATTGGATATGGAAAAAATGATGTGAACCATAAACAATGCTGCCGGAAGGAAGTTCAAAACGGAAAGCATGGAAAGAAAATATTGATGCCTTTTTCTGTGGCATTGATAAGCGAACATAAAAAGCAACGAGCTATCGATTATCACCAGGACGAAATTGACCCATCCGGCTAAACCTTGTGATGAAAAGGAAAGGTTGTATGCATCGTTGTTGCCGGTAACGAGATAAAGGATCTCGCTCAGGATGTATACCATTCGAATTGTGGCGAAGGCCCAGAACAACAACCTGCTCTTCCGCTTCAGATAGCTCTGCGGCCATGATATCTCCATCAACGATCTCCCACAGAAATACACTGTGATAATAATAACCAATTAAAATAAAAGAATCAACAAACAAAACCCCCTTCCCAATCCAGGAAGGGGGTTGTTTTATGGTTTGGATCTGGTTTGCCTTACAGCTTGCTCGCCTGCTCGGCAACCTTCTTCATTGCAGCCAGCGCCTCGTCGGGCAGCTTGTCGATGCCGCCGCGGTTGGTGGTCTGCTTCTCGATGAAGGCCACGCGGTCGTTGATGCGGGCCACGAAAGCCTTCTTGTATTCCGCATCCTTGAAGTTCAGGTCAAAGCCTTCCACCGGCTGGTAGGAAATGCCGTTGATGCCCGTCTCCACAAACTTGGCGGTGCCTTCCACGATACCCTCGATAACACCCAGCGTGTGCTCCTTCTTGACCTTCTTGCCCATGAAGTCGCCGGTGTTGATGATGTAGCACTCCACACCGCGGTCGGTGAAGAGCTTCTTGAACTCGGTGTAGTCAATGGACAGCGGATAGGTGCGGAAGGGGTTGGCGTAGGGCTCCACAACCAGGGCGTTCGGATCCACACCGGCGGCCAGGCGCTCAGCGCTGGTGCGCTTGGTGGCAAGGGTAGCGCCCATTGTGCTGGCGAGCACCGGATCGGTGATCTTCAGCAGCGGCGGCAGCGTGGGGTCCTTCATGATCCACATGATGGCATCCACCGGCTCCTGGAAGCGGTTCAGGCGGTTGGGGCTCCACAGGATGGACTTCACGGCGCGGCCATTGCCGTTGCGCACGTCTTCGGTCACAAGCACGACCTTGTTGTCCTCATCCAACGTGGCGCCGCAGTTCTGCACGGTGACCAGATACTTGTTGTTCGGGTCGTCCATGCGGTAGTCCTGCGTCTTGTCAAAGTAGGCGGGCTCCAGCGCGATGGACGAACCGTCCACGGTGCTGATGAGGAACGCGTCGTCATGGAGTACGGTGATGTCATACTTGCCGTCATGCTGGGCGTGGGTGATCGTGGACTTGCCGGAGCCGGACAGGCCGAACACACTCAGCACGAATTTCCTGCCGCTCTTCAGGTTGTAGCGCTTCTGGCCGCCGTGGCAGCTGGCATAGCCGTGACGGCTGGCGCAGCCCCAGCCCAGCGTGAGCGTGCCCTTCTTGTGCTCGCCGAAGTAACGCATGCCCAGCAGCGCCGCGCAATTGTGCTTGGGGTCGAAGAAGGTAAGGCCGAGCGGATATTCGGCAGAAGGAGTCCACTGCGGGTCGGAGAAGATGTAGATGTCGCCCTCGCCCTCAATGACGCGGCTTTCCTTATACATCTTGGAGTATTCTTCGTTCATGTACTGGAAGTTCAGCATCCAGGAGTACATCACGTTTTCTTCGCCCTCGGGGATCAGCAGGTGGGCCTTCACCATGAACTCGGGATCGAGACCCACAAACACCTGGGCGTGATACATCGTGCGGTTGCGGGTGTTATAAACGGCTTCGCGCACGATGCCGCAGAAGTCTTCCTCATTCACGTTTGGCTCGCCCAGGATGCGGCGGGCGGCGGAGGCGCGGCCAAACACGATGCCGTCGTTAAACAGCAGCACTTTGGCGTCGTCGGGCAGGCCGATTTCCTGCGCCTTATACACAGGCAGGTCGGTGATCACGGTGCCGGGCGAGCCGGCAGCCAGGCGATAGGCCTCTGCCAGAGAGTCCACACGGATGACATTGTTGCCATAGAAAGCCGTCTCGATCGTCGTGCGCGCCATGGAGAGCGTAGGAGCACCCATGCGGATTTCGTTCCACTTGTAGGTCTGTTTGGTTGCCATGACTGTCCTCCTCTGATTTGTTTATACTTTCCCCTATTTTGTGAAAATAAAGGGGTTTCACAGGCGATTCTATCTACAATTTCTCCCAGTATGGATTGTATCACAATTTCCACGGCTTGGGAATGGTCATTTTCAAATATTGCAATTATACACAACGTGCATATGCGTTTCGGGTTAATTTTAACAGATTGTTACCGATATTTGAAGGATAAAATGCAGGAATTCAGAGTGTGATCCTGCATGACAAGGGATGTGCCGCTGTGATTATGAGGCTTTCCACCGATCGCCCACCTGGCCGAGCGGTAATATGCACATGGCATGAGCGGGTGACAAACAAGTCAAAAATGCGGTAACTACCATATTAAGTGGTCGGTGGTTCTGATCGATCAATATATAGTATCCATTTGCATGCTGCACCGCGTAGCAATACCCCAGCATATCGAGATGCACTTTTTCATCCAAATGTGACTGTGGGCATTTACAAACCGGCAGTCATGTTATAAAATAGGCATCCCATACCACATTTGGTGGTTGTATTACATTCTCATACAATATACAGTATTCTTCGGAGGAGCCCATGGAGATCAACAAGAATGCCCGCACCGTGTTGGAAGCCCGCTACCTCGCCAAAGGGGAAGACGGCAAGCCTGTGGAAACCGTGGAAGGCCTGTTTGAGCGCGTGGCAGCCGCCATCGCGGAGAGCGAGCGAGCTTATGGCGGCGAAGCCGCCGTGGAGGAGGCCAAAGGCAAGTTCTTTGAGTTGATGGCAGCGATGGACTTTCTGCCCAACTCCCCCACGCTGATGAACGCCGGCAGGCCTCTGGGCCAATTGTCCGCCTGCTTTGTGCTGCCGGTGGAAGACACGATGGAGGGCATCTTTGACTCTGTGAAAAACGCGGCTCTGATCCACAAGAGCGGCGGTGGCACCGGCTTTTCCTTCTCACGCCTGCGAGGCAAGGGCAGCGCGGTCAATTCCACCGGCGGCGTGGCCTCCGGCCCAGTGAGCTTTATGAAGGTGTTCAACGCCGCCACCGAGGCCGTCAAGCAGGGCGGCACCCGCCGCGGCGCAAACATGGGCATTTTGCGCGTGGATCACCCGGATATCCTCGAGTTCATTGACTGCAAGCAGGACACCAAGGAGATCACCAACTTCAACATCTCAGTGGGCATCACCGAGGCCTTCATGCAGGCCGTGGAGAAAGGCGAGAGCTACGACCTGATTGACCCGCGCACCAAGGCATCGGTGGGCAAGCTTTCCGCAGGCGAGGTGTTTGACCACATTGTGGATGCCGCCTGGCGCAACGGCGAGCCTGGCATCGTATTTCTGGACCGCCTGAACCGCGACAACCCTGTGCCGGGCCTTGGCCAGATCGAATCCACCAACCCCTGTGGCGAGCAGCCGCTGCTGCCCTATGAGTCCTGCAACCTGGGCAGCATCAACTTAACGCAGATGGTCAAGGGCGGCCAGGTGGATTGGGCCCGTCTGGGCGACACCGTGGCGCTGGCCGTGCGCTTCCTGGACGACGTGATCGACGCAAACAAATACCCCTTGAAGGAAATTGACGAGACCACCAAGAAAACCCGCAAGGTCGGGTTGGGCGTGATGGGCTGGGCCGACCTGCTGCTGGAGCTCGGCGTGCCCTACAACTCTCAGAGGGCGGTGGACCTGGCCAACCAGCTGATGGCCTTCATCGATGAAAAGGCCAAACAGGCCAGCGAAGCGCTGGCAGCCACGAAGGGCACCTTCCCCGCCTACGAAAACAGCACATGGGCCGGCAAGCAGAAGCTTCGCAACGCCACAGTGACCACGATCGCCCCCACCGGCACGCTCTCCATCATTGCAGGCGTATCCAGCGGCGTGGAGCCGGTGTTCGGCTATGTGTATATCCGAAACGTAATGGACGGCACCGAACTGATTGAGGTCAATCCGGTGTTGAAATCTGAGCTTCAGAAGCGGGGTATTTACTCCGAAGAGCTGATGAAGCGCATCGCCCAGGGCGAGCACCTCGCAGACATCGCCGAGCTGCCGGAAGACATCCGCCGCGTCTTCGTGTCCGCCCACGACGTTTCGCCGGAGTGGCACATCAAGATGCAGGCTGCCTTCCAGGCCCACACCGACAACGCCGTTTCCAAGACCATCAACTTCGCAAACCACGCCACCCGCGCAGACGTGGCCCAGTCCTACCAGCTGGCCTGGAAGTTGGGCTGCAAGGGCCTGACGATCTATCGCGACGGCAGCAGGAGCTTCCAGGTGCTGAACATTGGCAAAGTAAACAAAGAGGGAGAGGCACCCGAAGGCACAAAAACACCGGGAGTCTGCGAATCCTGTGAATACCTGGGGCCACAGGGCAACGTGCCGCTGCCCCCCAAACCCATCCAGCCCCGGCCACGGCCCGACGTGACCAGCGGCCTCACGGAGCGGATGAAGATCGGCTGCGGCAACCTCTATGTAACGGTGAACTACGACGAGCAGGGCATCTGCGAGGTCTTCACCAACACAGGCAAGGCCGGCGGCTGCCCCTCGCAGAGCGAGGCCACGGCGCGGTTGGTCTCCATCGCACTGCGCAGCGGCATGGATGCCAAGCGCATCATCAATGAGCTCAAAGGCATTCGCTGCCCCAGCACAATCCGCCAAAACGGCATGAAGTGCACCTCCTGCCCCGACGGCATTGCCCGGGTGATTGAAAAGGTGCTGGCAATGCAAAACGGCGACGAGGCACAGGCAGCGCCGGTTTATGTCGCACCCATGGCGCCGGCTCCGCAGAAGGAAGAGGAGCAGCCCTATGAAGCCGTGGCGGCCCGCATCCGCTTCTGCCCGGAGTGCGGGGCCAAGGTGGAGCATGAGGGTGGGTGCGTGTCCTGCCGGCAGTGCGGATTTTCCCGGTGCGGGTAATCAATATTCCTCTCTGTTCGTTTTCCTATGGGGGTCCGGGGGTTTGTAAATCCCACCGCTGAGATACAGAAATCAGGGCGAATAAGCCGAGGGACTGTTTGAGGAGGGCGAAGCCCGACGAGTTGTCCTCGGCTAGCCCTGATGACGGTATCGATGCGGTCTTGGGGATTTGCCACCCCCGGATGATTTTGGTACTTTTGTCACACAAAAGTACATCTAGAATGCAACAAAGGCGCGGAACCCCGCGCCTTTCTTGTTTTATTTATCTGTATCGAACTTTACTGCCTGCTTACTTCCCAAGCCTTCTCAGAAGCTCCCTCCGCCGATGCTCCAGGCGGTAGACAGACTGGATCCAATCATCGGTCTGACGGCTCAACTGCATGATTTCTGTGCTGCTTTCCTCGCGGCCATCGTCATAATGGCACAGCTCGCAACGAAACACCGCGTACTGCGCGCCCAGTTCATCTGCCAGATGCCTCACCTTGGCGTTGGTGACCTCGATCTCCTGCTCCACTCTTCTCAACTCTCTGATCTGTTCGGCAGCGGCGGCGCCCTCATTTACCCTATGTGAACTCCTTTTCGGTATAACAAACCCAGCCGATTGCCTCATTCTGCCAGAAAGAATCATTTTCTACTCCCGCTTGTATGTTGTCTATCAATATATACCATATCTAGCACGTGTATAGCATACAATAACCAAATATATCATGCAATGTCTTTTATTGCACTATTTTGTAGAAACGCGCTCATTTAAGAAATATCAACAATTTATCCACATAATCTGTCCGCGATTGATCATTCTCTACAGCGCATGAAATCGAATCACGACAAATCTCTACCGGGATGAAAATTGTATACGGTCTAGAAATGGGCCAACCGCTTGTTAAACATGGTTGCGCTTGTCAGAATTGGCTCGATTCTTCCTCACTCATACTATAAAGCTGGCGGTTGTGCAGCGTCCACAGGCGTTCGGAGAAACGGCCCGCCGGTGTGTCATCCAGTGTCTTGTGCATGTCATACATGCGGGCGTCGATGATGTCCAGATAGTGCAGGATTTCCGCCTCCGGGAACATGGGTCGGCGGGGGCTGCCGTATTCGGGCTCATAATGGTGGGCCAGCAGCATATGCTCTACCAGCGTGGCGATCTTGGGATCCAACCCCACCCGCTCGGCGGCGTTGTTCACCCAAAGGATGCCCTGCACGATGTGGCCCAGCAGCATGCCGTCACGGGTGTAGTCCGTGGCGATGCCGGTGTTGGTGGCGTCCAGCTCGAAGAGCTTTGCCATGTCATGCAGGATCGCCCCGGCATAGATGAGGTCGGCGCGTAAAAACGGATACACCCTGATGATGCCCTCGGCCACGCGGAGCATGGAAAGGGTGTGATACAATAGCCCGGAGCGCACCGAGTGGTGGTTCTTCACAGCAGCAGGCCAGATCAGCAACCGCTCCATGTTTTCCTCCATGGCCAGCTTGACCAGCGCCTTCAGGCCGGCATGGCTGATGCGGTCGGCAAAAGCGTCCACCGCCAGAAACATTTCATCGCCGCTCACCGGCGCGCTGGGCACCAGGTTCTCCGGGGAGACCGGGTCTTCACTGGTGGTATAGCGGAATTTGTCGATCCTCAGCTGCAGCTTGCCCTGGTATTCATTGACAAGGCCTTGCAGCTTGATGATGGAGCCTGCCGCCGGGCAGCTTTCGGGCTCAGCCACATCCCAGATCTTGCCGTTGATCTCACCGGTTTCGTCTGCGATCGTATAGTCGCCGTATTGGGAGTTGCCGTTGGAGGAGTTTTTGATGGCGGCGGTCTTAACCAAATAGAAGCCCAGGATCGTCATGCCCTTTTTCATATCTGCCACTTTGATGAGATCCATCGCCATTCTCCTTTACAGATGCGGCAGGCCCTGCCGCAAGGCCGGGCCGTGTAACAGTGCCTAATTATATCACAAAAGCATGGATTGGCAACCGGGCCGCAGCGTTTTTCAACGCTTTGTGCGGCGCCGCATCCAAAGCCCAGACAGGATGTGCAGCGGTGATGCAACCAAGATGATCGTATAGCACACGAGGTGAATCTGATAGGCTGCGAGCGTGCCAATGCTGAGCCGGTAAAGCACACCGGTGACCGCGTTGCACAAGGTAGCCGCAGTGATCACAAGAGCCGTGGTCTTGAATAGCACCGTCGTGACACGGCGCTTAGCAAAATCAGCCTTCTGAAACAACACCATCTTGCCAAACGCCTTCAGGATCAAGCCGCGATTCCTGCTGATGAGGAGGAAAACCAACGGGGTCACGAGGATCAACAGCCCGGTGATGAAATGCACCGTTGCCAGCTCTGGGTAATAGCCTGTGCGCCCGATCAGGCCAGTCAGCAGGTTCAAAAGGATAAACACCGCAAACGATGAATGAAACCGGCCCACCGGTGACTTCATAAAGGTGATCACACTTTTCATAGCGGCTCCCCTCTCCCTGACAACTCATTCCCACAACATCTTATCCGCATGCGCATAGGAGCGCAATGACAGAGCCGTTCACCGGGCTGGCTGCCGCCCGGTCCGCAGCACCCGCATGGCATTGAGCACCGCCAGCAGCGCTACGCCCACATCGGCAAACACCGCTTCCCACATGGTGGCAATGCCAAAGGCGCCCAGCAGCAGGAACACGCCTTTCACACCCAGCGCGAACACAATGTTCTGCCACACAATGGCGCGGGTGCGCCGGGCAATGGCGATCGCCTCCGCCAGTTTGGAGGGTTCGTCAGTCATCAGCACCACGTCGGCAGCCTCGATGGCCGCGTCGGACCCAAGGGCGCCCATCGCCACGCCAATATCAGCCCTGGCCAGCACAGGTGCATCATTGACGCCGTCACCGGCAAAAAGCACTTTGCCGCTTGCCTCAAGCTCAAGCCTTTCCAGCAACTCCACCTTTCCTGCGGGCAACAGTCCGGCGTGCACCTCATCCAAACCAAGGGCATGGCTCACCTCTTCGGCCACTGCGGCGTTGTCTCCTGTGAGCATCGCCACGCGGCGCACGCCCATCTTGCGCAGGGCATCCACAGCCTGTGCGGCGTCTGGCTTCACCTCGTCGCGGATCAGGATCGAGCCGGCATATTGCCCGCCGGTTGCCACATGAACCGCTGTGCCATTCACTGCCGAAAAATAACCGGAGACACTTTCTTTTTCCATAAGTTTGCCGCTGCCAGCCAGCACAACGCGGCCATTCACACGGGCACGGACGCCAAACCCAGCCAAATCCTCATACTGCTCGATGGCATCACTGTCCGGCTTCTTGCCATACTCCCGAAGGATGGACTGGGCGATGGGGTGATGGGAGTGGCTTTCGGCCAGCGCCGCCGCCTCCAGCAGCTCCTCGCAGGCGAAGCCCCCGGCGGGCTTGATCTCCGCGACCTTGAATACGCCGCGGGTGAGCGTGCCGGTCTTGTCAAACACGACAGTATCCACCTTTGTAAGCGCGTCCAGATAATTACCGCCCTTCACCAAAATGCCCCGGCGGGATGCGCCTCCGATGCCGCCGAAAAAGCTCAGCGGGATCGAGATCACCAGAGCGCAGGGGCAGGACACCACGAGGAAAATGAGTGCTCGGTTGAGCCATTCGGCGAAACTACCCGCGCCCAGAATCGGCGGCAGCACCGCCAGCGCCACGGCGGCAAACACCACAGCCGGCGTGTAATAACGGGCGAACTTGGTGATGAAGCTTTCCGCCGGGGCCTTGCGACCGGAGGCGTTTTGCACCAGGTCCAGGATCTTGGACACAGTGGATTCCCCGAAGGTCTTCGTGACTTCCACGGTGATCAAGCCCGTTTGATTGATCGAGCCGGAGAGCACTGTGTCGCCGATCTCCGCGTCACGGGGCATCGACTCCCCGGTGAGCGCCGAGGTATCCAGCGCCGTGGAGCCGCTCAGCACCACACCATCCAGCGGCACTTTTTCACCGGGCCGCACCAGGATGCGGTCGCCGGGCTTCACATCCTTTGGATTCACACGGCGAGCCTCACCGCCGTCTGCAAGCAGATTGGCATAGTCAGGCCGGATGTCCATCAGCTTGCCGATGGACCGTCGGGAGCGGTGCACAGCCATGTCCTGAAAGAATTCGCCCACCTGGTAAAAGAGCATCACAGCCACGGCCTCAGGGTGCTCGCCGATGGCAAACGCACCGGCGGAGGCCACGGCCATCAGGAAATTCTCGTCAAATACCCTGCCCCTTGCGATATTTTTTATAGCCTTCCACAGCACGTCGCCACCGGCCAACAGCCAGCCGGCCAGATAGAGCGTCAGCGCTGCCGCGCCGGTGGGTTTCCACAAAAGCCCCGCTGCCAGCAGCGCGCCGGCCAAAGCAAACCGGACAGCTTTCCAAACAGGCAATGAGAAAGAATCCTTTTCTTCCTTTTCAGAGGCATTGTGTTCCCGCACGGTGATGCCTTCCTCCATAGTTTCGGCGATCACCTTGGCCTGGCCAGTGATGACCGCCATGTCACAACCCCGCTCGCCGGTGATTGTGAGCTGGCAAGAAGTGAAGTCCAGCGAGGCATCGCGCACACCGTCGATGCGGCGCACCCGGTCTTCAATCTTCGCGGCGCAGTTGGCACAGCCAAGGCCATCCAACACCAGTCGTTTTGTTTCGTTCATGGTTATCTCCCCTCCCCAACATGGGCCAGGCCCTGCCGGAACATAGCACCGATGTGGTCATCATCCAGCGAATAATAGACCACCTTGCCCTCCCGGCGGTGTTTGACCAGCCGGGCTTGCTTCAGCACCCGCAACTGGTGCGAGATGGCCGACTGGGTCATATTGAGCAGCGCCGCGATATCGCATACACACAGTTCGGCAGCTTCCAGCGCGCAGAGGATCTTGACCCGCGTGGTGTCGCCAAACACCTTGAACAGCTCCGCCAGGTCATAGAGGCTTTCCTCCGCAGGCATTGAGCCTTTCACTTGATCAATGAGATCGGAGTGAATCACATTGCAGTCACAGCGGTCAAACTCGCGGATTTCATCAGGCATGTCGGCACCGCCTTTCCAATATCACGTATGATCATATGAGCAGTTGTTCATTTGTTAATTGCATTATATGCTCTTCTCAAAGAGATGTCAACGGGAGCAATATACAAAATAGCCTGTTTCACTTGGTGTTGTTCAGCAATTCAACATAGCGCCCCGTCGCGGCAGCGCTTACCGCTCCTTTGTGGCAGAAAGCAAGATGCCGGAGCTTGGGGTTGGTTTCCTCCACCACCACCCGCCCATCCACAAGCCGTGATTGCAGGTGCGACAGGGCTTCCTGAAACCGGCGGTCACACATGGCGCATTTGTAAAAGGACAGTACATAGACATAATAGAAGATGTTGTACTTCAAAAAGGGGAATTCCACCCGCAGGAACTGTTTGCCAATGCCGTAGTGGCAGGGGCCAAGGGGCAGGCGGGTCTCCCAGTGCCGCAGCAGGAAATCCACCGCCCGGTCAAGCCGTTCCTCCCAGTTTGCCATGGCGGTGAAGCGGAAGGCGTCCAGGATCTCCAGCGTGGGGCCCGGATTGGAGAACTCTGTTTCCGGCCCGTGCCCGAAGAAGAACTTCTTGCAGCGCCAGCCGCCATCCTCATGCTGAGTATCCAGCAGGTGCCGGAAGGACGTTTGAACCCGCTCATCCTCCGCATACCCCAGACGGCAAAGCAGCCGGACAGCTTGCGCAGTCTGGCAGGGGTACACTGATCCGGGGGCGATGGCAAAGCGCCCGTCCACCCGCCACTTTGCCAAGACCAGCTCCACTGCGCCCTGCATGGCCGGGTCATCCAGCCCGACGCTAAGCTCGCTCAGCAGGAAGGCGGCGTTGACCGTGCTGAAGGGGTTACCCACATACACCTTTCCATCGGCGGTGGCCCAGAAGTCCCCGCCGTTGGCGTGGCGGTAGGTGAGGATGTGGTCGATGTCGGGCTGATAAACAGTACTCATGCTAACCTCCATGAAAATCCCCCCTGGCCTCTGTGGAGGCCATCCCCCCTTGAATCGCTGCTACGCAGCGACAAAGGGGGTAAAGAGCTGTTTAGCATGTCTTTGTCATTATTAGTTGCTTTACCTTCTCATCAATTTCTTTGCAAGCGGAAGAGAAGTCATTACGAACCCGCTCATTCGGTAGTCTTAGGACAGAGATACCATATGAATTAAGGCGCTTAGTTCTTGCTTCATCTTGCCCCATACCGGTCTCTGTGTAATGTTGGTTACCATCAAGTTCGACAGCAAGTTTGCATTGCGCACAGTAGAAATCCACAATATAACAGTCCACAACCCGTTGCCTCATAAAGCGCACAGGATAATTGCGAAGAAATTGATACCAGAGTTTACTCTCCTCTTCGGTCATTTCCCGGCGGAGCTTTCTGGCGGTTCCCTTGATGTTCTTGTTGTAGGGCAGATGCAACGGAAGCTTCATTTGCTATCTCCAAACAACATGAGTGTGATATAGACTGCTTGAGAGACTACTCCCCACCCCCTTTGTTTTGCCGTAGGCAAAAATTCAAGGGGGGATGTCGCTCGCAAGCGACAGGGGGGATTTCTTGCTACGGTAGTCTACCTTGGAGAACAGCAAGTTTATGGTTGATTGTCGGTCTCGCTTTCACACTGTTTTTCCATCTCGCCATAATCCACGATAACTTTTTTACAGATTCTACAGCAATACGCGTCGGTGGTCGGATACAGCGAATAAAACTCCAGGGGATCGGTCAACTCAATCAGATCTTCTTGAAACAAACGAGCCACAGGTAAAAGAACTTCATTGCGCGACCATGCTAATGTACCCGAGCTTTGAATCACACCTTTTTCCATTTCCCTATTGCAAAATGGGCAAATCATGCTGATACCTCGTCCCCCCAGAACGCCGCAGGGGCGTTCCCTACTGACTACTGGCTACATCTCTTACGCCCGCAGCAAAACCTCTCCCCCGCACACCTTCGCTGCCTCCACCGCGGCGCGGATTTCGTCGGCGCTGTGGCCGGCGGCCAGCACGCGGAAGCGGTCGGTGGGCTTATAGTCCGGCGGCACACGGTAGGCTTGCAGCGCGAAGCGGCGGACGGGTTGGATCGAAAGTGCGATCTGCTCAATATCGGCAACAGTGAGTTGGGGCAGGAAGGTGGTGCGGCACTCCCAGGCAATGCCGCCGACGCGGAGGATTGAAAGTGTTTTGTCCACAGCGGAAGGATCGGCGCCCTGGCCGCAATACTCGGGGTAGCGGCCCCAGGGTGCTTTTACATCCATGGCCACATAGTCAAGCAGCCGCTTATCCAGCAGCGAGCGCACCACATCGGGGCGGGAGCCATTGGTGTCCAGCTTGCACAGGTAGCCCATCTCCTTGATCCGGCCAATGAAATCGATCAGGTCCGGCTGCAGCGTGGGCTCACCGCCGGTGATCACCACAGCGTCCAGCAGGCCCCGGCGTTTCTCCAAAAAGTCCCAAACAGGCTCCTCCGGGATCACCGGGGAGCCTGCGGAGATGATGCTTCGGTTGTGGCAGAAAAAGCAGTCGTAATTGCAGCCAGCCAGAAAGGCCACCGCGGCTATCCTGCCAGGATAGTCCACGAACGAATTTCGGGTAAACCCGGCCAGTTTCATCGCTCAGACCAACGCGTCGGCGTGGATCTCATACTTGCGCCGGTCGGCATATTCCTGGCGTTTGCCCCGGTTGTAGTTCTGCACCGGCCTCAGGTAACCGGTCACGCGGGACCACACTTCGGTCTCCGCGCCGCACTCCGGGCAGGAGAAGTGCTCGCCAGCGATGTAGCCGTGGGTGTTGCAGATGGAGAATGTAGGCGTGATGGAAATATAGGGCAGCTTGTAGTTGGTGAAGATCTTCTTGATCAGGCCCTTGCACACCTCGGTATCATAAAGCCGCTCGCCCAGATAGAGGTGCAGCACCGTGCCACCGGTGTAGCCGCTCTGCAGGCTGTCCTGCAGGTCAAGCGTCTCGAAGATGTCATCGGTATAGCCCACCGGCAGCTGGGTGGAGTTGGTGTAATAAGGCGCTTCGGCGGTGCCGGAGGCGATGATGTTGGGATATTTCTGCTTATCGAGCAGCGCCAGGCGGTAGCTGGTGCCCTCGGCAGGGGTGGCCTCCAGGTTGTAGAAGTTGCCCGTCTCCTCCTGGATCTCCATGAGGATACCGCGCATATAGTCCATCATGCGGTTGGCAAAATCCTGCCCCTCGGGGGTGGTAATGTCTTTGCCCATGAAGTTGATGAGAGCCTCGTTCATACCCACGATGCCGATTGTGTTGAAGTGGTTGAACCAGTAGCGGCCGGTGCGGGCTTTCACGTCGCGCAGATAGTAGGCGGAATAGGGATAGAGGCCCTTTTCCGTCTGGTCCTCGATGATCTTGCGCTTGATCTCAAGACTTGCCTTACCCAGGTGGATCATGCGCCAAAGCCGGGCCTTGAACTCGCCCTCGGTCTTGGAAAGGTAACCGATGCGGGGCAGGTTCACCGTGAACACGCCGATGCTGCCGGTCATGGGGTTACTGCCGAACAGGCCGCCGCCGCGTTTGCGAAGCTCGGTGGTATCGAGCCGCAGGCGGCAGCACATCGAAACGGCGTCTTCCGGCGAAAGATCCGAGGTGATGTAGTTGGAGAAATAGGGGATGCCGTATTTGCAGGTGATCTCCATGAAGCGGTTGACCACGTCGCTATCCCAGTCAAAGTCGCGCGTGACATTGATCGTGGGGATCGGGAAGGTGAACACCCTTCCCTTGCTGTCGCCCTCCAGCATCACGTCGCAGAACGCCTTGTTGAAAATGTCCATCTCGGCCTGGAAGTCGCCGTAGACGGCGTCTTTGTATTCCCCGCCGATGATCACTGCTTCGTTCTGCAGCATCTTCGGCACGACAATGTCAAAGGTCAGGTTGGAGAAGGGGCACTGGAAACCCACGCGAGTGGGCACATTGATGTTGAACACGAACTCCTGGATGGCCTGCTTGACCTGCCCGTAGCTAAGGTTATCAAAGCGGATGAAAGGCGCGCAGTAGGTGTCGATGCTGCTCCAGGCCTGGGCCCCGGCCGTCTCGCCCTGCGTTGTGAATGTGGAATTTACGATCTGGCCCAAAAAGCTCCGCAAATGCTTGGCCGGAGAGCTTTCCACCTTGCCGGACACGCCGCCGAAACCGTCGCGCAGCAGCTGCCGCAAATCCCAACCGGCGCAATAGGGCCCAAAGAAGCCCAGGTCATGCAGGTGGCAGTCGCCGGAGGTGTGGGCGTCGCGGATGTCATCGGGATAAATCTCATGCAGCCAATACTGCTTGGTGAAGGCCTCGCGGATGTAGTTGTTGAGGCCGTTGATGCTGCGCTGGGTGTTGGCGTTTTCCTGGATGTGCCAGTCTTTATCCTGCAGATAATCGGTGAACATGTTGATCGTCGCGCCAATGAGCGCGTTCATCTCACGGGCGCCCTTGCGCTTTTCGCGGTAGAGGATGAAGGCTTTCGCCGTGCGGGCGTGGCCGTTCTCTATCAGCACCTTTTCCACAATGTCTTGGATGCCCTCCACCTCGGCCACACCGTCGGGGTATTTTAAAGCGGCGATGTCCAACACCTGGGTGGCCAGCTCCTCGGCCCGGCCAAGATCGTTGCCGCCCACGGCGGTGGCCGCCTTGAAGATTGCCCAGGTGATCTTCTCCTTCTTGAAGGGCTCTGTGGATCCATTGCGCTTGCTGATACTGACGATCATGTGCGGCCTCCTTGCCCATATTGGGGTTTATCCATTGTGCTACGCCGTCGCGCCTTGGCTCTTGGAAAGAGAACACCCGGTGCTCATACACAAGGTGTTGTGGGGTTATTATACTACTGATACAAGATCATGTATAGATGGAAATTCTTGTTGATTTCCGCATAAGCAGCGCGATGATGGGGATGCGGTGCGCCGGATCACGTGCCGGCGATCATCAGGATCAGCGAGATCGTGGCCAGCAGCATAAACGAGAACATGAGCCACGAGCCAGACCGGGCGTTACCCTCCTGGCGCTCCACCATGCGGTCCAGGTCGTTGATGCGGTCAATATAGATATCCGCCGTGGCGGTGGCCGCCGCCGGGTCGCTGAGCTCCGCTGCCTTCAGCAGCTTGTTTACATCAGCCCGCACCAGGCCTTTGTGGGAGGCCGCAATGATCAGAAACGCTGCGCCGGCGAAGAACGCGCCCATTGCCACGAACGCCACAATGGCCGACGCTGTGATATGGCCTGCCGCCGCCACATAGGTATACACCCAGACCCCAAAGGCCAGCGCTGCCAGGCTAAAGATCGGCAGCATGCCGGTGGCGCGGGCGCGGCTCTTGTCCAGCGTCTCAAGCCGGATGGAATACTCCGTGAGAAGGGCTGTGAAGAACTGGCCTGCCTTCTGCCCATTGTCAATGAATTGCATGGGTTGTCCCTCCTAATATATAACGGTGTGAGTTGGCAAAACTTAACAGGCAATCACAACCTGTTGTGTTTATCTGTTGACAGCACCGCAACAGGCTGAGGACATGCCCAGTTGCCTGGAAACAGGCAAGGGATGCCCGGCAGAGCTGCCCTCCAATTATAGCCCCATTGTTCGTAAGGAACAACATGAAAAGATGTTAGCATATGCAGAAAACTTTCGTCTTTACGAGACCTAATAAGTCAACTCATGAGCAGCCATCCCACTCTTGCCTTATTGACAATATTTCTCAGCATATGCTATAGTTTGCCCGTTAAAAGGGAGTAGTGATAAAGCAGGGTCAACATGCTGGCGACGCGCCTGGCCCTGTTTGCCAATCGAGCGGGAAACCGTGCGAAATTGGTTAACGAGACTTTTGGCATGGCTTTGCCATGCTAAAAGTCTTTTTTGTTACACATGATACCATTTGGAGGAAACGACATGAACGCTGCACTGACATCGCTGCTGATGGTGACACTTGCCGAGATGGGCGACAAGACCCAACTGTTGGCCATGGCCTTCGCGACCCGCTACAAGCCCCTCAAGGTGCTTCTCGGCGTATTGATCGCCACCGTCTTAAACCATGCGCTGGCTGTAGCTCTGGGCGCGTTGCTGGCCGGCTATGATGCCATCCAGAACTGGATCCAGTTCGTCGCGGCCTTGTCCTTCCTGTTCTTCGGGCTATGGTCCATCCGGGGCGACACCCTGGAGGGAGAAGACAAAAAGAAGACCCGCTTCGGCCCGGTGATGACAGTGACCATCGCTTTCTTCATCGCAGAGCTCGGCGACAAGACCCAGCTGGCCACGATCGCGCTGGCAGCGAAATACCCCCAATCCCCGCTGTTCATTTTGATGGGCACCACCTGCGGCATGCTCATTGCCGACGGCATCGGCGTGTTTGCCGGCTGCGCGCTGTGCAAATGGGTGCCGGAGCGGGTGATCAAGCTGGTGTCTGCCGGAGCATTCATCGTGTTCGGATTGATCGGCGTGTGGCAATCACTCACCGACAGCTTTGGTATGGCCTGGCCGCTGGTCGCTGCCATCGATGGAGCGCTGGCGGTTGTGTGCGTGCTCATTGGCTGGTGGATTCTGAGGCGGACGCCCACGGAAGGTGCGATGTGCGCCTGCCCGACCGGCGAAGAGACCGGGGAAGACAGCACAAAACAATAGGTCTTGCCCCCCAAAAGGTATTCGGCGCTGGCGATTTGTTGTATAATATTGAGCATTGGCAATTGATTGGAGCAATACTATGGTCAAAAAAAGTTCAGCCTTAATCGCCTGCGCCGTCGTGTTTGTGTTTACGGCAGCAACCGTTTGCATCCTGACGATTGCGGGATATTCCCTGTTTATGGTGAACTCCGGGCGGCTGCAGAACACCCAACTGGAGCCGCAGCCCTCGATTGCGGCCGGTGACTACAACCGCCTGGACGAGATCCGTGGCGTGTATCACAACAACGCGCTCACCGATGTGACCGACGAAACGCTGTTGGACGGCGCGGCCAAGGGCATGGCCTGGGGCTCGGGCGATGTCTACAGTGAGTTTTTCACCGCCGAGGAATTCAAGAGCTTCCAACAGGAAGAGGAAGGCTCCTATGTGGGCATCGGCGTGGCGGTGAATGTGGACCAGGAAGACAAGCTGATCACTGCCGTGACTGTATATAAGGGCTCTCCGGCTGAAAAAGGCGGCATGTTGGCCGGTGACAAGATCATCATGGTAGGCGGCGAGGAAGTGGCGGGCCTGAGCCTGGAGCAGACGGTGAAGCTGGTGCGCGGCGAAGCCGGTACCGAGGTGGTGATCACGGTGCTGCGCGGTTCCGATCAGGTGGAGCTTAAGATGACCCGCGCCGAAGTAATCATGAACCGCACCGAGTGGGCGATGCTGGACAATGGCATGGGTTACATCAAGATCCTCGAATTCAACGGCAACGCCGCAACACTTTTTGACAAGGCGCTCAAGGAGCTGAAGGCGCAGGGCATGAAGGGCCTGATCCTGGACCTGCGCAACAACCCCGGCGGCAGCCTGGATGTGGTAGCCCCGATCGCCGACGAGCTATTCCCCGCCGGGCCCATCATCACGATGGTGGACCGCGACGGCAAGGAAGTGCCTCGCAGCCGCATCATGTCTGACAGCGGCTATTTGAACCTGCCGATGGTGGTGCTGGTCAACAAAAACAGCGCCAGCGCTTCGGAGCTGCTCAGCGGTGGTATCCAGGATTACAAGGTGGGCAAACTGATCGGTGTGACCACCTACGGCAAAGGTGTAGCCCAGAGCTTCTACCAATTGACCGACGGCACCTGGCTCAAATACACCTCCAACAAGTATCTGACCGGCGGCGGCCGCTGCCCGCAGGGCACCGGTTTTACGCCCGACGTGGTGGTGGAGCTGGACGACGCAGCCAAAGAAAACCCCATGATCTTCTCCCACACGCCACCCACCAGCGAGGACAACCAGTTCATGCGTGCGGTGAGCGAGCTAGCGAAGATGATGCAGGGGCAGTAAGCAGTAATCAGTAGCGAGTAGACAGTAGTCAGGGAGAGAACTCCTTCCGTCTGCTACGGCAGACACCTCCCTTAGTGAGGGAGGTAGGGATTTGTCCTCTCTGGTTGAGAAAATTTGATAATGTATGCAGGAGTATTGTATGAATACTCTCGAATCCCAACTAAACGCCCCTGAAAAATCAGACCGGTTGGCCGCATTGCGCGAGCTTGCGGCATTGGCGCACGGCGAGCGTTTACCCGGCAACGTGAACAATCACATCCACACCAGCTATTCCTTTTCTCCCTATTCACCGGCGATGGCGTTGTGGCGGGCCCGGCAGAGCGGCCTGGTGACCGCCGGCATCATGGACCACGACAGCATTGCCGGCGCACCGGAGTTTCTGGAGGCTGGCAGGATCCTCGGCATGGCAGTGACCTGCGGCATCGAGTGCAGGGTGGATCTCAAGGATTCGCCGTGGGCTGGCCGTCGCATCAACAACCCCGATCAGGATGGCATCATCTACATGTCGCTGCACGGCGTGCCCAGGCGGTCCTTCCCTCTGGTGCAGAAATTCTTTGCACCCTTCCGCGAAGCCCGCAGCCGCCGCAACCGCGTAATGGTGAAAAACATCAACGAACTTATGGAGCGGTTTGGGATATCGCTTGATTTTGACCGCGATGTGCTGCCCCTTTCCATGTGGCACGACGGCGGGTCTGTGACCGAGCGGCACCTGGTGATGGCACTTTGCATTGCGTTGGCCCATGTGTATGGCCGGGGGCCGAAGCTATTGGAGTTCGTGGAGACAATACTGGGGCTGGAGGTTTCGGAAAAGGCGCGGCAGCAGCTTTCCGACAATGAAAACCCTTATTATGACTATGACCTGCTGGGCGTGCTGAAGGGCAATTTCGTGCAGCGATTTTATGTGGAGGCCACCGACGAGTGCCCGCCGGTACAGGTAGTGCTGGAGCTGGCACGGCAAGCCGGAGCGATCTCCACTTATCCCTATCTGGGCGACATCGGTGAAAGCGTGACCGGTGACAAAAGGGCTCAGCAATTTGAGGATGATTTTCTGGATGACCTGATGGCCTATCTCAAGGATCTGGGCTTTCAGGCCATCACCTATATGCCCACCCGCAACACAAGAGCGCAGCTGGACCGGCTGCGGGCGCTGTGCGAGAAGCACAACTTTTATCAGGTGAGCGGCGAGGACATCAACTCCCCCCGCCAGAGTTTCATTTGCGAGGCGTTGAAAGACCCGGCATTCTCCAACCTGATCGATTCCACCTGGGCGCTGATTGCCCACGAGCGATTGAGCGATGAAAGCCCGGACAAGGGGATGTTTTCAGACGGCACCATAAAGCAATACCCGGACATCGGGGAGCGGGTGCGGGTGTTTGCGGAGATTGGCCGGAAGATGGACGGCAGCAATTGACGCATTCTCACCATCAGGACAAAAGCTGCCCACCGGGCAGCTTTTTCTTTATACCTTTCCGAAACCAACACTTGTGATTGAGCATCAGCGAGAATATACTCTTATTGAAATAATCTCTGGAGGAACGTCATGAAGGCATTGCTTACAGCTCTCAGGATGGTGGTGATCCTTGGCTTTCTTGTGGGGATGCAGATTCTGATTCAAAATGCCGAAACCATCAGGAGCCAAACCTACCAGATGATGCCCTATGCCGTGGTTGCGCCGCTGGCCGCCATCCTGTTCGGGGCGCTGCTGCGCAGCGATGTGTTCTTCCAGAAGAACAAGGTGTTCCGTGTGGATTGGCTGAGCCTGGTGTTGATCGGGCTGCCCACCCTGCTGGTGACGATGGCCACACCGATTGCGTTCACCGTGCTGGCCAATATGCCGCTGCCAAAGTTCTATTCGGTCCTCATGAGCGACCAAATTCAAATGCTTGCCGGCGTTGCCTTTGGGTATACGGTGATCAACAGCCTATATACTGCCAAAAGCGCCGGTTGATCCGGTCACTGGAAAAGCCCGCCTTTGATGGCGGGCCTTTGAATGTTTTTATGATGCCATACTAGTAATCCGACAATACGATCCCCTTCGGCACAGTGAACACCTCATCGCCGAAGCCGCCCACCTGCACGCTTTCCACAGTGGCGGCGAAGCTGTTTTTCTTGTCCTTCGGGTCACCGGTCTGGTTTTTGACAATTAAGCCGGTTTTTTGATCCACATAGATCGTGTTGCCTTTCAGTTCCATGCCAAACATCGACATCTCCATGTCCATGTGGAATACGCTGCACTGGAACTTGCCCAACTTTTCGTCTTTCTTTTGCACATAGGGAGAAACCGCCATGCTGGCAAGCATCCCCTTGGTCAGCGTTTGGAGATCCCCGGCGGCATAGCTGCCGTCAAAGCGTGTGCCTGTCTTGTCCTCAGGGCTGTACTTGATATAGTTCTTCCCATCAAACAGGATCACTTCGTATCCGTCCCATTTCTTGAACTTGCCGCCTTTGATCCAATACTCGGTTTTTACGAGCATGCCCAGCGCGTTGGAGGTCTCCACATAGTGGATGCCCTGGTCGGCCACCACTGCGGCGTATTTTTCCGCCAGCTTCTGCATGGCCGCCGCGGTGTCGCTGGCTGCCCCAGCGGCAGGATCGTCAGCCGCGTTGGCAGCCAACCACAGCGCGGCCTGCACAGACTCGTGCAGCGGGTTCTTCTCTACCAACCGGAACGCGTCGGTGAGACCCTGTTCACCGGCAGCGGGGCCTGCGGTGACGGCAGGGGCAACGGTGCCGCCGGGGTCATTGAGCGCGGTGCCAGTGACGGCCACCGCGCCCGACGGTGCAACAGTCGCCTTGCCCTTCACCACGCCGGGCATCGCGCCGCACCCGGAAAGCACCATGCATGCCGCCAGCAGCAGGGATAATATCACAAGTTGCTTCTTCATCATCGCTGCCTCCTCATTGACGGGATGGGAAGTCATGCACTTCCTCATCGCCGGTGGGTGTCAATGGCGCCAGCGGGTCTTCCGTGACCAGAGGGGCCAGCGGCTCCTCGCTCACCAATGGGGCGAGCGGTTCTTCGCTGACCAGCGGCGCAAGCGGATCGTCGGTGACCAGGGGCGCAAGCGGGATATCTTCCCCGTCTTCACCGGGCACAGTCATAGGGCCGGTGGTCTCCGAATCGCCGCCCGCGCCGCCCTGCTGCTTGTTGTACTCATCCTGCGTCTGCTTCTTGATCTTCTCCAGCAATTCCTTCAATAACCGGTCGGCTTCCTTTCGGCGGCGGTCTGCCTCTTTGGCCTCCTTGTCCCACCGGTCGGGATCGGCAAACGCCTTTTCCAGCACCGCAGGAAAGGTGAGATCCCCACCGCCGGGCTTCATACCCTTCAAAACAAACTGATAGCCGCTGCCCGCCTTCTTCAGCTGCACCGGCAGCTGAAACGGCATCTCGCCGCTCATGGAGAGCTGACCGGTTAAATTACCGTCGGTGACCTTGGGGTTCAGCGTGTATTGGCCCTGCATGTTGATTGTGAAATTTACCAATGCCGGATCCATCGCCCCGGTGTCCAGATAGAACTTGCTGCCCGCCGTCTGGCCGATGATTTCCACGCCGCCGGTGCCCTCCAGAAAACTGGAGACGCCCATGTTTTCGAGCACACTGGCCATCGGAGACACCATTTGGAACACACCCATCGCCGCATAGGGCGTGTGCATGTTGTGATTGAACGCGGGATCTGAGCTTGGCGCGGTGCCGCCGGCTTTCTGTGCCATCAGCGCAAAACTGCAGGTTATCACAGCCTGTTGGTATTCCACAGTGACGCTGCAGGTGCCCGGTGTGCGGATGATCCAGTCATACTCCTCCTCATCCACTTCCACGGAGGGCTCCGGCTCGGTGCTGCCGTCAGGGCTGGCTTGCGGGGCGGTGGCCTCGGCGGACGAGCCGGCTGTGGGCTTGGGCTTGGGTTTTTTGCCCTTGCGCTTGCCGGGGCCAGTGTCTGCCTTATCGGATTCGTCGCCCTCCAGCTCCGGGTCACAGGTGATGTCGGCCCGCTTCACAAAACAGTAAAAGGACTGAGACGAGCCCCCGCTCATGCCCTGCGACACCCATGTTTCGTAGAGCACCATGACCCAGTCTTTGTCGTATTCATACACGTCAAATTCCTGGCCGGGGCCCACCATCGCCAGCGTGGGGAACAGCTCACTCTTGCCCCACCGAAGGTAAGTAACCTTGTTGATCGTGCCGTGGGAGATAGCCTCTGAATTCGGGCGGGCAGCCGGTTCAGCCAGACCTGCCCCTGCCGGGAACAAAAGCAGCAGGCATAGCAACAGTGAAATTGCCTTCTTCATTTACCGGCACCCCCTTTGAATTTGAGCCCCTCCGGCTTTACAAACAGGCTGTCATCGGCAGTGAGCACTTCCAGCAGCGCGGTGCGCAATCGGAAGGTCTCGGCGTCGCACAGCAGCACCATGCCGGTTTGTTTGTCCACATAAAGCTTGACCCAGTCCTCCACGCCGCTGCCGCCCAGCAGATAGAAGTCGCAAGCCCGCCCGGCATAAGTGCCGGTGTTTTGCTCCTGGGTTTTAGGGTAGAGCTTTTTCATCGCCGCCAGGCTCACGAGGAACACCCTGCTTACCCCGCCCTGCTCGGCATCCAGTGTGGCAGTGTCCCAGTAGAGGTGGTCCTTGCCCGTGTCCAGCGCCACAGCAATCTCACGGCCACCGGCGTCCAGTTCCGAGCAGCGCCCCTTGCCTTCGGCAAGCCAAAGCTCCAGATATTGGGGCACCGGGTTGCCATTTTCATCATAACGCTCCAGCACCTGCTGGGCATGCAGCATGTTGTCCTTGGCGAATTTCAAATCGCTCCGACCGGCAGCGCAACCGGAAAGAAGGAGCGATAAAGAAATCGCAATGGCAATGAGTATGACAATGATACGGGGGTTCGCGCGCATGTTACCCTCCGATTCAGAATGATATACCATTATTATACGACTGATCAAAACAATGGTAAATGAATGATTTGTTTACCAAATGGCTTTATTGGCCCTGGCCCACCAGTTCGGACCGGCCAATGCCAATCACATCGGCCATCCTGGCCTTTTTCTGGCCGGGCAGGCCGTTCAGTTGCTCGCCCATGAAGCAAATCGCAGCGGCGCTGCCACCCTCCAGATTGTAGGCCTGCTTGCAGCGGAATTTGCGAAACAGCGCGGTGAACTCCGTGAGCATTGCCCCGGCACTGATTTGCTTGTTGCCGCCATCCACCACGATGATCACCCAGTGGCCCGGCTCAATCATGCCAATACCTGCGCGGGCTGACCGGGGGGCAAGCCTGTGGCAGCTGACCTCCTCGTTGAGGGCGCCGTCGCGAATGAGCGCAGGGCCGTAGGAATAAGTGTTTTGCACGCCAAGAGCCAGCAAGCGCTCCGAGCCGGCATCGGCAGGGCTGAGGATGGAAAGCCCGCCATCGGGCAGCACAGCGAGGGTGTCTGCAGCAGCTTTCTCAAGCACCAGCTTGCCATTTCGGATCACGGTGCCCTTCCGGTAACGGTTACCTGTGAGGCCGTCGGAAGTCACCGCAAGCACGGCTTTGCTCGCCGTCGCAATTTCCTCCGCCGTACTGCGCGTCTTGCCGCTGGTGTCATCGCCGGCAAAGCAGGGCGCAAGCGCCGCGCCATCCTTCATGCGCACCTCGGCGGTGTAGTATACGAGCTTCACCGGATCGGTCTGGAAAACTTTTTTGATCTCAATGCCAAGCGTTGGGCTTGTATAGTCCCAATGGTCCTTATCGGGGCTGATGTAGACCGTCTCGATCGCAGAAAACCAAGGATCCTCTTCGTCAGTTGCCGTTGCTGCCGGTGCGGAGTGGCTGGCCGCCGCCGTGGTTGCCGCAGCCTCCGTCGCCTGCTCAGTGGCTGCGGCAGGTTCGCTGGTTTCCGCGTTGCTTTGCGCAGCAGCAGACCCCTCCGGCGAAGTTGCTGAGAGGGCCGTCATGCCTGCGGAAAGCACGTCGGGGCTGCCGATGGCCAGCAGCATGCCGGCCAACAGGCAGATGAGCAGCACCAACAGCAGTGCTTTGAATCTTGTGGCGGTCATTGAGTATTTCAATCCTCTGTATACAACATCTTGTAGGCTGATGCCAATAACCAAGCAGTTTGACTATTTTGCATAGAATACAATGGGTTATTATACCACAAATCAACAAAAGCGGGAAGATGCCTCTCCCCGCAGTAGTCGTGATTGAAATGAACTGAGTGCTTCGATCTATCGATTTACCTCGCACCCATTTTTCTCAAGCTCGCGCAGTGTTTCATCATCCGTTACGGGATTGCCCATGACATAAAGGGTTCGCAGGTTCTTCATGTTCCGCAGCGGGCTGTAATCCCTGATGTTGTTGTTGCGCAGGTCAAGGCAGTAATCAATTCCTGTGAGCCCGGCCAGCGGGGAGATGTCCTCAATCTGGTTATCAGTCAGGCGCAGGTCACTGACGCCAGCCAATTGTGACAATGCCGAGATGTTTGTCAATCCACAGTTGTTTAGAGTCAATGCATACATGTTGCGGCCTTTCAGCAATTCCAGGCCGCTCTCCTCAATGGCCGAGTGATCAATCCGGAACGCGCTGAGCCCTTTCATTGCCACCAGCATGGCAATAAGGTCATCATTGGAAATGCCGGATAGCTCAAGATCCGTAATGGCTGTATGGCAGAAAAGCGGCGAATAGTCCTTGAGCTTTCTATCAAACGAAAAAGAGGTCAGGCCGCGCGTGTCGGCAAGGGGGGAAATGTCTGAGAGCATCGAGCCGTTGGCATTGATCTCACGAAGGCTGGGCAACGCCAGCACCGGCGACGCATCCTTAACCGGGCAGTCGTTGATCCATACTGTCCGCAGGCTTTTCTTGCCGGCCAGCGGCGTAAGATCCGCCACATCGCAGCTCAGCAGCGTCACGCTGGTCAGGTTCTCAAGGCCGCTGAGGCCGGAGATGCTGGAAACCGGCTGCTTGAAGACCGACAAGGTTCTCAAATTGGCGCAGTGACGAAGATCATCCAGCGATTCGATTATTCCGGTAGCCTGGCTGTCATTGACGGAGTCATACTCAAACAACGTGATTTGCTTCATATCGGCAACGGTAATTGGCCCTTCCTTGTTGATATACTTCAACCGGATCCATGCCTCGACTTGCTTGTCAACGAATGTAACAATCTGCAAGTCCGCCGGATCAACCGTTGCTGTGGGCGTGGCTAGTGGTGTCGGCGTGAGCGCATGGCTGACAACAGGCGCTGATACCACAGCAGAACCAAACAACTGGTTTGAGAACTTGCCACCCAGAAAAAACGATACGGAAACCAATAGCAGAGCAGAAACTGCGAGCAATAGGATCAAGAGTGGGTTCCGTCTTTTCACCGTGCTGTTGGAAGATGGCTGCATCATCGGCATCCCATCCTCACTGATAGGCGCAACCTTGGTACCACATACAGCACAACTGCATTCACCCTGCTTTACATTGGCGCCACATTTGGAGCAATACATAGAATCCTCCTATATTTGCGTTGAAGTCCCTGTGACCAGTGTGCCAGAATTACCAACTACCCGCCACCGCCACCGCCGCCGGAGAACCCTCCGTATGCCTGCGCCAGGGCGATTCATCTTTCTGCCTCCAACTTACTTAGAATTTTTGTATACGACGAAGATCTCGGGGATGGTTTGCGGCTTCGGGCGTATCCATGGATTCGCCAAGTACAGAGCCTCAAGCGTCACGCCCTCAAACATATTGTTTGAGGTGTTGGCATATCCAACCAGAGACCGGTATAATCCAAACTCTCTGCAGCTATAAAGCAACTCGCTCGGGTCTGTCACTTTGCTGACAACCCAGAAACCGCGATCCTGCGACACGTGGCACTTGAACCCTGCCTGTGCCATCTGAAACGCAGTCTTTCCGCCGAATACCGCTAGCGGTCTGTCCACGTTGAGTACTATCTTGTTGTAAGGATAGAGATGGAGATATAGCTTCAAAGTATTCCACGTGCCATATTTTGAAGCTGACGCAGTATACTTTGTCTTATCTACACTGTTAACAACGGCTTTCTGCACCTGCGAGACCATCCACTTATGGGCGAAATGCCCATATTCCCCCATTGTATCTTGCGTCACGATAACAGCGGGTTTATACTTGCGGATCTGTTCAACAAGGAATGTCTGCATTTTTTCCTCGGACCAAACTCGCTTAAGCTCCGGCTCGCTACCGTAAAGGTCAGGAAAACCTCCGAACACAGGGGAGAGCCAGTCTTTCACGAGTCTGCGGCCATTGATCATATACTGACCTCGCCTCTTCGTGGCGTCATAAGTCATACACACTGTGATGACACGCTTCCCGGCATTGGTATAGGTGGGGCCTACTGCCCCAAGCCAGAGCTGATCATCATCTGGATGGGTAGCAATGATCATCAGATCTACTTTTGGCTTGGCGTAGGCCATATAGGCCGGCTGATTTCCATTGGCGTGAGCCTGGGCAAATGGCGCCAACGCAATGATAAGTGAAACGGCGATGGCAATCAATACATTGCGCTTGTTCAGCAGAACTCACTCCCTGCAACTTCTATACCTTATGCGGCCGATCCAACCAACTTACCAGCTGCCCCCGCCGCCACCGCCACCGCCGCCGCCGGAGAACCCCCCGCCGCCTCCGGACACACCTGCCCCGGAGCCCACGGTGCCCCGCCTGCCGCTGACCATTGTCATTGAGACAAGATAGTCCGACATCTGCCGGTTCAGATTGCGCACCATGGCAATTGGTGACATCTCACCGTCATATGTTTCATACTCACTGAGCCAGCGTGGCCTGGCTTCAAGGATCCCCTCAAACATCGACGCCCATCGGGCACTGAGCCCCAGCATATAGGCGTGAGGCAGCACCTGGAAAAAATAGCGGGGATTCTCTTGCTGACGGCGCAGCAAATCATCCTGGCAGGCGGTGAGAATAAACTCGCGCAAGCCCTCGGCGGCACATTGCAGGTCCAGCCCATCCTCCGTTCTCTTTCCCATAAAGGCGGTTGCGATCCCGCAGACCAGAGTGGAGGCTGCCGCGACTGGGGCAAGTACTGGCAACAGAGAATCGTAAGCATAAAACATATAACCCAGTGAAACCAGCACGATCACACCCATCAGCCGGAAAAGGGCATTCCTGCGTTGGGATCGGCGCTCACCCCTCCAGCGGTTGAGCAGATTCGTCAAACCGAACACCGGGATCAGCACAATGGTGCCCAAAATCGACGCGCCGATCACCGCCGACGAGATCTGCCCCATCCCCCGATACAACACCAGCACCAGCACAGAAAGCACAGGCACAGCAGTCAACACCATAAAAGCTCGCTTCAGCGCCATAGATGTGGCTGTGAACAATGGCCGGACTCTCGTAAGGTGCCTCACGACCAGCCGACGTGTTCTATTCATCACCGGGCGAAACCCGATTGCCAGATGATTGGCTGCCACAGAATCCCTGCATTCAAACAACCGACTGAACAAGTACTTCTCATATTCGGCTGCGCCAGCTCCGGGGGCATTAAGCCGAATAATGTGCCACTGGCCGTTGTCAGCGACGTCAAACTTCACAAAGCCCCGTTCCGCCCAGTCGGGCAGCAACGCAACCACGTCACCGAAACTCACATCACCGTCCAGAGCAAAGCCCAGCTCCGCCGGGGTGAGCCCTGCGGGAGGCAAGCCTTGAGGCGCTGCGTCACGCTTTTCGTCGCGGCCAAACATCACCCACAGGATCACCGAAGAGGCTGCCAGCAGAAGGCAAGCATACAGAAGAAACCAATCGATCCAGCCTGCCATGCTTACCAGCTGCCCCCGCCGCCACCGCCACCGCCGCCGCCGGAGAACCCTCCGCCGGAGAAGCCGCCCCCGCCACCGCCGCCAGACGACTGCGGGCGCGAGACCATCGCCGCCTGCATGGAGTTCATCGAGTGGTTCAGGTGGGTCATAAACAGCATCGGGTGGAACATGCCGGCGTGGCCGTAGTACCAGTCCGGCGGCTGGATCGCGATGGTCTCAAACTTGCTGCACCATTTGTCAGACACGTTGAGCACCCAGGCATAGGGCAGGATGTTGTAGAAATACTGCGGGTCCTGCTCCACCAGCGCCACGAGCTTGTCGCGCTCGGCCAGCTCCAAGAAGTCTCGGAACCCGAGCACCTTGCCCAGCCAGGCCACGCCCTGGGGCGTGCGCTTGATGATGAACACGGATACCAGGCCCAGCACCACCGTGGCGGCAGCTGCCGTCCAGGGCAGCAGCGGCAGCGGCGATTCCGCCGTCACAATCAGGAAGAATACCAATGCCAGCAAGCACAGGAACAGGAAGCAAACCAGCTTGATCCACCGGATGGCTAGCCGGTCACCCCGCCAGGCGCGCAGCGTGCCGATCAGGAAATAGACCGGCAGCAGGATGAGCCCGCCGAGAATGGCTGTAACCATGAGAGTCTCCATGAAGTCATAGGTGCTGCGATAGAAAACCAGCCCCACCGTGAGCATCACCGGCAGCGCCGTGAGCACACTCATGAGCGCCTTCAAGCCCACCGAAGCGGTGGTGAAGATGCGGCGCTTTTTGCCTTCAAAAGAGTCCCTCACCATGGAGCGGGTGCTCTCCATCGTCATATAGAACGTGTTTTTGAGGTCAGAGGATGTAACCTCGCTGACGCTCTTGAAGAGCTTGTGGAACATATGGGTCTCAAAGCCCTTGGCACCGGGCTCCGGGTCCTTCAGCTTGTGCAGTGTGAATGATGACCCGCCGGTGTCCTCAATGGTGAGATACCCCTTGTGGGCCCAATAGATGATGAGCGACAGCACATCACGGTTGTCCACCGACCCATCGATGATATAGCCCACCTCCGAAGGCGTCATGCCCTCTGGCGCGTAGAATTCCACTGTCTTCACAGGCTTTTCGTCAATGCCGAAGACCAGGAAAAGGATCACCGCGCCGGCCACAAGCGCCAGGATGCCGCCAAATACGATCCAATCGGTTACCCTGAGATCAGGGAACGTGAAATAGCCCTGAGGCAGCTCCACGCGCACCGTGAAGCCCTGATAAAGGCCCAACCGCTGGGTGAGCACGCCGGTAATCTTGCGCCCGTCCACCGAGTAGGTGAGCGCGTTGGGATCGTAGCCCTCACTGCCGAAGGAGCCGGTGGAAAAGCCCAGCAGGGAGGGGTCAAACTCCTTGGGCAGCGTGATGGAAAAGGACACCCTGTCAATCGTGGTCGCCCATTCGGTGCCGATCAGGTTGTAGTAAACCTCGTCAAACTCCTGCAGGCCATCGTCTGAGAACTGCAGGCGGTAGCTCACGCGATAGACCTGCTCACCCTGCACGTATTTGTCCGCGTCGCCGATCTTGATGCGGGTATATCCACCCTCGCGGCCCACATCATAAGGCGCACCCTCCACAGCGATGTCACTGATGCGGGCGTGGTACTTGGTGTTGCCGCCATGGGCGCTGTCGCGCATCCATTCGCCGCTCAGAGGGATGTCACGGTAGATGCCGTGGCGGGGCTCGCTGTAATTCACAGTGATCGTCTCGTTCACCGTATAGGTGTTGTCCTCCGAGATCACAACGTTCACATCATAATTGGTGATCGTGTAAGCGCCCAGATCGGGCTGGGCCAGTGCCAGCGCCGGCGGGGCAACGAGAGCAAACAGAAGGACCGCAACGGCCATAAAACTCAGCAAGCGTTTCATACGCTTCATGACATCCCCTCATTCCATCCAAACATAATACCAATTACCAGGAGCCGCCGCCGCCGGTGCTGCCGCCGCTGTCGCCACCGGAGAAGGAACCGAAGTCGGTGGGCGTGGTGTCCGGCTGGTTCATCTGGTTCATCTGATTCATCTGATCCATCTGATGCATGTGGTTGAGCTGGTTCATCTGGTTCATGCGCCACTGCTCATCCTGAGCAAAACCGGATTGCAGCCTGGCTGTACCGCTGAACCCGCCGTAATGCCGCACAGCCAACACCACGATCAGCACCACCACGGCGATGATGGCCAATATCGCCACCACCGCGCCGCCGCCCAGCAGAAGCCCGAAGAGCCCCACCCTGCCGGCAGTGACCTTTGGTCCATCCTCCGCCCATTGGATGGGTTCCGCTGCCTCGTTGGCCGGCTGATCAGGCAAAACAACCTCCGGCTGGGCAGCGCCAGCCAGTGTGAAAGTACCCTGCGGCAACTCCACCCGGAGCGTCAGACCCTCGTTGGCCTCCAGCGCCCGAAGTGTTTCACCACGGATGGTGTTGCCATCCACACTATATTCCAGGTCAGAGAGTGCATAACCGGATTCCTCGAAGTGGCCCATGGAGAAGCCCACCGCATTACGGTCAATGGAGGCGGGCAGCGTGACGGAGAAGGTTGCTTTTTGAATCTCCGTGCTCCAGCCATTACCGATCAGGTTCAGATAGACCTCGTCAAACCCCGCCTCACCGTCATCGGCGAATTGAAGACGATAACTCAGGCGGTAGGTTTGCGGCCCGGTCACCGTGCTGCCGGCACTGCCGATGCGGATGGACGCGATACCGTCACTCTCGCTGGTATCAAAGGGAACGCCTTCCACAGCCACTTCTGAAATGGCAGCTTTGAAACGCCCCTCCCCGCCGGAAGTGCGAAACACCGCACCGGAGAGCGGGATATCCCGGTAAATGCCATGGCGCGGCTCGGAGAAATTAACGGAAATCGTTTCGGTGACGGCATAACTGTTATCCCCGGAGATCACGACACTGACATCATCGTTCGTGATTGTGAACCCGCCATCATCGGGCCGGGCCAGCGCAAGCGCCTGTGATGACACCAGCGCAAGCAGGAGTACGGCTGCCGTAATGGCTGCGGCAATGCGGGGAAAGCGGGCCATGGATTCACCTCAAACCTAAAACTGCACCTTGACGTTCTGCCGCTCGGCGCTGTCAATCTCAAACATCTGCTTCTTTTCCAGATGCATGATGCCGGCCACGATGGTGCTCGGGAACGCTTCGCGGGCAATGTTGAACTCACGGACAATGGCGTTGTACCACTTGCGGGAGTTCACAATGTCGTTCTCAATGGCAGTGAGCTGGTTTTGCAGGTCAATGAAGTTCTGGTTGGCCTTCAACTCCGGATAGCTCTCAGCCAGCGCGAACAACGACTTCAGCGTGCCACTGAGCATGTTTTCGCCCTGGGCCCGCTCTTCAAGTGTCTGGGCGCCCATGGCCATGTTGCGGGCCTTCACCACGTTTTCAAAGGTGGAGCTTTCGTGCTTGGCGTAGCCCTTCACCGTTTCCACCAGGTTCGGCACCAGGTCGTAGCGTTTCTTCAGATAGACATCCATTGTGGAGAAGGCTTCCTCCACACGGTTCCTGAGTGAGACAAAGCGGTTGTAGGTGGAAATGAACCACAATACAACGATGACGATGGCGGCAATCCCAATGATCCAACCCCAAGGCATAATCATCAACTCCTGTCAAGAATTGGCTATGAAGCCATGGTAGTATTATATCGCTTTTCTGGTGGGGTGTATATCTGAATGCTCCTGAAAACATCACATTGGCGGATGAATCATCCGTTTTGGGGGACAAGCATGAGCGCAAAGCTTTACCATCTGCCAGGCACTTGATAGAATGGAAAAATGGGAGATGAGTATACGATGTTGATTAATAGGGGCAAACAGTTTCTATTACCATCAGGGCTTACAATTCAAAAACACAGCCTTAAGGAAGGCTACACCTGTGAACCATATGATGAGGATAGCTGGAAATTCATCGTGCTTATGTCAGCAGAACGAATGGCAGAGGGTTTGGCTCAATTGTTTGACGCCCTGGAATACCCTGGTTTCCTGATACTTGAGACTCCCGCAAGCAAAAAACAAGAACAAGAACTGGCGACTCAGGACACAAAATTCCACAAGAATATTTATTTTCAGGATGGTTTAGCCAAAGAGACTGCCCAAGCCATTTACAAGGAAGACCGTGAGTTACTGATTAACGACGGCATGAGCCGCTTTGGATTCGGGTCGCATATCCAGAAGGAAGAAGTTTTCGTCGATCAATATAAAGCCATCGAAATCTGGACAGCCACACCTGAAAAGTATCAGACCATGCTGGAAGGCATGGGGCTTAAGCAACGGCCAGTCCTCTATACAATGGCAGACTTTATTCACCCAAGGAACCCCTGTAACCGGAAAAGCATTCAGGTGAACGGCATGACGGTTTATGATCTGGTTGACAGCATGTTGTCCAAAGGCCTCTATCTGGCAAAAACAACTGAGGAATAGGAATCAAACTCAGACTTCCTAGCCCACAAAACTTAAACCCCTCACACAGATAACCCTCACCCCCTGACCACCTCCCCCACGGGATGGTGGGAAGGGGAATGTTGACAAACTTGATCTCTCCCTCAGTGATGGGGGTGGTTTACTTGGATGGGAGAGGGGGGTTGGAGGGTGGGGGCTCCGCCCCGGCCTGTCTTCATTACTCTGCTCCAGCCCGTCTTTAGTAATGCTCTGGCCCGCATAAATGAAAAGTACCCCTCCCTGGAAGGGGAGGGGCGTTGGCAGAGGAGAATGAAAGGAGGTTGGCATAACAGATAAACTTATTGAATGAACAAGAGAGGGTTACCCCATCAGCACCTCAACGGTATGCTCCCCACCGGCGAACACCGGCACGGTGCAGCAATCCATACGCTTTCCATCCACCGTCATCGAAACCACGCCGCGGCACACATGGCCGGGGTTCTTCACGGTGATGTGATAGGTTGCGCTGCGAAAGCGCCGGGTGACGGTGAAGCCATCCCAGGCAGAGGGGATGCAGGGGTCCACGATCAGGCCGTCGAAACCTGCGCGGACACCCAGGATATAATTGGCGGCGGCCACATAGTTCCACGCGGCGGCACCGGTGAGCCAGGAATTCTTGGCCTCGCCGTGGCGCTTGGCATCTTTACCGGCAACCATCTGGGCATAGACATAGGGCTCAGTGCGCCGGAGCGCCTGGTCTTCGCAATAGGCCGGAGCGGTTTTGGCGTAGTATTCAAAGGCCCGGTCGCCACGCCCCAGCGTGGTCTCGGCGATCACGACCCACGGGTTGTTGTGGCAGAAGATGCCGGCGTTTTCCTTGTAGCCCGGCGGATAAGAGGAGATCTCGCCCAGCTCCGGGCGGTACCAGGTATAGGCCGGGTTCAACAGCACCAGCCCATGGGGGGTGTCCAGATGTTCCCTGACAGATTCCAGCGCCGTCAAGGCTGTTTCTTTCTGACCGATGCCGGCCATCACGCAGAAGCCCTGGGGCTCAATGAAGATCCTGCCCTCGTCACACTCGCGGCTGCCCACCTTACGGCCGGCATCGTCATAGGCACGCAGGAACCAGGCGCCATCCCAGCCGTGGGCCATCGCAGCGGCTTCCATATCCTGCACCTGCCGCTCGACGGTCTCCGCTTCCTCCATCAAACCTTTGCTGCGGCAAAGCGTGGCATACTCCCGGCCATAATAGACGAACAGCCCTGCGAGAAACACAGATTCGGCCACGCGGCCATCTCTGGTGCCGGTGGTCTGGAAGCTTTCCCCGGGCGTAATGGAGTGGCAGTTGAGGTTCAGGCAGTCGTTCCAGTCGGCCCGGCCAATGAGCGGCAGGCCGTGGGGGCCCAGGTTTTCCATCGTGTGCCGGATGCTGCGCCGCAGGTGCTCCAGCACGGGTGCTGCTAAATCGGGGTTGTTGTCAAAATCCGCCACATCATCGAGGATGGACCAGTCGCCGGTCTCCCGGATGTAGGCACCTACCGACCCGATCAGCCACAGCGGGTCGTCATTGAAGCCGCTGCCCACCTCATTGTTGCCCTTCTTGGTGAGCGGCTGGAACTGGTGGTAGGCGCTGCCGTCAGGCAGCTGGGTGGCAGCCAGGTCCAGGATGCGCTCGCGAGCCCTCTCCGGTGCCTGGTGCACGAAACCCAGGATGTCCTGCGCGCTGTCGCGGAAGCCAATGCCCCGGCCGATACCCGATTCAAAGAACGACGCCGAGCGGGACATGATGAACGTGGTCATACACTGGTAGGGGTTCCACACATTGACCATACGGTTGAAGCGCTCGTCCGGAGTGGCCGCGCTGCAGATACCCAGCAGGCCGTCCCAGAATTCCTTGAGCCCGGCCATGGCCCTGTCCACATCGGCGGAGGTCTGGTAACGGGCGAGCAGCGCATAGGCCTTGCTCTTGTTAATCACGCCGGGGGCCTGCCACTTGTCCCCACGGGCATTTTCGGCATAGCCCAGCACAAACACAAAGTCTCTGGACTCACCGGGCTCCAGCGCCACCTCCAGGCAGTGGCTGGCAATCGGCGACCAACCGTCGGCCACCGAGTTACCGGGCTTGCCTTCCACCACGGCCCGGGGCGTATCAAAGCCATTGAACTGGCCCAGGAAGCTTTCCCGGTCCGAATCAAAGCCGGCGAGAGGAGCGTTCACCGAATAGAATGCATAATGATTGCGGCGTTCGCGGTATTCGGTCTTGTGATAAATGGTGGATCCCTCGATCTCCACCTCGCCGGTGTTGAAATTGCGCTGGAAGTTGCTCATATCATCTAAAGCATTCCACAGGCAAAACTCGATATAGGAAAACAGCTTGAGCTGCTTGGGGGCATTGCCCGTATTGGTCAGTCGCACCCGCTGCACTTCAGCGGCCTGACCGGGAGGCACCAGGAAAAGCACCTCCGCCGCGACACCGCCCCTTGCGCCGGTGATGCGGGTGTAGCCCATACCATGGCGGCACTCGTAAATATCCAACTCGCGCCGCATTGGCATCCAGCCCGGTGACCAGTAATCCGATCCATCCAGTATATAGAAATAACGCCCGCCAAAATCAGACGGCACGTTGTTCATGCGATATCGGGTGATGCGGCAGAGCCGGGCATCTTTATAAAAGCTATAGCCTCCGGCTGTGTTGGAGATGAGGCTGTGAAACTCCTCAGCGCCCAAAAAATTCATCCATGGCAGCGGCGTCTTGGGTGTGGTGATCACATACTCGCGATTTGCGTCGTCAAAGAAACCGTACTTCATATTGCAACCCCTTGCGAAAAAATGAATCAAGCCAGCTCCAGGCGCTTGACCGACCCGGCAGCCTGCTTGCAGGAATCACGGACAATGAGCTTCACCGGCAGGCTTACCATGCTCTGCGACTTGTCTTCCGTGCCGATCGCCTGGATGACAGAATCCACCGCCTTGCGCGCCATGTCATAGATGGGCACCTTCACCGTAGTGAGCGCAGGGCTCACATGGGCGGAGATGGCGATATCGTCAAATCCAATGATCGAGATGTCCTGCGGCACCCGGATCCCCTTGCTTTTAAAAATATCAATAGCAGCCAACGCCATATCATCGTTACAGGAGAAGATCGCGGTGGGCATTTCGCCACTTCCAATGAGCCGCGTGACTTCCTGCTCCGTATTGCTCTTGAGAAACTCGCCATAAAGCACGAACTCTTCACGGACCGGAATGCCGTTGTTGCGCATGCAATCCACATAGGCCTTGTAGCGCTCGCGGCCCGAATAGGTGCTCATGCGCCCGGCCAGCAGGCCGATCTCCCGATGGCCCAGCTCCAGCAGGTATTCCACGGCCATATAGGCCCCTTCATAATCCATGGAATTGATCAAGGTAAGATTGGCTTGGCCCCCGCGGAACTTCCTGGCCTCATCGGGATCCAGGTCGATGATGGCCAGCGGGCAGCCACGCTTTAGAATGTCGCCGTAGACATCGGAAGCCATTTCAGTGCCGATGATGATGCCGCTGTCGATTCTCTTTTGCATGAAGGCCTGCTTGATGCGGTCATAATCATCCTTGGAATAGATCACATTGACCAGCGCGTAGTAGCCCCTGGAGTTCAGCGCGTCCACAATGATCTCCAAAAACGGGGCGAAATAGTTGTTCTGGTAGATGCGGTGGTTTTCGTCCTTCTCCGAGATGCTGATGATGAAAAGCCCGATGGTGTTATGGGGTTTTCCGGCCAAAGCCCGGGCCGACGTGTTCGGCGCGTAGTCATAGCGGTCAATGATCTCCATGACCCGGCGGCGCGTTTGGTCCGGCACATTGGGGTAATTGTTTACGACCCTGGAAACAGTGCTGCGGGATACACCCGCCAGCTTTGCGATTTCGTCACTTTTCATCGGGCAACCACCTTTTTAGCGGGACGGAGCAGGCCCTGCCCGCTCCGTCCCCATTGGTTCATTGTACAGGCTTCGGTTGATTACTTCTTGGCAGCCAGGAACGCGTCATACTGCTTCTGCATGTCGGCCAACAGCACGTCAACACCGGCATCCTTCAGCTCTTTGGCAAACTTGGCGACCACATCGTCAACAGGCTCGGTGCCGGCGCCGTTGAACAGGTTCACATAATACTTGGCGACCACGTTCTTGCAGGCGGAGGCTTCGGTCTGCACATTGGCGCCGTCCCAGATGAAGCCAAGGCTCCTCAGCGGGATTGCGCTGTCGTTGAAGCTCTTGTAAAGATCCCACATGTTGGTCGGATCCTTCTCGGAGAGGAACTCCAGATACTGGTTGCCGAACTTCCAGGTGTGACCGGGGTTGTAGCCGGCAGGGCTGGCAGCGTTCTTCGGGCCGGCCTTGATCTGGGTGTCGCTCACCTTCACATAGTGCTCGCCTTCAATGCCGAAGTTCAGCGTGTTGATCACGAACGCGTCGGAATAGAGCAGGTTCACAAACATCATGGTGCGCTCGGGGTTGGGGCAGGCGGCGGGCAGGGCCAGCATGGAGCCGGTGGTCTCGCCGTTGGACATGACGGAGGGGGAGAACTGCGCCTGCACATACTCAGTGCCCAGCTCGTTGGACATCTCAATATACTTGTTGGGCTTCAGAGACTGGTCCACGCAGAAATACTTGCCGCTCTTGAGCTCGGCCTTGAAGTCTGTCTGTGTGGGGGACTCGGGGTTGATGTAGCCCTTGGTGAAGTAATCACGCATGAGCTTGTAGTGCTCCACAGACTCGGGGGCGGTGAACTGGTCGATGACCTTCACGTTGGACTCATCGTTGTTGGAGTAGAGCGCGCCGGGGATGTTCTTGTCGCCGACATAATCCCAATCCAACGTGGCGAAGGGGGCTTCGCCCTGCACAACCAACAGCGGCCATACGTCTTTTTCATTGTCCTTGATGGTCTTGAGCACCGGCTCAAAGTCTTTCCAGTTCTTGATGCCAGACACATCGATCTTGTACTTGTCCACGAGGTCTTTGCGCATCAGGGGGCCCCAGGCATGGGCCTTTTCCTTGTTGCAGGGCATCGTGTACTGCTTGCCGCCCACAGAGGAGGCATAGAGGAAGTCGGGGCCAAGCACCTTCTCCACATCGGGGGCATACTGCTTGAGAAGATCAGTGATCTCCAGCAGGAAGCCGGAGGAGGCGTTCAGGCGGTAGTTGCCGGCCCAGCTGCAGGAGAAGAGCAGGTCGAACTTCTCGCCGGCCGCCAGCATGGGGTTGACCTTGTTGTCATAGTCGCCCCAGCCGATCACGCGCAGGTCCACAGTGGCGTTGATCTTGGGCTTGAGATACTCGTTGACTTTGGCCAGCACAGCAGCCTGGTCCGGCTCGTCGCCGTTACCCACCAGGTACCACACCAGGTTGACGGGCGGCAGCTCCACGGCCGGCTCTGTGGGTTCCACAGTCGGCTCCTGGGTTGCAGGTGCATCGGTCGCGGGCGCCTGAGTGGCAGGAGCCGCAGTGGGAGCGGTGGTCGCGCAGCCGGCGACCATCACCATGGCCGTGAACAGCGCCAACGCCGCGAAGAGATTCCGCCAGTGTCTTTTCATCATGAGCCCTCCTTGATTGATTCTTATACCGTCCGGCTATGCCGGCATCAGCCTTTCACAGCGCCGATCGTCAAGCCCTTGATAAAATACCGTTGAAAGAACGGATAGGCAAAGATGATCGGCCCGATGGACAGCACGGCGATCGCCATGCGCGAAGTCTCGCTGGGAGTGTTGCTGAAGGATGTGGAGCCAGTGATGTACTGAGAATTCTGCGAAAGCCAGGTAAGGTTGGAAAGCATCTTGGCCAGCACGTATTGCACGTTATAGAGCTCGGTCTTGTCGATGAACACCAGGGGCAGATACCAGTCGTTCCAGTATCCCAGCATGCAGAACAGGCCGACTGTGGCAAGCCCCGGCTTGCTGATGGGCAGCACCACCGAGAAGAATGTGCGGAACTCTCCTGCGCCATCGAGCCTGGAGGCTTCCAGCAGCTCATCCGGCACCGTGGTGCGGAAGAATGTGCGCATGATCAGCACATACCAGCAGTTCATCAGTGACGGCACGATATAGACCCAGATTGTGTTTTTGATCGGGATCAGGTGCACATAGACCATATACCAGGGCACCAGGCCGCCAGAGAAGATCATCGTGAAGAACACCACGAAAGATAGCAGGTTACGCTGCTTGAAATCCTTGCGGGAGATGGGATAAGCAAACAGCGTGATCACGATGAGGCTGGCCAGCGTGCCCACAATGGTCACAAACGTGGTGATGCCGTAGCTGCGCCAGATCACGTCGCCGGCAAACACATAGCGATATGCCTCCAGCGAAAACTTGGCCGGTGTGAATGAATAGCCCAGCCGCAGAATCTCCGTTTCGTCGGTGAATGACACAATCACAGTGAGCAGGAGCGGCACGATGCACAGCGCCACAAAGATGATCACGGCGATGTTCAATATGAAGTTGATGCCCATGGGAAGCCTGTTGAATTTTGCTTCCTGCCGGTTCTGATTGTCCATGCCTGCACCTCCCCTCAAAACACCGCTTTTTCGCGGTCCAGTTTGCCAACAAACAGATTGGCTCCCAGTACGAAGATGAACCCCACGATGGACTGGTAAAGACCGGCGGCCGCTGCCATGCTGAAGTTATTTTGCTGTTGCAGGGCCCGGAACACATACACGTCGATCACCAGCGTGGTGTCAGAAAGCGCCCCCTGCTGCCGTGGCAGCTGATAAAACAATCCAAAGTCGGAATTGAACACCCTGCCGATGGCCAGCACCGTGAGGATGATCATGAGCGGCTGCAGCTGCGGCAGCGTGATGTGCTGGATGCGGTGCCAGCGGTTGGCGCCGTCGATCGTGGCGGCCTCATACAACTCCGGGTCAATGCCGGCAATGGAAGCCAGATAGACCACGCAGTTGTAGCCAGTGTATTTCCACAGGTTGAAAAAGATCAGTATCGCTGGCCAGTAGGCCGGCTCGGAATAGAACTGGATCGTGTCAAGCCCCAGCGGCTCAAGGATGGATCGGTTGATAAAGCCCGACTCCGGCCCAAAAAAGCCGTATGCCAGATAGCTCACGACCACCCACGAAAGGAAATAGGGCAGGAACATCATGCTTTGGAACACCTTGGAACCGCGCCGGTTGCGGAGCTCTGAAAGGATGATTGCGAACGCAACAGCCACCACCAGGCCAAGCACAATGAACACCACGTTGTAGAGAACTGTGTTACGGGTCATGTTCCAGGCATCCGGCGACTTGAACAGATAGGCAAAGTTGCCGAACAGGTTCTTCTCCTGAACGAGCTCGCCGCTGTCGTTCAAGCTGGACAGGATCGGCAGGTTGCCCTTGGCAAACCCTTGCACAATGTTGTAAAAATACTGCGGCAGCCAGGTCCAGGCCCCGGTTTTGGGCTTGGGGATGTTCTGATACTTCTGGAAGGCCATCACGATGCCCAGCATGGGCACGTAATTGTTGATCAGAAGCACCACAAGCCCGGGCAACACCATCAGCCAATACTCCCAGCGAAAGGAGCGGAAGCGTTTGCGTGTGCTCGTTTTGCGGGTCACCGGTGCCTCCGGGGCTTTCGGAACGCTCTTGACCATCATGCAGCACCTCGTTGTGTAAACGCGTTTCTACGGGGTTTCCCAGCATATCTGCTTCTGCATTCGTGCAGTTTGTATAATTCATCTGTCGCATTCTATGTGTTTTGTGATTTGTGCGACACGCTCCATTGATTAAGCGAACAATTACACTCAACACTGTGAATACGCTTTCACAAAACATAATACGGGAAAATGTAGCAAATCTAAATGGATTATATTGTGATTATAAATGTATTATATTGTGATTTCTTATGCATATAACAAAACAAAAATATGATCTCTGAGCATATTACCGTCATTTTGGCATGAAACAGGCGAGCATATTGCACAACCAATTGTGGAAAAAACACGGTTTCATTCCATACCTTTTTTCCGGTAGTCGCTGGGAGATTGGCCTGTCTGCTCCTTGAAATGCTTTGCAAAATAGTGGGAATCCGCAATGCCGATGCGCTCAGAGACTTCGACAATGGGCAAATTGGTTTCTCTCAGCAACGTTTTTGCCTCATAAATACGAAAATTCCACAAATAGGACACCCAACTGATGCCCATTTCCTTTCGGAAAAGCCTGCTGATGTGGCATGGGCTGACAAAGGCATTCTTCGCAATTTCATCCAACGTGATGCCCCGCCGGTAGTTGGCTGCGATGAATTCAAGTGTTTTCGACAGAATTGGCTTTATGGGCTTGTCAGAAATTTGTGAAAGCGCGTTTATTTGGGAGCGAGCCATCTTCCCCTCCCCCTCCTGCAGGATTGCAAGGCAGGCGCGGTAACAAAGCGGCAGCTCCTCCGCACCATGGCCACTGGCGCTGGCAACCGCCCCCAACAGACCGCCACCGGGCAAGCTGGCGCTGCCGCCGTGGATCTCAAGGCCCCCTGCGCCTCCGCCCCGAAGCTTTCCGATAAGCACCGCAACCCTTTGGCATGAGAGGGCCAGCACCGCGCCGGCCCGGCCGAGCTTCAGCGCCCAAAGCTCCTCCAGCGCCTCCGCAAGCGGGGGCGCACCGCAACCGTCCAGTTCAATGAGGTGCAGCACAAACCGGCCGAGTTTTCCCCCTGTCAGCTTCTCATAAGCCTCCGGCGGGCGCGCACCATACAGCACGTCGCAAAGCACCCTGCAACGGGCCAGTTCTGCTACGGTTTGATCCGAATGGGAGCGCCGGCGCTTGGGCATCGGTCCGCCTCCATATCCGTCATGATACATGCCGGTCATCGCAGCGCAGCGGCCACACGCCTTGCATCCTCTTCCATCCCGGCGGGCACTGGAACCTCCACCGTTTTGCGAAACGTAGAGAGCCGCTTGCCCGCCTGGTAGGAGCAGTCAATCCGCAAGACCACCAGGCCGGAATCGCTGGCCACAAGGGCAGCCCGCTCCAGCTTGAAGCGGTGATAGTCATTGAGCGGCAACCAGCGGTTTGCAATCACCAGGCAATTGCCGCAGATCCGGGTGCGGCAGGGCAGGCTGTTTACCTCACCGGCCTGATAAGCCGCAGCGAGCGGCACCGCTGCCCAGATCAGAACCGCTGTCACCGCGCCGCCCAGCCACAATGCCTGCGGCACGGCACCAAATTCATTGGCAACGGCACCGGCAATGGGTAACAAAATCAATGCCCCGCACACGGTGAGCAGCAGCGCAAGTTTCCACCCGGCACGCAGCACCTCGCCCCTGCGCCGGGCGGCTAGCTGCGCCGCCTCCGCAGGGCTGTATTCCCAGCTTGCAAGCAAGCCCTCACCGCGCTCTACCTTCTCCTGCAGCCTGGCCCGTTTTCGCAGCACCGGCAACAGAATCAACGATAGAAACGCCACCGGCAGGCCCAAAGCCAGTAGGGGCTCAGTGCCGGTGATGGCACCGTACGCGGCAAGCACCGCACCGGACACCGCCGTGCAGCAGAGAAGTATGACCCATGGCCTGGCGCTCCGGTGCATGGCCCCTCCCTATTTCTGATAAATCTCGGGCTTCAATACGCAGATATCGGGGAGGTTACGGTATTGCTCGGCATAGTCCAGCCCATAACCCACCACAAACTCATTGGGGATCGTAAAGCCTTGCCAATCCGCCCCGATGGTCACCTTACGGCGCTCGGGCTTGTCCAGCAGCGTGCAGATTTTCAAAGATGCCGGCTTGCGCGAGCGCAGCATGTCTGTGAGGTAATGCAGCGTGAGGCCGGTGTCCAGAATGTCTTCCACGACCACGACATGGCGGCCCTCAATGGATTCATCCAGGTCCTTGATCAGCCGCACCTCGCCGGAGCTGCCGGTGCCCCGGCCATAACTGGAGGCGGAGATGAAGTCCATACGGACCTGGATATCCATGCAGCGGACCAAATCGGCGTAAAACACGGAGGAACCCTTCAGCACACAGATCATCACAGGAGTGTGACCCTCATAATGGCGGCTCAGTTGTCTGCCGATCTCCGCGACCTTGGCAGCGATTTCCTCTTTGCTGATCAGCACACGGCTCACATCAGCCATCATACCCATCATAAACCCTTCTCCTTTTTGACAAACTCGATCTCCAAAACGCGCGTTGTTTGCGCCGTGACTTTCACTCCATCGGCAATGCCCACGCCCACCACCCAAAGCACATCCGCACCACAGGCCAGCAGAGGCAGGCCATCTCGGACGAAGCGGCTCACCTTGCGGTCGATCAGGTGATCCTTCAGCTTCTTGCTGCCGGGTGCGCCCAACGGGTGGAACCGGTCTCCCTCAGCCCTGGAACGGGCAGCCACACCAGGCGGGAACCGGTCAGCATCGAAATACTGCATGGTTGCAGAATGCTCTTTCAAATCAGGCGGGACTCCTTCGAAATGCTCGCAATGGAACAGGCCACCGCAGGCGGCAGTCTCCCCCGGCACAGCCAGCGGCACCGGCTCCCAGCGGCGTGGCTCCGGCAAGGCCGGCAGGATCACCAGCGCGCCTGCCTCCCGCAGGGCCACCGCCCCACTGCCCAGATCGAGCCGGCAACCGGTCTTGCCCGCCCCCAGCAATGACGACATCGCAAGGATATCGCACCGCTCCACATCGGCCACCATGCCAGCCCGACGGGCCAATTGGCGCAACGCGCGGCTCTGCACCGGCCAGGACAAATGGGCAATGTCTTCCACCGGAGCGGACGCACCGCCGCCGGGCATTTCAACGGCCCGCTTGAGCGCGGATTCGGCGAGGCTGTTGAGAAAGCGGCTGTCCTCCCGCAGCAATTCGGCAGCGCGGCAAAGAGCCTCGGGGGCTTGCGGGTTCAACCGTTCTTCCACCATCGGCAGCAACACATGGCGCACCCAGTTGCGGGGGATTGTTGTGTCGGCATTGGAGGCATCCTCCCGCCAGGTGAAACCGTTTTGTACGCACCAGGCTTGGATCTCCGCCCTGCCCACACACAAGAAAGGCCGCACAATGCCATTATCCTCAACCGGCGCCATTGCAGAGAGGCCATCGGCACCGGCGCCTCGGATCAACCGCAGCAACACCGTTTCTGCCTGGTCATCCTTGTGGTGGGCAAGCGCCAGACTTTGGATGCCCAGTTCTTCCATAATCTCACGAAAAAAAAGGTGTCGTGCATCACGCGCAGCCACCTCCAGTGATACACCGCGCTCTCCGGCCAGTGCAGGCGCATCGGCCCGCCCCAAGTGCAGCGGCACACGAAGCTCAAAGCAGAGCCCCTCCACAAAGTGCTGCTCATCATCCGATTCGGCGCGGATGCCGTGGTGGAAATGGGCGGCCTCAACCTGGATGCCAAGCCCATCACGCAGCATGCACAGCGCCCGCAGCAATGCCACGCTGTCCACACCGCCGGACACGCCGACCAACACCACGCTCCCTTTCGGGAGCATAGCGCAGTCCCTGATGTATCGCCTTACCTGATCGAGCATCCTGACGCCTCGTGGAATTGGGATGAACAGGTATAGTATATCACAAGATCACGCAAACTCCTCGCCACGCTCCAGTAGCTCCATAAACGCCCACACCACGTTGGGGTCAAACTGCGTGCCGGCGTGCAGCAGCAGCTCGGCGCAGGCGTCGTCACGGCTCATCGCCTTGCGATAGACACGGTCCTGCGTCATCGCATCGTAGGCATCCACCACCAGCAGGATGCGAGCCAAGAGAGGGATGGCTGTGCCCTTGAGGCCCTGGGGGTAACCGTTGCCGTCCCACCGCTCGTGGTGGCAGAGGATGTATTCGGAAATGTGGGCCAGGTCTGGCGAGGACTGGGCGATGCGGAAGCCGATCTCCGGGTGGCGGCGCATCTCCTCCCACTCGATCTCAGTGAGCTTGCCGGGCTTGGTCAGGATGTGGCCGTCGATGGCAATCTTGCCGATGTCATGCAGCAGCGCAAACAGCTCGATGTCATTCACCTGGTCATCGGGCAGGCCCAGTGCCTGGGCAACGGCCTTGGAATAGGCGATCAGGCGCTGCGCGTGCTGCTCGGTCTCAAAGCTCTTCTCAAACAGCGTAGTGCGTATCGAGGAGATGATGAAGCTGTGCTGGCTGCGGCTCTCCAGCAGCTTGCGGCGGTACATCGCATCCTCTGCCGCTTTCATCACCGTATCCAGGTGTCCTTCGGCCTCAGTCTTGGTGCCCCAGCCCAGCGAGATGCTGAGCTTGGCGTTGCCGGAGGGCAAGCCGCTGTCGGTGTTTTCGCAGCGGGCATAGATGCGCTTGGAGATCTCAGCAGCCTGGCCGTAGCTGGTTTTGGGCAGCAGGATGCAAAACTCATCGCCGCCCACGCGTGCAACAATGTCCTCATTGCGGCAGCACTCCCGAAGAATGGCTGCAATCCGGGAAAGCAGCATATCGCCTTCACCATGCCCAAACACATCGTTGGTAAGCTTAAGGCCATTTACATCGCCCATGATCACAGAGATGGGCAGCTGGCGGGCGGTGTCAAGCCTCCGGCTCTCCTCCTCCAGGAACGCCCGGTTATATAAGCCCGTCAGCCGGTCATGATAGCTCAGGAAGGCGATCTCCTCTTCCTTCTGTTTTTCATCCGTCACATCGCGAAACACCAGGATCACGCCGAGCACTCGCTGTGATTCATCAAGGATGGGTGCTGCGCTGTCAGCAATGGAGCGCACGGTGCCGTCGGCGCTGCGCAGAGCCGTGTGGTTGGCCAGGCCCAAGACCACACCGGTCGTGAGCACGCGCTCCACCGGGTTATCGCACCTGATGCCGGTCTCCTCGTTGTAGATGTCAAACACTTCCTCAAACAGCCGGCCGATGGCGCGACGGGCAGGCCAGCCGGTGAGCTGCTCGGCCACAGCGTTCATCAGCACCACGCGGCCGGTGCCGTCGGTGGCGATCACACCGTCACCGATGCTTTGCAGCGTGACGCGCAGCCGCTCCTTTTCCTCCCGGAGCCTTTGCTCGGCCAACACGCGGTCGGTAATGTCCACGGACAGGCCGATGATGCCGTCGCGCTTGCCTTCAGCGGTGTAGAGCGGTGTTATTGTGTGTTGGAAAACGGTGGAGCCCACCTTGATCTCGGTCGTGGATTCCTTGCCTGAGGCCGCGCGCCGGTAGGCGGCGATGGCCCGGGCGTCAAAGTTGATGAGACCGGAATAATCCCGCCCAAGGGCACTTTTCGGCGTGAGACCAAGCTTCTCAAGGCCCCTGCCTTCCGCCAGCAGGCACTTGCCGTCATGATCAAGCTGGAAAATCACCGCATCCAGGTTTTTCATAACCAGGCTCAGACGCTCCTGATAGCTGCGGATTTCCTTCTCCATCTCCATGCGCTCGGTGATGTCCACACCGAAGCTCACAATGCCGGTGATCTGCCCGTCACGCTTCGTCAGGCTGTTGCTCCAGGCAATATGGCGCTCACGGCCATCCTTGGTCAGTATGGCGTTTTCGGTGCTGCCGGGCACGTCGCCGTTGCCGATTGCATGGAACCTCTCCCACACCTGGGGGTAACGGTCCCTGGGCACGGCCAGATCAAACCAGTTCCTGCCCACAAGCTCCTGCTTGGTCCAGCCGGTGAGCTGCTCGCCGGTGCGGTTGAATTCCTTCACACACCCATCGGCGTCCAGCACCAGCACGATGGCGTTGGCGGTATCAATGAGCTCCTCAGCGTATTCCTTGGCGGCCCTCAGCTCGTTGGCGGCCCTAATCCGCCCGGTGATGTCGGTGAACACGCAGGCGAAGACCCCCATTTCAAGGGAGAACACAGAAATGCTGAAGTGCCTGTCCATCGGCGGGTAATAGGTCTCAAAAATAATGGGCCGGCCGGTCTCTGCCACCTGAGTATAGAGCTCCAGATAGGGTGCTTCCTCAACACCATATAGATCAGTCGCCTTTACACCAACCGCCTCCGCCCGCGTGATGCCTGTATTGGCAACAAACGCGGGGTTCACGGCGGTGATCCGGTAATCCACTGCGCGGCCGTCCTCATAGACGAGCTCATGCAGCGCTACGCCCTCCAGCATATTGTCAAACAGGGCGATGATCCGCCGCTCAACGAGCGCCCGGCTTTGCTCGGCTTTGATCCGGTCGGAGATGTCGCGCAAAGACGCCTGCACTTCCCGGGGGGCCCCATTTTCAGCGAAGAACACCTGGCCGCTGGCCTCTGTCCAGAGATACTCGCCGCTCTTCAGGCGGATCCGGGCAGAAAAGACAAATGTGCGCTTGCCCATGCCAATGGCTTCCCGGGCGGCCAGATAACGGTGCGCGTCTTCCGGGTGGAAAAACTCCGTGAGGTTCACACCGCTCAGCTCTTCGGGCAAATAACCAAGCACCCGGAAACAAGCTGGGGAGGCATAGTTGCAAACTCCTTCCGGTGACATGCGCAGGATCACATCGGTCGAGTTCTCCGCAAGCAACCGGAATTGCCGCGCCCGGCCCAGCCTTTCCTCCAGCTTTCTCTGCTGCGTCAGGTCTCTGGCAGAAAGCAGGACCCCCCTTGGCGTGCCGTCCTGGCCACCGAAAGCCCGCAGGTTGATCTGCACTGGAATCTGGCCGCCTTCTTTATTCAAGAACATCATATCAAGATTGTCCAGGCTTCCTTCCCTGAGCGCGCGCAGGATCGCCGCCCTGGCCAGGGCAGGGTTGTCTATGTGGCTGCCCACAGGGGTGCCGATCAGCAGCTCCCTGGCCTTGCCGGTCAATCGCTCGGCGGCGGAGTTCACATCGGTGATGGTGCCTTCGGCGTTGATCACAGCCATGGCGTCGGCGTTGGCCTCGATGAGGCTGCGGTGATAGCTGCTGGCACGCTTCAGCTCCTCGTTGGCGCTGTGCAAGCCGGCCTGGGCTTCCAGCTCTTTGAGGCGGCTCAGACCGATGTCGCCCAGCACCTCCACAAGCCCGGACGCAAACAGCAGCGCCTGCTGCACCCGGGCGGCATCCAACACCGGCACGGTCCGCACTGCCTCCAGATATTGCTCTTCTTCAAAGCCATATTGCCGGGCAAGCCCGCGATACCTCTCCTCATCAGGTTGCGAAAGGAACACCTGACCCATCGTGAGGTCGGCCACATGCTCGCTACCCACGCGCACCGGTATGGAAAAATACGCCAGGCCAAGCGGGCAGAGGGAAGGCTTCCCATCCTCCCTGGGTTCGACACGCCGCCCATCACAGATTGCCCGGAGATCCGGGTGGCATTGGTGAAAAGAGGCACACAGTGCTGTCTGCGGCGTTTCAACAATCACTCTCCCCTGCCGGTCGATGATGGACACAGGCAGATGCAGCACCTCGTTCATCTTGTTGACCAGGCGCTGCAGCACTTCCATTTGCACCAGATCTTTAAGGGGATACTTCATAAACAAACCTCCGGGGATGTCAAAAGGCCTCTTCGTTGAATCTTGTATGAACCAAAATCAAATTTGTGTGTTCTTAATTGGCAGAAACGGATGCCAGCTCATTGAGCGGCGACTACACGGTTTCGCCCGATGGATTTGGATTGATACAGAGCCCGGTCAGCGTCATTCAGGAGCTTCTGTGGGTCAGTCTCCGCCTCCGGATAGACGCCGGATACACCGATGGAGATCGTCACAAACCCATTTTCAACCAGGCCCGTATAGCCCAACTGCAGGTCTTCCACATTTTTCCGGGTGGTTTCAGCCAGCATGCAGGCCGACGACAGGCTGGTGGATGGCAGAAGCACGGCGAACTCCTCGCCGCCATAGCGGGACACAAGGTCGCCAACGCGCCGGAAGGTCTTCCTGATTGCCTGGCTAATCATCTTCAGGCATTCATCCCCTGCCAGGTGGCCATGATTGTCGTTGTAGCGCTTGAAATGGTCAATGTCCAGCATCATGAGCGCCAGGCAATCGTGGCTGCGGCTAGAGCGCTGGATCTCAGCCGTGAGCATGCGGTCGAAATAGCGGCGATTATAAAGCCCCGTGAGCTGATCAGTGATCGACATCTGCTCCAGGTTGTCACGGGTGCGCTTGAGCTCGATATAGTTGGTGATGCGCATGCGCACAATGGCCGGGTTGAAGGGTTTGGTGATAAAGTCAATGCCGCCGGCCTTCAGCCCCTCGATCTCGGTCTCAGCGTCTTCCCTGGAGGAGATGAACACCACGGGCGTGTGCGCTGTATCACGCATGTTCTTCAGCCTGCGGCACACCTCAAAGCCATACATGCCCTTCATCACGATATCCAGCAGGATGATATCAGGCTTGAATGCCAGCACCACGCTCAGCGCTTCCTCACCGGACTTCACGCAATGCACGGTGAAACCCTCCTTGAACACCTGGCTCAGGAGGTGCAGGCTCACGCTGTCATCGTCGGCAATGAGAATTCTGGGTTCGTTTGACGTCATATCGGAAACCTCTGAAGGTATAGATCGCGTTATGCAAATACCATCTATTCAGATGCCCAAACGCCGGTTCCATTAACATCAAATGGACAATTCTTTGAAAACTCCCAGCAACAATACCACATCATGACCGATATCATCAATTCAAAGATTCATATTTATACACACATTGCCTTTATTATATATGCCTTTTGCAATTTATCAACAGAAAAAATTCATCTGTTTTTCAGAAGCGGGGATACCTCCTGGGCATATCAGCCGCGATGATTGACTACTGACTGCTCAGTATTCCTCATCCTCCTCATACACCGCGTAGTCCATAATCTCCTCATGGAGCCCGTTCATCGCCGTGGGCTCAAGGTCGGGCAGCGCCGCCAACAGGAACTGCACCACCCGCTCGTTGAACTCCGGGCCCTTTTCCTCATGGGGCAGCATGCCGCAGTTACGGATCAAAAGCACCGATGAGGACGGGATCTGGCGGGCGTAAAGGTCCGCCATGCCGCAGGGCCGGCCCGCGTCGATCTCCCCCCACACGATGAGCGTGGGGCAGAGCACGGCCTTCAGGTTTTCATGCACGTAATCGTCGTCATATTCCTGGATCAGCCGCAGCAGCGTTTGCCGGGCCAGCCGGTTCTCAAAGGGCCGGTACACCTGGCGGGTCATGTAGTTGTCCACTGCGATCTCGTTGAAACAGCACCACTTCAAAAAATCATGCACGTCTCCGATGCGCAGAAAGGTCATGCGAATTTCACCCAACAAAGGGTGCATCAGCTGCCGGATGGGCTTGGGGAAGTGGCGCGTGATGCTGCCGGGGCTGGAGAGGATCAGTGCCGACACCCGCTCCGGGTATCGGATCGCCATTTCCAGCGCCACGATGCCGCCCTCGCCGGCGCCGCAGATGGTGGCCCGCTCTACCTTCAACGCGTCCAGCAGGCGGATCAGGTATTTGGCCATATCCTGAGAAGAGGCGCTGCAGTGGCCTGGCAGGCGGGAGTAGCCGCAGCCCGGCAGGTCCACTGAAATGATGCGCATGCTTTTGACAAACAAAGGATAGTTGTTGCGGAACGTGAACAATGAGAACCCCAAGCCATGCAAAAACAGCATGGGCGGGCCGGAGCCGTCGTCGATGTAATGGATCGTGGGACCGCCCACGTCCATCATCGAGCCCAGCTCCTTGGAATTGATAAACGACAGATAGGGGATCGCCATCGCTCTGCCCTCAGCGGGCCGGAGCCATCACCCTGAGGGCTCCGGGCAAGATCAAAAACTCTGCGCTGGTCACCGCCGCGTGCAGCTCGCCATCGGTTTGCACGGCAAAGGGCTCACCGTTGCTGTCAATAACCACCTTCTTGGCGCGGTAGAACTTCACAAAGGGGAACTTCACATGGCCGCCGGTGGGAAACTGGGGGAAAAGCATCGCGATCTTATGACGGGGAATACGGTCCACCACACACACATCCAGGCTGCCGTCACCGGGCTCGGCCTTGGGCAGCACCTTCATGCCGCCGCCGTAGAACAGGCCGTTGCCGATGGCGGTGAGCAGCAGCTCCTTTTCCTGAAGCACATTGTCCACCCATAGGCGCATCTTCTTGCAGCGGTAGCGGGCCAGCGTGGTGAACACCGCCAGGTAATAGGCCAGGCCGCCGGGCGCCTTGATGCGGCGGCTCTGCTCCACCACCGACACATCAAAGCCGATGCTGCCGATGTTGAAAAACGGCTTGCCGTTGAACAGCCCGGCATCCACCTGTTTCATTTCACCATCCAAGATGATGGAAAGAGCGCCTTCTGCGTCCATCGGGATGCCCAGGCTGCGGCGGTAATCATTGCCGGTGCCGCCGGGGATGATGCCCAGCGCCGCGTTTCCGCCGGATTTCAAAAGCCCAGCCGCTGTCTCCATCACGGTGCCGTCGCCGCCCACGGCCACAATGGCCCGGTAACCGGCCGATGCCGCGGCGGCTGCCAGCTGCTCGGCATGGCCGGCGTTGCTGGTGACGACGATCTCGTGCTCGATGTTTTTGGAAAGGAGTATCTTGGACAGTGAACTCATGATCTTGGGGCAACGGCCATGCCCCGCCACGGGGTTCACGATGAAATAATACATGGATGCAAGCCTCCGGATTGTGCTCGGTTCATAAGAGTTGATTATAGCATTCGGGTGGTTTTGTGGCAAGTTTTGATGAAATATCTGTGCTTTTTGTTTATTTTCATCAAGTGTCTTGACATCAGTTTTTGGTCACTCTAATATATACCGTGTCGATATATCGTCTCGATACATGGGGGCAGTATGCTGGAATACATCATCCTGGGGTTTCTGCAATACAAAAACATGAGCGGCTATGACATCAAGCGCTTCATGGAGAATTCCATCGCCTACTTTTATGACGCCAGCTTCGGCAGCATTTACCCGATGCTACAGAAAATGCAAAGGGAAGGCACTGTCACAATGACCGAGACGGCGGAGGGCGGCAAGATCCGCAAGGAGTACGCGATCACCGAGGCAGGCCGGGCGGCATTTCACCAATGGCTCCGGCATCCCATTACGCTCAACCGGACCCGCCACGACCACCTGGTGCGCATCTTCTTCTACCGGTGGCTGCCAAAGGATCAGGCGGTTGCGTTGATACAGGGCTTTATCCATAGGGTACGCGGCGAGATCGGGGAGCTGACTGCCCTGCGAGACAGCATCCAACACAGCGCGGGCATGTATGAGGCAGCCACATTGGATTATGGCATCCAGTATTACCATTTCACAGTGGGCTGGTGCGAGGAGTTTTTGCGCCGTCTTGAGAAGGACGAGATCATTGGAAAGGACTGCATGTTATGAAGATCCTGGTATTGAATGGCAGCCCCAAGGGTGAAGCCAGTGTGACGATGCAATATGTGAACTATTTGCAGAAGGTCAATCCGGAGCATAAGTTTGTGCAGGTGCATGTGGCGCACGAGATCCGGCAGATCGAAACCAAACCAGGCCGCTTTGACGAGGTCATCACCCAGGTGCGCGAAGCCGACGGCGTGCTGTGGGCATTCCCGCTATATGTGTGCCTGGCCCATGGCAACTACATGCGGTTTGTGGAGTTGATCGCCGAGCGGGGGGCGCAGGGCGCGTTCGCAGGAAAATACGCCGCAGCGCTCACCACATCCATCCATTTCTTTGACAACACGGCCCATGCCTGGATGCGCGCCGTCTGTGACGACCTGGGCATGCGCTACACCGGGTTCTTTGCCCCGGCAATGAACGACCTGACCACCAGCGAAAGGCAGCGTCAGCTTACTGAGTTCGGGCGGGATTTCCTTCGGCAAATCGAAAACGGGGCACCAACCCAGCGGCTTTATGCGCCCATCCATGGGCAAAGCCCGGCCTACACACCGGGCCCAGTCGGTGAGAAGGCGGCTATCCATGGAAAGAAGGTGTTGCTGATCACCGATGAAAACCCCGCCGATGAAAACCTCCGCCGCATAACGGAGCGGTTCATCGCAGCATGCAATGCTCCGGTGGAAGTAGTGCGCCTGGCCGAGGCCCGCATCAAGGGCGGCTGCCTGGGCTGCATGAACTGCGGCTACGACAACCACTGCGTGTATGGCAGCAGTGACGACATGCAATGCCTTTACAACGACAAGATCAAAAACGCAGACATCATCGTACTTGCCGGGGCGCTGCGGGGCCGGTTTTTATCCTCCCGGTTCAAAACATTCACCGACCGGCGGTTTCAAAACACCCACCAACCCCAGATGGCAGGAAAACAGATCGCCTACCTGATCTCTGGGCCGCTGGGTCAGAACCACAACGTTGTGGAGGTGCTGCAGGCCATTGCCGAGTTGGATCAGGCCAACCTGGCCGGGTTTGTGACCGACGAATGCGCAGACAGCGCCGCCATCGACGCCATGATTGACGGCCTGGCCCTGCGGCTGGCTGCCTTTGCGGAGGCGGGATATGTGCCGCCAAAAACCTTTCTGGGCGTGGGCGGCATGAAGGTGTTCCGCGATGAAATCTATGGCCCGCTGCGCTTTGTATTCCGCGCCGACCACCTGTATTATAGAAAGCATGGATATTATGATTTTCCGCAGAAGAACATCGGCATGCGGCTGACCAATCTGCTGATGGGGGCGTTGAACCGCATCCCGCAGTTCCGCAAAAAGGTGCAGAAGGAAATGAAGGCCTATATGCTGATGCCTTACAAGCGGATCGTGGAGTAAGTGAGACTGGGCAACCATCCCCCATGCAGCATATTTTAGAGCATGGGGGTGTTGCCTATTGAGCTCCTGGGTGGAAAGCATCGAGCCAGATCAGCTGGCGTTGATTGCCGCTGTGTTTGCCATCGCCATCTCCGACGGCCTCTCCGCCGAAGAAAACGCTGTGATGAGCGCCTTTCTGGTGTCGGTGAGTGACATGATGGCTTTGATCGCCGCCCACCGGATCCTGCTCGGGCCTAATCCATCATGAACAACAATCAAAGCACAACTCAACAAACCAACACCGGTGAAGGCAACAGCTCCTCCTGCTTCCCCCTGAACAACCTAAGCCCGGAGGAGATCACACTGGCCTCGGCTCTGTTTGCCATCGCGCTGGGCCAGTCGATGAATGAGCAGGACGCCAGCCTGCTGGCGTTCTTTCTGGGCACCGTTTCCAGCAACCTTGGCATCTATCTGGAAAAAAAGAGAAGGGATGAAGCTGAGCTTGAGGCTGAGCCACCCTTCCCCGGCGATATCTAGTCATGAAGCTTAAGTGCGATAAGAGCCGTTGATCTTCACATAGTCATAGGTGAGGTCACAGGCCAACATGAAGTCCGAGCAACTGCCCTGGTTGAACTCCAGCCGCAGCAGCACCTCGGGCTTTTTCAACTCCGCCAGTGCTTCGTCCTCATCAAAGGGCAGTGCCCGGCCTCCGGCGCACACCTGCACAGAGCCGATAAAAACATCCACCAGGTCCGGGTTGAAGTTCGCTCCCGAGTAACCGGCGGCAGTCAGGATGCGGCCCCAGTTGGCATCACAGCCGAAGGCTGCCGTTTTCACCAGCGGCGACTTTGCCACGGTCACTGCGGCCTTGTAGGCATCCTCCTCGGTGGGCAGGCTATTCACACGGATTTCCAACAGTTTCGTCGCACCCTCGCCATCGGCTGCCAACAAGCGGGCCAACGGGGTGCAGAGCCGGCGGAGCGCTTCGGTGAATGCTTCATACTCCGCTGTGCCGGCCTCGATGACCGGATTGCCGGCCACACCGGATGCCAGGATCACAGCCATATCACAGACAGAAGTGTCGCCATCCACCGAGACACGGTTGAAGCTTGCCTTCGCCGCAACCCGAAGGGACGCATCCAGCGCGGCAGGGGTGATGGCAGCGTCGGTGGTCAATACGGCGATCATCGTGGCCATGTCCGGATGGATCATGCCGGAGCCCTTGCACATGCCGCCCAGGCGCACCTCTTGCCCGCCGATCACCACGGCGGCGCCCGATTGCTTGTCCACCGTGTCGGTGGTCATAATGGCATGGGCTGCGGCGTCGCCGCCATCGGGCGACAGTGAGGCTGCGGCGGTGCGGATGCCATGTTCCAGCTTCTGCATATCCAGCCGCACACCAATCACGCCGGTGGAGCCGGTGAGCACCTCCTGCGGCAGGCAACCGGCGGCAGCGGCGGTGACCTGCGCCATCGCAAGAGCATCTGCGTCGCCCTCCGCCCCCAGGCAGGCGTTGGCGCAGCCGCTGTTGATTGCCACGGCCCTGGCCGCACCCAATGCCACGTGTTTCTGCGTGAGTTGCAGCGAGTGGCCCTTCACCACGTTACGGGTGAAGATACCAGCTGTGGCACAGGGCACGTCGGCCACGACCAGCGCCACATCGGGGTTGCCGTTTTTCTTCAAGCCGCAGGCCGCTCCGGCGGCGCGGAAGCCCCTGGGATAGGTCACGCCTTTGTCATACATGGCTGCACTCTCCAACCATTTTTGATAATTATACATCTCATAGCATATTTATTCAATACCGACTGTAAAGCCAGAACACAGGTATGTAGGGCCTGCCTTCTTGTCTCTGGATGCCTGAAAAAAAGGAGCCCGGCTGTATCCAGCACAACAACCGCCCCTTGCTTATATTATAAAATTTGTATATCTTATCCACAAGCTCCAGAGCCTGCCTGCGTCCCTGTGCGAAAATAATGGCAGGTTGCGGTGAAACCCGCAGAAATCCTAAGATTGTCAGCCTCGAACGCATATCGTTATGTCGCAAGATTATATGACCACCGAAAGTGACAGTTTATCCACTGCTGATGTTGACAACTCTGTGCATTCATTTCTTTAACTATCCATATTGAAAACAATCCATACACAACTCCAACCTCCTCGCGCATGAAATCAACTATATGTGGTATGGATACGTGTTGTTCCCAGGCCCATGTTGCGATTTTCTAATCACAGCCTTATCCACATTATTTCCTTTGCGTATGTTTATGCACAATGGCAACTTGTGGTTAAATCGTAAAAACCTAGTAAATAAGCCACTTTCAGGCAACATATTCTAAATATTGACATATTTATTGCGATGAATTACAATCAGACTACTCGAGGTCATTCCTCAAATTCCCATAGTGCCGGCATGGTGCATAACCCCGGTGTGAACAGGTGCACAGCTATGACGACGCCGCAGACCATCGCTGCAGGCGCGGCACTTTTGGTGTTCGCGGCGCTGCTGCTACTATCGCCGAGATTGAGGATTAGACCGTGGGTGATTGCCCTTGCCGGTCTGGTCGGCCTTGGGCTGGCGATCATGATGGGCATGCTGGTGGACCGGGTGGGATCCTTTGAGGATTTTGTGAAAGGTGTAGCCCTGCTGGCTGTCGGCGGTGTGCTGCTGGTGGTCGCGGTGAACCTGATCGCCCGCCGCAGTGTAAAGGCAGGAAGGCTCTACGCCCCGCCTGGTGGTGCAAAACTGATCCCAGCCGCGCGGGAAAGCCGGAGCTCCAAAGGCAAGCCAATGGCGCTCAACGAAGCCCAAAACAGGGAAATGGCCATGCTTGCCCAGCCCTCCGGCACGGTGCAACGGGAACCCGAGCCGCAGGCACCCGAAACGGAACCCGAGGCCGGCATGACGCCGCCGATCCTGGCCGGACCGGTGCCCGAAGCACCACCCCAGGATGAGTTGGCTCAAGATATCGTGACTAATGAGCCGCAAGAAGAGGATCGGCAGGAAGCTGCAGAAACTCAGACCACGGAAGAACCGGCAGCGGCGGATGTGAAGCCCGATACCGAAGAAGCACAGCAAGACGACAAACATACTTCAGAGATAACTCCTGAGGCAGGTGCAGCAAGCAAGCCGGAAGAAGAACCAGAACCCACACAAGCTGCGGTGACAGAAGCCAGTATCGCAGAAGCGGAGGCCGCAAGCCAGCTGGAATCCAGGGAAGAAGAGATTGAGCGGCTGGACAAGCTTTTCCGCGAGGAGCAGGAGCGGCTGGCACGCGAGGCCGAGGAGCGCATTCTGGAAGAAGCCCGGATTGCCCGCGAGGAAGAGGCCCGCAAGGCCGAGAAGCACCGGGTGCTCAAAGAGGAGGTGCGCATTGCCGAACGGGAACGAAATGCCCGGCTGGAGGAGCGCCGCCGCAGAGAGCGGGACAGGCAAACCCGCAAGGAGGAAGAACGGCGCGTGAAGCAGGAGAAGCAGCGGGAGGCAGTGGCAGCCGAGGAGGCCCAGCTGATCCGCGAGAGGATACAGGCCGAAAAGCAAAGGGTCGCTGAACAGGAAACCCAGCGCCGGCAAGAACAGGAAACAGCGGATAAGGCAGCGGAGGAAGCAGTAGAAAAGGTGTTCGCAGCGCTGCCGGTTGAGCAGGATGAAGAGGCCCGGTGGCAGTCAGAGCAGGAGCGGCTCGCCAGAGAGCTGGAAGCCCGCCGGGAAAGCCAGCGCAAGGCCGCCGAAGAAGAGGCTGTCTGGCTGGAGGAGCAGCAGCGGCTGGCCCGCGAGGCCGAGGCGCTGCATACAGCCCGGCAGCTGGCCGCAGAAGAAGCCCAGCGGCTCCAGCAGGAGCAGGAGCGCCTGGAACAGGAAGCCGAGGAACGCCGCTTGGAGCAGGAGCGCGTGGAGCGCGAGGCAGAGGCGGCCAGATTGGAGCGGGAGCGCCTGGAGCGCGAGGCTGAGCAGATCCGGTTGGAGCAGGAGCGTCTGGAGCGCGAGGCAGAAGCGCGCCGCCTGGAGGAAGAGCGCATAGCACGCGAACAGGCCGAGCGGGAGGAAGCGCTCAGGCAAGAGGCTGCAGACTGCCTGAGGATGGGCGAAGCAATGGCCTCCCAGGGCCGGCTGCCTGACGCACTGCGCACGCTGGAGCGCGCTGCCAAAATGGATGTGCCGGACGAACTGAAGGCGCGAGCCACCGTGGCCATTGTGGAAACACTTCTTGCCATGGGCTGGAAGGCCGAGGCCATGAAGAAACTGCAGGCAATGAAGGGAATTTCGATGGATCCGGCCGACCGCAAACGGCTGGATGCCATCCTCAGAAAAGCGATTTAGCCAAAAGTATATCGCCGGGCACAGCCCGGCCAGGAGGTCAGAACAATGCGGAAAGTCTCGGAAATCAAATTGCTCCCGGTGCTCTCCATCGCTGACGGCGCCAATGTGGAGAAGGTGAGCCGCGTGGCCATCAACCCCGCCACCAAGAAAATCGAATATCTGGCCTTCGCAGGAACACCCTGGTATGAGCCCCAGGCAGTGCTGCACTGGTCAAAGGTGCGTGCCGTGGGCAAGGACATGCTCACGATCAAGAGCCGCAAGGACATCGGCCCGGTCAACGAGGAACTCCGCCGCACATTGGGCCGCACGATGGAAATCATCGGCCTGGACGCGATCGATTCCTCCGGCAAGATCCTGGGCGTGGTGGCTGACCTCATCGTGGACGAGGCCGCCGGTGAACTGCGCAAGATCGTGCTCAACGACGGCACGGCTCTGGATGTGGCCTCCGTGGTGACAATCGGCGCCGCAGTCATCACCGAAGGAAGCGCTGCGGAAGAGGAAGCCGCCCCCGCCTTCAGCGAGAATGATTTCCTGCTGGGTAAAACCACGGCTCAGGATATCGCCGACGAGCAGGGCAATGTGATCATTGCCGCGGGCACCGTGATCACAGATAAAGAGATCGAGGCCGCCAAGGCTGGCGGAGCCCTGTATGACCTGGTAACCGGCGTGAAATAACCGCGCCCCTGCTCAGGCAGCCTCACCCCAACACTACACCACCGGAGCAACGATTCAATGAGGGATTTCACCGCGCCCCATATGCGCCCGCAGTCGGGCAGGACGGCTTCGCCGAAGGCACGCCGCAACCTGTTCGCACGCGTGCTTAATATCGGCTATCCGGCTGAGGCCGGGGCGCTTCACCCCGCGCGGCAAAAGCCGGCGGGCCGGCGGGTGCGTCCTAATGGCGGCATGGAGCTATTGGCCGCCATATTGCTGGCGGTGGTGTTTACCATCTGCGGCGCGGTGTATTACTGCTCCGAATTGCTCAATGTGCAGGACGGCATTTATTACAACAATGTGGTCGTGGACAATGTGGATGTGGGTGGGAAAACGAAGGAAGAGGCGCTGGCCCTGTTTGCCGGCGACCGCTCCGTGCCGGAGTTGGGCGTGACGGTGGAAATCGATGGCAAGAAGTGGGATGTCCGCTCCGCCGACATTGACGCACACTACAACCTGGACGAGGTGCTGGATCAAGCACTGGCAGTGGGCCACGAAGGCGGCGTGCTGAAGCGCCTTGCCGAGATCCTCAAGTTGCGCAGCGAGCCGGCCACCTTCCAGCTTTCCGCTGATTACAATGAAACCAAACTGCATGAGATCGCCGTGGAGATCACGCGAGAAACAAGCATGGCTCCCACCAATGCCGGGCTTCAATTTTTCCCGGCAGCAGACCCCTGCTTTGTGTATTCAGAGGAGAAACCGGGCCGCGACGTGGACGCTGAGGATCTCTACACCCAGATGAAGACAAGCGTGGACACCGGTGCCATCGCGATGCTGAGCATACAAAGCAAGGTGCTCCAGCCGTTGGAAACGGCCCAGCAGCTGAAGGACCGCACACAATTAATCGGCACATTCACCACGGCGATGAAACCGAATGTGGTGCGCACCGGCAATGTGCTGCTGGCCGGCGACGCTGCCAACGGCGTCGTGTTGGAGCCCGGTGAGGAGTTTTCCTTCAACCAAACCACCGGCGAGCGCACCAAAGCCCGCGGATACGGCGATGCGCCAACCATTTCCGGCGGCCAGCTGGTGGACGCCCCTGGCGGCGGCGTGTGCCAGGTATCCACCACGATCTACAACGCCGCGCTGCTGGCAGGGCTTGAGATTGTGGAGCGCCACAACCACACCTGGCCGCTGACCTATGCCGACGCTGGCCGCGATGCCACTGTGGACTGGGGCAGCAAAAAGGACCTGCGCATCCGCAACAATACAGACAAACCGGTTTATTTGTTATTCAACGTGGACACAGCGAAATCGTTGGTCACCGCAGAGTTTTATGGATTGCCCGGAATCGAAACAATCACCGTGATTGCGGAGGATTTCGAGACAATCACACCGCCCAAACCATTGAAGTATAGCAATGCAGGCAAGCCCATCGGCTGGACCAGAACAATCACGCCGGCGCGCAACGGATGCCGGGTGAAGATCTACAGAGTATTCACCAACGGCGAGGAAGTCCACCGGGAGCTTGTCTCTGAGGATTATTATCCACCACAAAGAGGTGAAATCGAAATCGGTACACAAGCCCCGCCAGGCGATGATGACAACAAGTAGCCGCGGGGTTTTGTGCTATTCAAGTCTCTAAGCAAAATCACATCAATACACCGGAGGATCACCATGGCTTGTTCGCGCACCAGCAACCTTGGCCAAGACGCTCAGTGCAAATGCACCTTTACTGATTGTGACAAATGGGGCAAGTGCTGCTCCTGCGTGTTGTTTCACCGAACGCATGGCGGGGTGCCCGGCTGCTTCTTTACCGAAGAGGCAGAAAAAGCCGGCATTCGGGATGTGGATTACTTTATCCAGCACATCGGCATTCCGAGGAAGGAAACTCACTAGGATAGCGACAGCTTTTGCGGGACAAAAGACGTCCCTGTGGGACACTTGTCAACCGCATGGCAATTGGTATATAATTCTCGCGGTGGAAGACGCTATAATAAATCAAAATGGTTATTTTCAAATTCAGGAGGTATAGATCATGGCAATCAAGGTTGGCATCAACGGCTTCGGGCGCATCGGCCGCCTGGTGTTCCGCGCGGCAATGGAAAGCGGCAAGGTGGAAGTGGTGGGCATCAACGATCCCTTCATGACGCTGGATTATGTGGCCTACATGCTGCGTTATGACTCCATCCATGGCAAATTCCAGGGCGACATCTCCTTCACCGCCGACAAGCTCGTGGTGAACGGCCACGAAATCAGCTTCTTCGCCGTGAAGAACCCAGACGAGATCCCGTGGAAGGATTGCGGCGCCGAATACGTGGTGGAATCCACCGGCGTGTTCACCGCCCAGGACAAGGCTTCGCTGCACCTGAAGGGCGGCGCCAAGAAGGTCGTCATCTCCGCCCCCGCCAAGGACAAGGAAACCCCCACCTTCGTGATGGGCGTGAACCACAAGGATTACAAGCCCGACATGACCGTGGTCTCCAACGCCAGCTGCACGACCAACTGCCTGGCCCCCCTCACCAAGGTCATCAACGACGCGTTCGGCATTGAGGAAGGCCTGATGACGACCGTGCACAGCACCACCGCCACCCAGAAGACGGTGGACGGCCCCTCCGCCAAAGACTGGCGCGGCGGCCGCGCTGCCTCCAACAACATCATCCCCAGCAGCACCGGCGCAGCTAAGGCCGTCACGCTGGTCATCCCCGAGCTCAAGGGCAAGCTCACCGGCATGGCGTTCCGCGTGCCCACACTGGATGTGTCCGTGGTGGACCTCACCGTCAAGCTGGCCAAGCCCACCTCCTATGAGGAGATTTGCAAGGTTGTGAAGGAAGCCAGTGAAAACGAGCTCAAGGGCATCCTGGGCTACACCGACGAAGACCTGGTCTCCACCGACTTCATCCATGACGCCCGCACGTCGATCTTCGACTCCAAGGCTGGCATCATGCTGAATCCCACCTTCGTGAAGCTCGTCGCTTGGTACGACAACGAGTGGGGCTATTCCAACAAGGTTGTGGACTTGATCGAGTATATGGCTGGTGTGGACGCGAAGGCGTAAGCAACAAGCTCATTGCAACACAAAACCGGTCTGGGAAACCAGGCCGGTTTTTTTGTGCTTATAAACAGTGATAAACCGATCGTCATTTATATCAATAACCATGTGCCTCAACCAAAGTGAAAACCAATACCGCTGTAGTCAGATAAGCACTGCACCATATGGCAAATGCCCTGCGGCTTACCCTTCCTAAACCCATTGATTTCCAACTTTATGATTGATATTATTAGTGCAAAGGAAAATGTTGAGGGAGCATGGTATGAAAAAGCTGAACGTGCCATTCAGAAATGCGATTGCCACGGCCACATTGTTTGGTTTCCTGGTTACTGCTGCAGCATGTTCCTCACAGGCGGGATTCACTGCAACAACTACTCCAACCCCGGACGCAGTTCCCACGGTTGTGGAAACGAAAGCACCCACCCCCTCCCCTACGGCGGAACCAACGTTGACCGCAGAACCAGCAGCTGAACCTGTGCCTCATCCTGCCCCCTCTGCCGAACCACTGCCAGCAGAATACTCGAAGCTGGATGGCTCGCAAAACAATTACGGCACTTATCCCAACATCGTTGAGACAGATGCCGGGCTGTTTTACATCAATGCCGCATCGCTGACAGAGGATGGCAACAACTTGTACCGCATTGACCCCGACGGGGGCAACCGTACCGCCATCCTGACGTTGGAGCAGGGGACCCGGCTCTATAAGAAGACCAGGCGGAATGCAATCGTGTTCCAACCACAAAACGTGTTGTATGTGAAGGACGGGCTCATCTACTTTATTTGCCAGACAAGAGAGCGTGTAGAGGGCAGTTTTGGCCAGTTTCATGGGGAATACATCTGCAGCATTGATTTCAAAGGCAAAGACCTGAAAGTCGTCGAAGAACTCGTGAAACCAGGCGACCAGCAGAGATTTGATGAGTGGCGCTTTGAGCATTATGAGAACTTCTTCTCCTACTACAAGGTTCAGGGGGTCAGCATTCCCATTGTTGCCGATGGGTGGGAATTCACCCTTGAGGACGGGAAGATCATGAAGCGGAAGCCGAACGGCTCGGCAGAGGCATTGGTCATAGCGGATCCTGAGATCTATCGGTTCACTGTGCAGAATGGCTGGATCTATTTCGAGAAGGTGAACCAGAACGGAATCTTCCGGATTACCACCGACGGCAAGGGCTTGACGCGCGTTGGCGATACGGATAATTTCTTCCATGAGCTATCAGGGTTCACCGTGGTCGGTGATTGGATTTTCTATCTCGGGGAGAATAAAGAGACACGGGAGCAGTCGCTGCACAGGCTCAAGACCGACGGATCGGAAGACGTAGAAATTGTGACGCAGCTCAGGCCATACAGTTTTCAGATTGTCAACGGCCGGCTATTCTACAACACCGTTGCGATATCCAAGCGGCTGGATAACGGAGCTGTCATGTATGAGGTCAACTGGAACCTGCGCGTCATGAATTTGGATGGCACAGGCGACCGGGCGATCGACACGCAGTTAGTAGAATAAAGTCGGGACGCAGCCATCTGCGATGTGTAAAACCGGCCGGATAACACGGCCGGTTTTTCTATCCCACGGATGATCAGTCAGCAATGAATCCATAGCCTCAGCGGGCCTGGTCTCCCCCACCCTGCACTTCCCAAATCTGATAATAGCGCGAATACTGCCGGGCATCCACCTTTATCTGCCCATCTTTGCCCTGGAAGAGATACACATCATCCTCCAGCTTTTCCTGAAACTCCACAAGATAAGTGGCCTCAATATGGGCAAACAGCTCGCTGTGCCGGCCGGTCTTGGTTAAAAATGTGGCCGGATCTTCTTTGATCTGCGCATATGGCACGTCAACAGCTTGGAGCTGCCAAACCCCCTTCCACACCGGGATGGGGTTGCCCTCCTGGAAGATTGTGGTATGATTGATCAGCACCACCGCACCAGTCATCAGCACGGCCACAATGGCGATCATTACAAAGGTGGATACGCGCTTGCCCTTCATCGGCATCTCCTGACATATACTGTGTTTATTATACCAAAACTTCACGCCCATAAACAGAGGAACAATTGCAGCAGAATTGCGGGAGGAACAAGCCGGGATGGATGAATCGGATATCGCCCTTCAAACTAAAACTATCGGGGAAGAAAGTGCGGCAGCTGTTCTGGAAGTTTACCGCCAATGTGAGGATTTTCTGGCGCTGGGGCCGGTGGCCAAAGCGTCGATGGAGATGGTGCTGGAAGACCTGCGGCACTCCAGAGAGATTGGCGGCAAGTTCTGCGGCATCTTCGTGAATGGCGAATTGGCAGGGATCGTGGACTATGTGCCAAACCGGTTTGAGGGCAGCGACGGAACGGCGTTCCTGAGCTTGCTGATGATCGCCAAGCCGTGGCGCGGCGCGGGCCTGGGCGGCCAGGTGGTGGAAACTGTTGAGCAGGAAATGCGGCGATGCGGCGCGCACACTGTGCTTTCCGGTGTGCAGGCCAATAATCCCTCCGCCATCCGATTCTGGCAAAGGATGGGGTATCGGATCACCGGCGGGCCGGACTTGCAGCCGGACGGTACGGTTTGTTATTCGCTGGAGAAAAAACTGATGGAATGAAAGAAGCCCGGTGGTATCCCACCGGACTTTTCAGATTGAACCAGATCAGAAACCGGTGATACTATCCCCCCCCTCATCGCATTGCTTTGCAATGCTCGGCTTTGCTCTTGTATCGGTTCTGCCGACACTACGCAAAGCCGGAGGCTAAGGCCCGTCGCTGCGGCGACATCCCCCCTTAGTCGCCGATACCGTATCGGCTAAGGGAGGGTAGGGATATCACTATCTCCCACACCCTCCCTAAAGACGTTGCGTTGAATACCACTGGCTGAGAAGTTACTTTAGCGCAAAATGCTCGCTATCGATCATTGGTTTCATGTCGCACAGGCAGAATGGGTGCCCGGCGGGGTCAAGCATGACCCTCCAATCCTCGGAAAACTGCTGCGCTGCGACGGTTGCGCCGCACTGGATGGCATGTTGAACCGCTTTTTCCAGATCATTCACGGCGAAGTCCATATGTGCCATTGTTTGTTGCGCATCCGGCTCATCCGGCCATACCGGCGGAACATACTCGGGATTCCGTTGAAACAAGACGCAAGGATAGGCTCCCTGATTGGTGCCGGGTGCGTAGATACAGGCAAAATCCTCACCGAGAGGCAGTGTCTCCCACTTGAGCAGCGCCCCGTAGAATTTCGCCAACTCATGTGGGTCTTTGCAGTCCACCGTGAAGGAGTAGAGCTTGATTTCCAATGCATCGTCCATAAGGTGGGAGCCTCCTCGTGTTCTGAAATGGCTTGGATGGAGTAAATAAGCGCGGGTTGGGTCTGAGTTACGAAAGAGAGCGGGCCGGGACTGAGCCCAATGCGATCGCTACGCGAATCGCAACGGCAATTGCCCGCACATTTGCTGCGCAAAAATGCTACACAATTGCCGGGGTAATACCCGGCCCCTACAGAAAATGAAAGAACAATCCCTACCCTCCCTTAAGTCGGTGCGTCTAGCACCGACGTCTAAGGGGGGATGCCGCCCTCAGGCGGCAGGGGGGATCTGCACTCTAGCAGCTCCGGATCCACACAATCATTTCACCGGGCTGGCGGTTGCCCCACAGGCAGTAGGGCACAGCCTTAATGGTCTGCGGCGAGGCGCTCCTTTTTGCTACGCGGTAAAGGCCGCCCTCCCAGGGGTCGTCTCGCAATGCCGCTCCCTGCACGGTCAGCACGCCACCCAGAATGGAGCCATCCCACTTTGCGGTGAGCAATGCATCGGTGGGCAATGAGATTGCCGCCAGATCGCTGCCGCAATCGGCCTCCTCCAGGCAGAACACCACTGGGCCCCGGCGGATCGACACCTTGCCGGCATCGGCACGCACCAGCGGGTTGGCCTCAATGAGCTCCACCGGCATATCAAGGGTGAGCGTGACCGTGTCGCCGTCACGCCAGGCACGGCGCAAGCGCACATAACCGTCTGCTTCGGCCAAGGCGGGCTGCTCGGCTCCATTCACAGCGATGGCAGCCTTGTGGCACCAGCCGGGGATGCGCAACGCCAGCGAAAACTCTTTGGCCTCAGCCAGGCCCACAGTGAAGCGGACCTGGCCATCCCACGGATAGTCGGACTGCTGGCTGAGCTTCACGGCTGCGCCGCCCACAGTGGCAGTAAGCTCGCTACCAATGTATTGGTGCACAATCAGTTCATCGCCGGCCACGGTGCAGATGTATTTGCCCAGCGAGGCCAGCAGCCTTGCCAGGTTGGGCGGGCAGCAGGCGCAGCCAAACCACTTTTGGCGCACGGCCTTCACATGCTTGCGGCCGGCATTCTTCTCGCTGGCTTCCGGCCACACGTCCATCGGGTTCACATAGAAATAGTGCTTGCCATCTTTGGACATGGAGCCCACGATGAGGTTGAAGAGCGCCGTCTCGACTACATCGGCATATTCCCGGCGGTTTTCCAGCTTCAGCATCTGCCAGGCGAAGAAGATCAAGCCCACCGAGGCGCAGGTCTCGTTGTAGACGGTGTCGTTGGGCAGGTCGTAATCAAAGGAGAAGGCCTCGCCGTGGTGCGTGGAGCCGATGCCGCCGATCACATAGAGCTGCTTGTCCACGATGTTGCGCCACACTGCCCGGCAGGCCTTGAGCATCTCCTCATCGCCGGTCTTGATCGCCACATCTGCCATGCCGGTGAGCAGATAGACCTGGCGCACAGCGTGGCCCACGGCAGTGTCGTGTTCACGGACGGGTTTGTGGGCCTGGTTGTATTCCCGGTCAATGGCCGGATCGCGGCCGATGTGGCCGGTCCAGTAAGATTTCTTACCCCGCTTCTCCCACTCGGCGGTGAAGTAGTAGGGATCGCCGCCGCGCATGTCCAGGAAGAACTGCGCCAGCTTCAGATAGCGCTGCTCGCCGGTGACCTCATAGAGCCGGGCAAGCGCCAGCTCCACTTCCTCGTGGCCGTCATAGCCCTTGAGCTTGCCCTCCTCAGGCCCAAAGGTGCTGTCGATGTTGTCGGCGATGCGGCAGACAATGTCCAGCAAATCGCGCCTGCCGGTGGCCTGGTGCCAGGCCACGCCGGCCTCGATCAGATGCCCGGCCACATAAAGCTCATGGCACTCATACAGGTTGGTCCAGCGCTCGCCCTTGGCGGTGGTGGTAAAGTAGGAATTGAGATAGCCGTCGGGCTGCTGGGCCGCGCCCAAGAGCTGGATGGCCTCGACGGCCGCAGCCTCCATCGCCGGGTCCGGCTTGGTGTGTAGGCTGTAGGCCACGGCTTCCAGCCACTTGGCCACGTCGGAGTCTTGAAACACCATGCCCTGGAACTGCCCCTGCTCCAGTCCTGCGGATTTCCGCAGGTTGGCCATGCAGTAGCTGGGCTCGGCATCGGCGATGCGGTCGTTCAGCGCCTCCCACTGGTAGGGGAGCACGACGTCGCGCACCAGTTGCTGATAGGGCTGCCAGAAGCGGTCGCCAATGGCAACCGCATCTAGCGGCAGCTCATGAAACTTTTGCAGGTTGTCACTCATTGAAGCCTTCTCCTTGCTGTCATTCACTGGATTTTGATGGCCGCAACGCTCATGGGCGGCAGTGTGGCACGCACGGCACCTCCGGCCACAGACACAGCCAGCGCCTGCGGGCGGACGGCATCGGGAGCTTCAAAGGTGTTGCGGGCATCCATCGCCTCACCGGTAAGCACGCGGCCAGACGCGCTTGCAGCGGCGATGCCATCCAGCACGCAGTCCAGCGCGGCTTCCCGCTGCGGGTCCAGGTTGCAGACGGTGAGCAATACGGAGCCATCCTCCGCCCTGGAGGCCGAGGCGTGCAGCTGGGGTACGGCGCCCTCACCGAAGCGGTATTGGCCGGCATCCAGCGCAACGGGCAGCAGCGTGGCACCCTGGTGGCCTTTGTACATCTCGAACACATGATAGGTGGGCGTGAGCACCATTTTAGCGCCCTCGGTCAGGATCACCGCCTGCAGCACGTTGATGATCTGGGCGATGTTGGCCACGCGCACGCGGTCGGCGTGGTTGTTGAAGATGTTGAGATTGATGCCGGCCACCAGCGCGTCACGCACGGTGTTCTGCTGGTAGAGGAAGCCGGGGTTGGTGCCGGGCTCCACGTCATACCAGGTGCCCCATTCGTCTACAACCATCGCCACGCGCTTCTCCGGGTCGTATTGATCCATGATGGCAGAGTGCTTGGTGACCAGCTCTTCCATCACCAGCGTGCGCTGCATTGTGGAGAACCATTGGTCCTCCCCAAAGCCGGTGGCAGCGCCCTTGTGTTTCCAATCGCCGGTGGGCAGCGTGTAGTGGTGCAGGCTCAGGCCATCCATCTTGCTGCCGGCCTCGCGCATCAGCACCTCTGTCCAATTGTAGTCGAGCCCACTGGAGCCACAGGCAATGCGGAAGAGCTTGTTGCCGCCGAAGTTGCGCAGATAAGTGTTGTAGCGGCGATATTCGTCGGCATAGTATTCGGCGCGCATGTTGCCGCCGCAACCCCAGTTTTCATTGCCCACGCCGAAGTATTTCAAGCTCCAGGGCTCCTCGCGGCCATTCTTGCGCCGCAGATCCGCCATCGGCGATACGCCGCTGAACGTCATATATTCCACCCATTCCTGCATTTCCTGCACGGTGCCGCTGCCCACGTTGCCGCAGATGTAGGGCTCGCAGCCCAATTGATCGCACAGGTCCATAAACTCATGGGTGCCGAAGCTGTTATCTTCCACCACGCCGCCCCAGTGGGTGTTGATCATGCGCTTGCGGGCTTCCTTGGGGCCGATGCCGTCTTTCCAGTGGTATTCATCGGCAAAGCAGCCGCCAGGCCAGCGCAGCATCGGGATGCCCATCGTCTTCAGGGCCTCCACTACGTCGTTGCGGATGCCGCGGGTGTTGGGGATCGGGGAACCCTCGCCCACCCACAGGCCCTCATAGATGCAACGGCCAAGGTGCTCAGAGAAGTGGCCGTAAATGCACTTGTCGATCACGGCGCCGGGTTTGTTTGCGGAAACGGTCAGCCTGGTCATGCGAATCCTCCTAAAATGTGTGTGGATGGGCTTCCGGGCCGCTGGTGCGCGGTCCGGTTTGCTAAAAACAGTATACTGGCAAGGGCAGGGCACAACAAGGTGTTTTGGGATTTTGACAAGGAAATTGCACAAATCTAAAGATAAGAACAGGTGGGCTGATCCCCCCCTCATCACATTGCTTTGCAATGCTCGGCTTTACTCTTGTGTCGGCTCTGCCAACACCACGCAAAGCCAGAGGCTAAGGCCTGCCGCTTCGGCGGCATCCCCCCTTGAATTTCTGCCTATGGCAGAAACAAAGGGGGTAAGAAGGGGCTGGGGCGTTTCGTGGGGCGGGTATGGGCTGGTCGCATCCTGCGAATGGTGCTCACCTATACATCCGAGAACGCCGCCCCTACCAGTCTTCACTAACAGAACGCACATTCAGTTTGTTTCACAGCCCATCCAGATAACAAGTAAAGAAAGGGCGTTCCCGATAGACATTTAACCGAGTTGCATCAATAGACTCGAGAGCAACAGAATGATAAGACTTAATCTCTCCAGCATTGTCAATATAACTATGGTTTATGATCTCAGTAATGTCATCAGCTTGATATCCATCCGGCATTTCGAAAAACTCAAAGTTGAACGTTGAACCAAAACCAAAACAAGCCCCATCCTTCATCTTGCCGACAAAGCCTGTCCAACCCATGGTTGTCTCACCATGGATTTGGCATAACACCCGTTGGGAGAACGCAAATCTGCTTTTCTCCACCTTGCTGATATCATAGGCATTGATGCAATTCCCGCCTGCTACGAATGTCTTAACAATCTGATAGTAAGCCATCTTCGAGTTGCCGAAAACACCTTTCCCAGCTTGTTCTTCCTTGAATCGCCGGATTGCAAGGTTAACGATCGGCTCAGAATTGCAGAATGCAACACACGGTAAAAATGTGCCATCCACCAAATATGTAGAAGCAAGATAAGCAATGCCATATCGGCCATTGATTGGCTCACTGGATTCCTTCAGATACTTGATGATGTCCCTCTCATTTATTCTCTCCACACACAGCCTCCGTAACGATTATCATGTTGGCCGAGCATTATTATACTAGATTTACAGATATATGAATTCAACCATTTTGCACGGCATTGGAACAAAAGGCGCAGGCCTTCACAGAAATCAACCAAGTAGTAATTCAACCAAAATACATAGCAGTGCTGTTGACAGCCACGCTACTGCGTGTTACTATATAGCTGTAGTCAGTATTACTGAATATCTGTCACACAGAATAGCAGGGAGTGATTGTTCTGGAAAACTTAACCGAAATGCTCAAGGGCGTGCTGGAGGGCTGCGTGCTTGAAATCATCAGCCGCAAAGAAACCTATGGTTACGAGATCACGCGGCGGCTGAATGCGCTTGGATTCACCGACGTGGTGGATGGCACGGTATATACGATCCTGGTCCGGCTGGAAAAAAGCAAGCTGGTGGAGATCATCAAGAAACCCTCCGACATGGGGCCACCCCGAAAGTTTTTCGCGCTCAACGGCGCTGGGCGGGAGGAGCTTCGGAAGTTCTGGGAAAAGTGGGAATTTCTGGCCTCGCGGATTCGCGAGCTGAAGGAGGAAGAAGAATGAACTTTTGGGATAAAGTCACTGGCAATGACATGACCAGGGAGCTGAAAGCATATGCAGTGCGCGCCAAACGGCTGCCGGCAGAATTTCAGGCTGCATGGGAAGCGATCCAAACAAACCTATGGCAGCACGCAGACTTCACAGGCCGCAGCCTGATGCCCATCCTGGACGGCGCGCTGGGCCTGCTGGAAGAAAGCGCGGCAGACGGTATGAGTGTGCAAGAGGTGTTGGGTGACGACATCAAGGGCTTCTGCTCCGCATTGGCCAGCGAAGAAGGGGCAAAGTCTTTCCGCGACAAGTGGCGCGATCAACTCAACCGCAACATTGCCAGACGGTTGGGCAAGCAGGAGGGCAAATGAAACTACAAGAAATCATCGCAGGCAAGAAGGAATGGCGCGCGCACAAGAAGCGCATCAAGTCGCTCCCGCAGGACTACCAGATTGTGTATGAAGAGATTCAGAAATACCTGTTTAAAGTTGGTCCCATTGAGCTCAACGAAGGAATAGGTATCCTCTCGGGAATAGTCGACCTTTTTGCGGAAGGTGCTGCCTTGGGCAAAGGCGTACTCGAAGTGACGGGCACCGACGTGGCGGCGTTTTGCGACGAGCTCATCAAGGGCTCGGAAACCTATGCCGATGCCTATCAGGTATCGGTGAACCAGGAAGTCATCAAGGCTATCCACAAGGATGCAGAGAAATAAAAGTAAAGAGGGATATCCGGATGGAAACAGCAATCCAGGTGAAAGGCCTGCAAAAGTCCTACCCGAAACTGCATGTGCTAAAAGGTGTGGATTTTGCGGTGGAAAAGGGCAGCATCTTTGCGCTGCTCGGTTCCAACGGCGCAGGCAAGACCACGGTGATCAAAATCCTCACCACGCTGCTCAGGCAGGATGGCGGGTCCGCCACCGTCAATGGCTTTGACACCGCGGCAAGACCCGACCATGTGCGGATGTCCATCAGCCTCACCGGGCAGTTCGCTGCTGTGGACGAGATCCTGACCGGGCGGGAAAACCTGGTCATGATCGCCAGATTGCGGCACCTCAAGGACCCGCGCCAGGTTGCCGAAGACTTGTTGCACCGCTTCAGCCTGGCCGACGCCGCCGACCGCAGGGTCGCCACCTATTCGGGCGGCATGCGCCGCAGGCTGGACATCGCCATGAGCCTCGTGGGCAGCCCGAAGCTCATTTTCCTGGACGAGCCCACCACAGGGCTCGATCCGGAGGCGCGCCTCGAAGTCTGGAAGACCGTGCGGGAGCTTGCGCACAACGGCACGACGGTGTTTCTGACCACGCAGTATCTGGAGGAGGCAGAGCAGCTCGCCGACCGGATCGCCATCCTGCACGAAGGCAGGATCATCGCAAACGGCACGCTGCATGAATTGAAGCAGCTGTTCCCGCCGGCCACAGTGGAGTATGTGGAAAAGCAGCCGACGCTGGAGGAGATCTATCTGGCCATCGTGGGCAAAAAGGAGGGGAAGTAAATGGAAACAGTCCGCAAACACGTCTTTGCTGACATGCTTGTGATGCTGGGGCGGTCCATGCGCCACATCATCCGCAGCATGGACACCATCATCACCGTCACGATCACGCCGATTGCAATGATGCTGCTGTTCACTTATGTGCTTGGCGGAGCAATACAGGCCGGCACAGGCAATTATGTGAACTACATTCTGCCCGGCGTGCTGCTGATGGCAATCGCCAGCGGCATCGCCTACACGGCCTACCGCCTGTTTATGGACATGCAGCGGGGCATCTTCGAGCGGTTCCACTCCATGCCCATCGCCCGGTCTGCAGCCCTCTGGGGCCATGTGCTGACATCGCTCGTCTCCAACGCCATTTCGGTGACCGTCATCATCCTGGTGGCGTTCGTCATGGGCTTCCACCCGCAGGCGGGGGTGCTGCAATGGCTGGCCGTGGCGGCCATCCTCGGGCTGTTCACGCTAGCCCTGACATGGATCGCGGTGATCGCAGGCATATCGGCCAAGTCGGTGGATGGCGCCGGCGCCTTCTCCTACCCCCTCATCTTCCTTCCCTTCATCAGCTCGGCGTTTGTGCCCACCGCGTCAATGCCGCCGGTGGTCCGCGCCTTTGCCGAAAACCAGCCGGTAACCGCCATCGTGGACACCATCCGCGCGCTGCTCTATGGCCAGCCTGCCGGCAACGGCATCTGGACCGCCCTGGCCTGGTGCGTCGGGATCACGCTGGTGGCAGCATTCTTCGCGATGAGGGTTTACCGCAAGCGGGCAACCCGTTGATTCAGCTCAAACGAATCGGGATTGAAACAGCAGGAGCCCCAGCAAACGCCGGGGCTCAAATAATAAACCATTAGCTGACAACCAGTTGTCACATCATTATGATATGCTCCTCCCATAAAACCAAAAGGGGATGAGCATTTTATGAAACCCACAGTCATCACGCACACGCAGATCAGTTTGGACGGCTGCATCCGCGGGTTTGAAAACCCGGCAGCCTATTACACCGCCGCTGCAAAGATCGACGCCGACATGGTGCTGTTCGGGTCAAACACGGTCATTGATTCATTCTCACAAGCCCCCGAGGATGAGGATAAGTTCCGCATGCCTGCCGTGGATGCCAATGACCTGCGGCCATGGGGCGTGATAGCAGACAGCCGGGGTAGGGTGAAGCACTTCGGCCAGATTATCGGAATGGGATACCTGAAGGGCATCATCGTGCTGGTCTCGGCCACCACGCCGGAAGAATACCTGCAGCGGCTCGCAAGAGCCGGTGTGGATACCATTCAAGCCGGGGACGACCATGTGGACTATGCCGAGGCCTTTGAAGAGCTCAGACGCAGGTACGGCTGCCGCGCCATCCGCACCGACAGCGGCGGCACACTGACCTGCGCATTGCTCAACCAGCAGTTGGTGGATGAGATCAGCCTGGTGGTCTCGCCCTGCCTGACAGGCGGCGCAGACACTGTGTTCCGGCAGCTGAGGCTGCAAGAAACCATCTCACTGGAACTCATCGGCAACGAAGCTCTGGAGGGCGGGCATCTTTGGGTGCGCTACCGGGTTTTGAAGCCTTCGGAGCATTGGCGCTGCCCAGCGTTTCCATGACCTTCCGAAGCGCACTGTGGTGCGTACCGGTGTCGAAGGCCTCCTCGGTCACGAGGAGGCTTTTGATCCTATCTGCCCGGAAAGTCCGATATGCTCTTCTGTTTCTGCACCAGGCGTGCAGATACCATTGCCCGCCGTAATAAAACAAGCCGAGCGGCTCCACTGCGCGCGCGGAAGAAGCCTCCATATCAGGCCCATGATAACTGATTACCAGCACCCGGCCTGTCCCGATGGCCGTCTGTATGCCCGAGAGAAACCGGGCAGGCGCGCTGCTGCCCGGCTGTTTGTCCACGAACACAGCGATGTGGTCGTTGATTGCCTCAAGCGAGGCTTTTTCACGGCAACTCATCACCGACAACACTTTTTCCAAAGCAAGTATATAACGATCCCGCAGGGAATCATCTGCCATCTTGTCCATAAACTTACCGGCAGTGACCAGCGCCGCAACCTCATCCAATGAAAAAATGACCGGTGGCAGGCGGTACCCCTCCATCAGAACGTATCCCTTGCCGGGTTCGGAGCCAATGGGCACTCCCGCTGCCTCTAGAGCGCGGACGTCGCGGTAAACAGTGCGCACGCTCACACCGAAGCGCGCCGCCATTTCCCTGGCGCTGACGATGCGCTTCGATTGCAGCTGGATCAGCATTGCCGACAACCGGCTGATTCTGCTCATGTCTTCGCTGTTCAACCCCTGCACCTCCCCTCCCCAGGCCTGCCTTCCGATCGTACTACTTTCTGCCAATAACCACGCTATGATTACTTGCACCCAGAATGGATTTCTCCCTGCAAACAGAATAATGATACTCACACCAGATTTGAAACTGCTCCTGAGTCAAGCCATTCACGGTGCTTCGCATCAACGGCGAGATGCCGTCCTGGACAAAATGATCCACAATGCTCAACCCTGCCTCGTGAACGCTTGCTTCCATTTCATCAGGTGTAGCGAAATAGTTATCCGTCCAGAAACACATGGGGTCATCATGGAGCACAACCCCTGTATCGGTGATCTGCTTGATCAATTGTGAGTCCAGATACGCATTGTTTGAGGCCGCCACATAGGCCATTACATAAAAGCGGCTGATATAGGAAACCACAACAAGCCCCCCTGTTTTAGCAACCCGGCGGCACTCCGCCATACATTTTTCCCGCATTGATTTTTCGATGAGGTGGTAAAACGGGCCCATGCATAGCACCACATCGAAGCTTTCATCTGCAAATCTGCTCAGGTCTGTGGCATCCTGCACGGCGGTTGAAATGGAAAATGGCTTTCCGTCAAGGCGTCGCTTGATGTAGTCGATGTGGCGTGGAGTGATATCTGTGGCAGTGACATCATAACCCCTTTCTGCATAATGGAAGGAGTAGATGCCCGTGCCCGCAGCGCAGTCGAGCATCCTGCCATTGGACGGCAACCATTGCTCCAATACCCGAATGGTTGTCAGGAACTCCACCCTGCGAGCCTGATCCGTGGTGAGCCGGTCTTCTTCGTTGTAATTCTCGTAACTTGCGACGACAAAATCCATCATACGCATCCTCCAGTTGATCCCAATGGATGATCTTGCCAAGCTCATATACGAATGACAGCCCTATATAAAATGCAAGGATTGTAGGGGCACATGTCCGAATGCACCCCTTCATCGGTTAGTTCCGGTTGAACCACGCGCAATGCCGGCAATGATCCGGCATGCAGGACGGGTTGTTCACAGCCCGGCGCAGGCTGTTGTATTGCTCGCTTCTCCACAGCGCAAGAAAACTGCCGTCCGCGATATTCCCCACACAACCACCAATGTTGCAGCACAGAAAAACATCACCGGAATAGGAAACGGTCGCGCTCACCAGTGGAGCGTTGCAGACTGTGCTCACAATATAGTCAGACGCATCGTGATATTGATTGCCCTCATACACATACGGGCCCACCTTTGTGGGATACACATCAAGGAACATCCCATTCTCATCCAGATAGCAGAACGTCTGCTCAAGTTCCTCACAAAGCGACCAATCCTGGCTTGCCGTATATGCCTCAGGGGAGGTGACGATGCCGCATCCGAAGCGCTTGATGCCGAGAGCGTGGGCAAGCTGCGCAATCGGAAGGATCGCGTTCTGGTTTTCCTTCTGAATGGAAACATAGAAAGACGGAGCATTTTCCGGCGGGAAATCAACATAAGCGCGTGCAACGTTTTCCGCGTTCCGCATCACTGCGTCAAACCTGGCTCCTCTCCGAATTGCCTCGAAGGTGGCGGGGTCAGCGCTATCCACGGAGATGGCAACGCTGACATTCTCCCCCATTAGAAAATCAATCATCCCGCTGTCGAGCAGCATGCCGTTGGTGGAAATATCAACCCTGCAATCCGGCCGCTTTTCCCGGTTGACGTAGCACACCCTGTCGCGGAAGTCCTTCAACAGGAGCGGTTCGCCCCAGTTGAACAGCGAATAGCTGCGCACATAGGGTGAAGTCTCCTCCACTAGCCGCTGAAACAGGTCAAGCGGCATCGTCCTGCCGGTGACTGACCGCTCATCCCTGCACATTCTGCACCACAAGTTGCAGTCCTGCGTGATATCCAGATACAGCTTTTGCGGGCAGACCATGCAGTCGGCACAATCATCGGATGCCTGTAACAGTGAATAGCTGTTGGAAAGATAATGCCGCATCACTCTTCTCCTGTTCGCCGACAAGCGCGGCATGATAAACTATGAGCCAATATCCATGATATCATCGGCAATATGTATAGAGCCCCGGCAACAGCCGGGGCTCCCACATAAACATTCTTCTTACTTCGCCTGCTTCTTCCCCTTCTTGCTGGCCGCCCGAATGATGAAGATGATCGCGAGCACCACAATGGCAATCAGCAGCAGCGGCACCGCCGCGTAGGACAAGGCGATCATCAGTCCGGAGAAGGCATTGAGCGTCCAATTGAAGCTGTCCGAAAGCCCCCGGGTGATCTTTTGCCACACCGCCGCAAACCCCCAGAACTCCACACCCTTGTCCGGCTCAGGCTCCACAACCACAGGCGGTTTTGAGGGCTGCTGGATATAGACCCGGACGGTCGCAAACCCCACCTGGTTGTCATAAAGCCTGAGCTGGCCCTTGTATTGCTCAATCTCCTGCTGCACAGCATTGAGCTCGCGGCGCACAGCCAGAATATCTTCCACCTTCACCGCCTGCTCCATGATTTTCAGGAGCTGGGTTTCCTGCGCCTGGGCATTGCGGAGGGCTGACTCCATGTCGGTGTATTGGGCGGTGACATCCTGCGAGGACACGTTTTTGCTGATGCCCTTGCCCAACGTGCCGATGTAGGTGGTGAACTCCTTGAGCTTCTCCGGCGCGATCCGCACGGTGATATAGCTCTGGGCGTCGCGCTTGTCCACATAGATCTGGCTGTCGGCGAGGTAACCGCCCAGCTCAACGACTTTGTCAGAAATCTTGTCGGCGGTGGCCTGGGCGTCTTCCGCCTCCATCACGATGTCGGCGTTGTAAATGATTTTCTTGCCAGACTGAGCCGCGTTACCGGGGTCGATCACTGTGGAGCCGCCATTGTCTACGGACTTGCCCTCTTCAGCTACCGGTGCGCCGGTTGCCTGAGGCATTGCTTCGTTTCCATCGCGTGATGGTGCCTGCGCTCCTGAGGAATACGCCCGATTGTTGTCCACGCCGCCCGGGGCTGTGGCCGTGCATCCAGCCATCAGGGCAACTACCATCATCGCGGCCAATGCAATGATCCAAAGCTTCTGTTTCATTTTGAGCAGTCTCCTTTCGAAATAGGGTCCTTACTCCATGCCCATTGTGCTGCCAACATATGGATTTGTCAATATGCCATTAGGACGGCCAAAGGTTCCAGATGGTTCCAAAGTCTTGATGTTTCCCGGGGCTTCGGCTTGTGCTACAATGACTGTGATGAAGCTGATTGCGCAACTGAAATTAAGATATGGAGACTTTATCATCCTGGCCCTGGTGGCACTGCTTGCCGGCGGGGCGTTCTGGCTGGGCGCACAAAGCCGCGCGGCCGGCGGTGACGCCGTGGCCGAGGTGTGGCAAAACGGCAAGCTCACCCGCATTGTGCGTCTGAATGAGCTGACCGGCCCGGTGGAATTCGCGCTGGACGGAGCCTATCACAATACCATTGAGGCCGAGCGGGGCCGCATCCGCTTTGAGGAGGCCGACTGCCCGGACAGGGTGTGTGTGCACACCGGGTGGATCTCTGCTGTGGGGCAGACCACGGCCTGCGTGCCCAACCGGGCGTTGATCAAGATTATGGGCAGCGCTGCGCCCGAAGAGGACGTGGTGATCCGATGAGCAGACAAAGGTTGAATGTAAAAAAACTGGCCCTGGCCGGCATGCTCACGGCAGTGGCGGCTGCCCTTTCGGTGCTGGAGCGGTTTCTGCCACTGCAGGCGGTGGTCCCGCTGCCTGGCGTGAAGCTGGGGCTGGCCAATGTGGTCACGATGTTTGCGCTGTTCTTTCTGGATTTCAAGCTCTCCGCCGCCATCGTGCTGGCCCGGTGCCTGCTGGGCGCGCTGCTGGGCGGCGGGCCCACAGGGTTTTTGTTTTCACTCACCGGCTCGATGCTGGCGCTGGTGGTCATGGCGGTGCTGAAACGGGGTCACGGCAGGGCGTTTTCGCTCTTCGGTATCAGTGTGGCGGGTGCGGCGGCGCACAACCTGGGCCAGGTGCTGGTGGCGGCGGCAATGCTGGGCGACATGGCGGTGATCGCATATTTGCCTGCGCTGCTAGCGGCAGGTGTGGTGACCGGCGTGCTCACAGCTGCCGCGGCAATGCCCTTTTTCTCAAAATTTAACAAAACGGGGCTAGCGGGCGCATAATGTCATGGTGCAATTGCCCGATGGACATGTAGATGTGCCGGGAGGTCTTGATGAACCGTTTCAAAAAACTGCTTGTACTCATTGCCCTTGCCAGCGCCGCGATGCTACTGTCGGCAGCAGTGCTTGCCGCTCCGGTCATGTACCCGCCGACGGGGCCTGTCAGGGTGATACAAACACAGGCTCCCACGGCAACACCCGCCTCACCCGCGCAGCCTTGCGACTTCATGCGGGCCGATCTGGCCGGGTCAAACGCAGCAGTAGTTGAACGGCTGCTGTCTGCCTGGGGCTTCAAGTATTTCAAGCCGGACGGGAAGTGGACGGAGGAAGACGCGTATGAGCTCAAGCTCTTTCAACGTTGGGCAGGCCGGAAACTGACAGGTGCCTTTGATCTTTCCACCCGCAAAAGCCTGATGCTCGCCTGGCAGGACTGGGGCGAAAGTAAAATCACCCGGGACAAGCTGCCGCTGGAAGGCCGCTATATCGGCATCAACCCCGGCCACCAGAAGAAGGGCAACTATGACACGGAGCGGGAGTCTCCGGAAACCGGCAGCGCGCTGAAAGCCAAGGTGACATCCGGCACGCAGGGCGTGTCAAGCCGCGTGCCCGAATATGTAGTGACGCTGCAAGTGGGCCTGAAGCTGCGCGACAAGCTGGAAGCAATGGGCGCACGGGTGCTGATGGCCCGCACCACCCATGAAGTCAACATCAGCAACGGCGAGCGGGCCCGCGCCATGAACACCGCCGGGGTGCATGTTTACCTGTCACTGCACTGCGACGGCAACAACAACCACAGCATCGCGGGCATCCACACGATCATGCCGGCCAAGCGGGGCTACCAGGCAGGCGATGTGCTCACGAGAAGCCAGAAGTTCGCCGCACTCATCCAAGCGGAGAGCCTCAAGGGCACCGGAGCCATAGACAAGGGGTACTATGCGCGGTCTGACCTATCGAGCCTGAACTGGGCAAAGATGCCCACATGCCTGATTGAGATGGGCTATATGACCAACGTGGCGGAGGATAAAAAGCTGGTGACCAGCGCCTATCAGGACAAGCTGGCGCAGGCGATGGCCAAGGCGATCCAGCGGTATTTTGAGGAACAGGGATAGGATTCACCAACCTTATGAGTTCTCAACATGAGGGGATGGAAGCGACGGAAGAATACATTGCACAGAACCGAGCCGCGTGGGAACACGATGCATATCACTTCTGGGTAAAACAATCCGGATCGCCATCAGAGCTTGCAAGAGAGATGATGGAGAATCCTCGAGTGATGCTGAGGAAGTATGCGCAGTATTTTGATTCGTTTGATGGCTTGGAAATTGCAAACATCTGCGGTTCCTGCGGGAAGAAAGCCATCCCCCTTGCGTTGCTCGGTGCCCAGGTTACCGTGTTTGACTTTTCTGAATCCAACAAACGATATGCATGTGAGACGGCGGCAGCAGCAAATGTGGAAATCGAATATGTTGTAGGCGATGTATTGGGCATTGATATGACCAAATACGGCAACTGCTTTGATATTGTGTTTATGGAGGGCGGCATCCTGCACTATTTCCACGATATCGACCGATTCTTCAACGTCATGAATCGCATTCTTCGTGATGGCGGTAAAATGATTTGCAGCGATTTTCACCCATTTCAGAAGATCATGGATATACTGGAATTCGGGCAGCCCCCATCCACCAGCTATTTTTCCACGGAGATCACCGAGGGCGAAATGGCACACGCTCGATTTTATCCGGAAGAGGAGCGAAGCAAGTTCCCCCTGTGCAGCTTGAGGAAATACACTCTCAGTGAAATCATCAATTCCGTGATTGACAACGGCTTTACGGTCAAGCGCTTTGATGAGCATCCAGCCTGGACAAACAGCAATTTGCCGGGGGAGTTTACGATTCTAGCAAGCCTCTAAGGATTATCAAACCTGTAGCTCGGGCCGGGACGGAGCCCTAGGTTGCATAGGCGAGCAGCATCCGTAGGATGCGACCAGCCGGCCCCTACTGGGGGGAGCAAATTCGATTCGTATGCAGACTAAACCCTTCAATCCACCTCATTTTCTATTTATAGTATACTTCTAAAGTATCTCACAGTTTCCTCCGCAACTGACTCATAATCATACTGATATGCATCAAAGGAAGCAGGCCCATCAAACCCTACAGAGCGAAGTTTTGTGATATATTCCGGTAAATTCATATCTCCCTCGAAAGGAACAAGGTGATTATGGATCCCATGCTTCATATTCTCCAGATGAGCATGCACAATTAGTTTTCCGCATTTTTCAATTGATGCCATAGGGTCGGGATCCTGGAGAAAAATGTGCCCAATATCTGCATTGACACGCAACATCGGAGAGCTTATCTCAGAAAATAGATTCAGCATTGTTTCTGTATTATCAACAACAAAACCTGGTTCAAACTCCATCGCAAGAAAAACACCATGTTCTTCTGCATAATCACATAGCCTCTTTGTTGCCTGGACTTGACGGTTCCATTGCTGTTTTATAGGCTCATTACCATTTCTCAAAGCACCGTTGATGATCACAATCTGAGAACCAAGTTCTTTCGCAACTGCAATAGCATTCTTTACCGCATTAAATTTGACTTCGCTTTCCGTATAGTCCATATGGGCTCCTACAGAACAGGCTTTTACACGAAAACCAGCAAAAACATCTTTCATTCTAGCAGCAAAATCTTCAGCAAAGAATTCTTCTCGCACTGAAAAATCACGGGAATAAATCCCAATTTCAACCCCATCAAACCCCTTTGCCATGATGCGCTTGATTGCATCCTCATAAGTATTCGTAGGAATCATCTGAGTGCGCCCAAGTAAATACATTGTTATTCTCTCCTTACAAAATCACTGATATAGTTTTACGATAAAAAAGCTCAAACACATGGTGAGCGGAACACATATTGATTGATGTCAAACCCCTGCATCTTTTCCATCACATAGGTCTTCATTTCTTCCGCCAGGCAAAACCTTTCTGCCAAGCCTATCAATGTGAAGAACCGGATCATCAGTTGCAGAAAGTGTGCGTCAGAAAACAAGGGCAATGAAAAGCTCTGATGATATTGCCCGTCCGTCAGCCACCGGTACAGATGATAATACGGCGGTAAGGGGGCTTTCAGAAAGCGGGCATATGTGTAGATCACATCGATACCGAATTGATCATACTGCACATTGAAATCGGGGGAGTTGTTATGATACGACCGCTCAAGCTCGTTGAACCGATCCCAAATGGCATACAGTTTCACCCCTTTAGATGCTTCGTCAAGCTCGGGAAACGGTTCCGCCAGCTTCTGGAGGCAGTATTCCCGCAGCGTGTCGGCAGAAGCGTTGGCATCCAGGATAACAATGCTATCGAGGATCATATTGATGGTGATTTGGTTTCCATCGATGTGCTGAGTTTCAATGTACTGCTTTACTTGCCGAAACGGGTTTGCAAAGTACTCTATGATGAAGCCGTCAACGTTTCTGTTGCCGCGTTCTCTCCAGTCCACCGCATCGTTCAGAATGATGTATAGGTCAATATCCGAATACTGGTCAGCCATTCCATGCGCATAACTGCCAGTCAAATATACCACTTCAATCTCCGATCGAAAAGGGCACTCTGCAAGGAACCGATTCGCCGCTGATTTCCAAGGCTCCATGTGTCCCCCTCCTGATAAGCGATCACTATGCACTTCTCACACAGCTTCAAGCACCTGTGCAGCTATCCCCGCTACTGCACCAGATAAGGCAGCACCGACCCCAAGACAAACAGCAGCGCAATCAGCACCGCCGCAACCTTGATCCATGTGCTCGCTGGTTTCTTCATCGTCTTAACCCTTCTTTCATTTCGTCCATTTCAACACCAGCGCCGTAGCGTTATCCTGATACCGCAGGCGCTTTTTGGCAACCAGGCCGATCAGAGACCCGGCTGCGCTGTGGGCTCCTCGAGCCATGCAATGACCCATTTCCTCTTCATCCAGGCATTTATACAGCCCGTCGGTGCAAAGCAGCAGGCCGTCGCCCCGCTGAAGCGTGACAGTGGCAGCCATCACGCTGTAATCCTCCAGCGCGCGCATGCCCAGATAACCGGTCAGGTGCGTGCGCTGCGGGTTGATGCGGGCCTCGGCTTCTGTGATCACACCCTCGGCGACCATCTCCGCAAGATAGCGGGCATAAACATGGTCCTCGGTGAGGCGGGTGAGCGCCCCATGCCGCCACAGGTAGGCCCGGCTGTCTCCGCTCCAGAAGAGCCGCACGGCATTGCCCAGCACGGCAGCGGCGCACAGCGTGGTGCCGGACATACCCATTACACCCATGTTGTCCACCATGCGGTAAACCTGGCTGTTCACCCGAGCCAGCGACTCCTTGACCGCCTCATAGGATGCGCCTGCAGCAAGCAGGTGCCCCGCTTCCCCGCCGGTGGCTTCCACGGCAACCGAAGCCGCCGACCCGCCCCGGGCAAGCGCGCCCATGCCGTCAGCCACCACAGCCAGCATGCCGCCACTGGCCAGAAACAGGCCGCAGGCGTCCTGCTGCTCATCGCGGTCGCCTTCGCACTGGCAAAAGGCCGCCTCCACCCCTGCCGGAGCCGGCAGGCGTTCGGCCGGATATTCAGGTTTTTGGAAAAGGTAGTCCATGGGCCCTCCCGGCTTTTGCGCAAGGGGGATTCCTGTATTATTGTATCTGATTATGGGAGAAAAACAAAGATGGGGCGTTCCTCCAACATTCCGGTTGTTAGCTCCAATTGGAGAAATCCCCCGTCTGCTCAAGCCTTACAGTTGCACTGAGTGCCTGCCGGGCAAACCACTCCTGGGCGTTGAGCGACTCCTCGCCGTCGGCAAGTGCTGCTGGCTCATAGGAGCCGTCCGGCAGCATCACTCGGGCCTTCACGTTGTCCTTCAGGCAGATTTCCAAAAGCTCAACAAGGCGCTTTTTGAGGTCCTCCTGCTCCACGGGGAAAGCAGTCTCTACCCGGCGGTCCAGGTTGCGGGGCATCCAGTCGGCAGAGGAAAGATACACCTCCGGCAAGCCGCCATTCTCAAAATAGAAGATGCGGTGGTGCTCCAGGTAGCGCCCCACAATGCTGCGCACGGAGATCCGCTCCGAAAGCCCCGGCACACCGGCCCTGATGCTGCACATGCCGCGCACAACGAGGTCGATCGTCACACCGGCCTGCGAAGCATCATAAAGGCGCTTGATGATCCCCTCATCGATGAGGGAGTTCACTTTGGCCGCAATGCGGGCCGGGCGGCCAATGCTGGCGTTTTCGATTTCGCGGGCAATCATCGCGTACAAGAAGTCCCGCAGGCCCCGGGGGGCAACTTTGAGCTTGCGCCAGGAGTCCGGCAGGGAGTAGCCGGTGAGGTAATTGAAGAGTGCAGAGGCGTCGGCGCCGAAGCTTTCGCGGCAGGTGAAAAGCCCTATGTCGGTGTAGAGCCGGGCGGTGCTGTCATTGTAGTTGCCGGTGCTCATGTGCACATAGCGGCGGATGCGGCCTTCCTCGCGGCGCACCACCAGCAGCACCTTGCAATGCACCTTGAGGCCCTGCAGGCCATAGATCACATGGCAGCCGGCCCGCTCCAGCTTCCTGGCCCAACCAATGTTGTTTTCCTCATCAAAGCGGGCCTTGAGCTCCACCATCACGGTGACCTGTTTGCCGTTTTCGGCGGCGGTGATCAAGGCATCCACGACCGGCGAATTACCGCTCACGCGGTAAAGGGTTTGCTTGATGGCCAGCACATCGGGGTCTTCTGCGGCGCGGCGGAGGAAATGCTCCACAGAGGCAAAGCTTTCATAGGGCAGGTGCACCAGGCGGTCGCGGGCGGCGATGGCGGTGAAAATATCCTGCTCGCCCAGAAAGTCCGCCGGAGGCTGGGGCGTCCACGGCTTGTCACGAAGGTGGTCAAAGCCCGGCAAGCGGGTGAATTTCATGAAGGCGGATAGATCCAGCGGCCCGTCCACGTGGAACACGTCGGGCTTTTCCACCTCCAGGATCTTGATGAGGAAGTCCTTGATCTCCGGATCCACCGGCTTTTTGCCACCCAGGCCCTTTTGCAATTCCAGCCGCACCGGGTCGCCCCACTTGCGGTTCTTGATGCTCTTGGAGATCTCGCTCAACAGGTCTTCCACACCCTCGTCAATGGCCAGGTCGGAGTTTCTGGTGATTCGAAAGGGGCATAGCGCCAGCACCTCATAACCGGGGAAGAGCTGGGCCATGCGGTGGATCATCAGCGTTTCCAGAAGCACAAAGCAGCGGTGGTCGCCGAGCCGCGGCACCTCCAGGAACCGGCCCAAAATGCTGGGCACCTGCACCACGGCGAAAAGCATGCCATCTTCCACCTGCAGGCGCCTCAGGCGCACGCAGATGTTGAGGCTGCGGTTGGCCACGACCGGGAAAGGCCGGCCTGCGTCGATGGCCAGCGGCGTCAACACCGGGAACACCGTGTCATCAAACCAGGTGTCCACAAAGGCGCGCTGCTCGCCCGTGAGCTCCTCGATCTTCGGGAAGAGGATGCCCTCGCGCTTGAGTTCCCCATTGAGCTCCTTCCAGCAGGCGTATTGCTTTGCAACATGGTGGTGGGCCTTTTCGGCAACCAGCGCCACCTGCTCGCGGGCGGTGAGGCCAGAGGCGTCGGTGCCGGTCCAGCCGGCGTCCACCTGCTCTTTCAAGCCTGCCACGCGCACCATGAAGAACTCGTCCAGGTTGGAGCCGGTGATAGCAAGGAATTTAAGGCGCTCCATCAAGGGATGGTCGCCCATGGCCTCGCCCAGCACGCGGTCGTTGAAGTCCACCCAGCTGGATTCGCGGTTGATGTATCTGCCTTGTTTGGTCAGTTTATCGGGCACTTATTCTCTCCCCTTGTTTCTGAGCGTGCATTTCAGGCCGAACACCTCGGTGAAATACTCGCTCTTGTAACCGAAGGTCCATTCCTCCAGAGTAACGTCGCGGTTTGTATGGCCGGTGATGATGAGCTCGCTTTCCTTGAGCTTGATATCGATGGCGTCAAACTTCTGCAAATGGCTGCGGTCCAGCGAGTCAGCCAGCCGCAGGATCGCGGCCAGTTTCGCCGCCCGCAGCTGGTCACCGGGCGAAAGCTCCGCCCACTCGGCGTGGCTCGGGCTGGGCACCGCGCCGCTGTGGTAGCGGGCGATGTTGGCGACCAGGCGCATCTCGGCTGTAGTCAGGCCGATGATGTCACTGTCCAGCAGCAGGTGGCAGGTGTAGATGTCGTGATATTTGGAGTTCACAAACTTGCCGATGTCATGCAGGATTGCCGCCGCCTGCAGCAGCCGCCGCTCCCGCCGGGAGAAGCCATGGATCTTCTTCAGGCTGTCAAAGATCAGCAGGCAATGGCGCTCCACCACCGCGGCGTGGCTCTCATCGGCGCCATAGTGGCGGGCTGTCTCCCACGAGGAGGCGGCAATGCCCTCCTCAAAGCGCTTGTTCCAGTCGTTGGCATCCTCCGGATCCAACAGCTCATAAAGCATGGAGTCTGCCAGCACCACGCCCGGCGAGAGCACTTCGTCAGAGCCGGTGAACTCGGAGAGTGTCATATAAATCGCAAGCGAGGGCAGCAGCACCTCGCCCTGCTCCTCCCGAAGGCCATATTTCTGAGCGGCTTGCACTGGCGTGGAGCCCTTCACGCTGTCGTAGAGCGCCGCCAAATCCCGCCGGGTGATGGCCTGCACGCCGTCACGCTCGGTGGCGCCGGTGAGCCGGGCAATGAGCTCAATCTCCTTGCCGCACACGACAAACCGCCCCGGCTCAAAGGCCTGCATCTGGTCGCGCAGCAGCCTGGTGAGCGCCGCAAGATACTCCTCGATGATCGCGTAGAACCGGGGCGTGCGTTCGCCGGTTTCGCCCAGCATCTGCGACAGCTTTAGCGACCCCACGCGGATGTTGCGGGCGAAGATCACCGCGCCATCACGCACGGCGGCGATGCCTACGCTGCCGGTGCCGATGTGGGCCATCATGAAGGGCTTGGCGAGATCCTGGCCCCGGGCTTGCATGCGGCGCAGCACCTCCTTGAAGATGAGCGCCATCTCCTGCCCGTCTTCCAGCACCTCCACAACAAGGCCGGTGCGGTTCTTCAATTGATCCAGCACATAGGAGGCGTTGGCCGCCTCACGCAGCGCAGTGGTTGCCATCACGCGGATGGCGCCGTCTTCCACGCCGTATTGCCGGGCGGAGGCCTTGAAACCCTCCAGCGCCTTTGCCACCTCCTCGGTGGTCTTGAAGCTCACCTTGCCGTGGGTGAAGGTTTCATAGCCCAGGTTCACCGGGTATTCCAGATAGTCCAGCTCCACCGGCTCGCCATGGCCGGACTCCGCCACTTCCATCGAAAGCAAGCTGGAGCCGATGTCGATCACCGCGGCGACCCTTGTTTTGTCTTTATGGGCCATGCAGGACCCTCCGTTTCAAAGTGTTTGCCTTCCTTTATTATATACCATGGAATTTGGGCCAACTAACAGAAAAGGGATGGATTGACAAGAATTAACATGATGAGTCCTCACCCTTTCCCCACAACCATGCACTCACCCCCCGGCCCCCTCTCCCATCTTCAGACACCCTCTCCCCTTACCCCTCCCCCATTACTGGGGGAGGGGTATATTAGTGTGGGGGCTTGCGCCCCCAATCCCCCGGTCCATATTACGCGATGTTCTCCACCAAGTTTAGCAAGTATCGGGGGGCCGGGGGTTAAGGCTGCCTTACAGCTTCCCATCCGCCCAATTTAGCTCTATAATGCATTTATTCCATCATACGGGAGCCACTATGGAGCCGCTGGAGTTCAAGCCAAAGCATTCCTACCGATTCTGGTTACTGGTTTGCTGGTTATGCTCTTGGTTTTTCTACCGAACCATCCTTGCCAACCGCAGGTATCTGGAAGACCCTTCCTCTCTGCTTCATAACCTGATCATGCTGGCATTTATAGCTGCATTAACCGCGTTTCTGTTCAGACTCATGGTGAAACGTGTGACCATTGATGAGCGGATTGTCATTGAACACTACCTGGCCAAACCAATCGAGCTGGAGCCTGAAGACTTCCTTACCATCTCAGGCAGTGTGATCCATTTGAAGGGCTATACCATTGACACCACACAATACCGCAACGGCAAATAGCTGCTCCGAGCATTTGAAAAGCGGATTGCCGCTGGCCTGCTTCCTTCGGGCGGCGAAGCGCCAGAGGAGCCACAGGAGGAAGACGATGGCTGGCGTGGGCGCTTGTTCCGCTGGCTTTACTGGCTGCCGCTGTTGATCTATATCGCGGCATCCCTTTTGCTTGGGAATATCAAAGGCATTCAGCTGCGGCGTATATAGATACAGTGGCTTTACTGCTTCTTTCGGCTTGGTGCCTTGGGTGCCTTTGGTTTGAAGGCAAACAGGAGCGCAATATATGAGCAATCCGTGCTCTGCCAACAAGCCTTAAGTTTGAAAGGGAGGTGTGTATGGAAGACAAGTCCGAAGCAGCAGTCTTCAAGCCCCGGTATTCCATCGGCCACTGGCTGCAACTGGCCCACACACCGGCAATGATGGTGATACTGTTGGTCATTGACGGGAGCTTTGACCGCATGGACCAGGATTACTGGCAGGCCGCGTCACCGGCAGTATTCCTGACATATGGGCTGCTCGCCATGCTGTGGGTGCTTGAGATACTGATCTTTCTTGCCGACGGACACATCAAGTCAATCCTGATCAATGAAACAGGCTTTGAGCTTGTCAGGCCGTTGGGCAGAAAAATCCGCGCCGATGCATCACAGGTAGCATGGATGGATGACCGGTTGAGGCTTGGGTATCGCACCTTTGTAATGTCTCATGTGCGCAACACTGGTGATCTGGTGAATCTGCTGCCAGCAGACTCGCAGCAAGAAATGCCGGAAGACCAGAGTTGGTTCCGGCGGCTAGAGGCCAGCCGGTGGTACAACGGCATTGTCATCCTCGTGGTGCTGGTGATCGCCGGCATCATACTGGTATGGGGAATCCTGAAGCTCAATGGGGCATTCGACAATCCGCCGGAGATCGGTCTTCGGGAGTTGGACTGGTTTCTTGCACTGATCGACTGCATGGGTCTTATCTACTTGATCAAACTGCTGGTGTAACCTTCAAAATGACATAAGAGGGTGAAAAAATGGAACCAATTGTCTTGCCTTTGAAGGTAAAATCGGAAAACTTCCTGATCATAATCTTTTGGCTTTTCATGATGGTGGTTATGTTGGTTATCGTGTGCATGGAACTAGGCTCAGAAGATTCACCGTTATTTCCATTTTCAATGCTTTGGGCTGCGCTGGTTAACTTATGGAATCTGCTGCCGCCGTTGCTTTTCAAGAATATCCGGTTTGACCGTGATGGCATCGTGCTGGAACGCCGCTGGCTGAAGCCGTGGAAACTTCTCTACACCTCCCTACAATACATAAGGGGGGATTTATTGGTCTTCAACGGCTACACGTTAAATCTGGAAGAATATGAAAACAAGCAAGAGCTCTGGGCAGTATTTCAACAGTACGCTGATACCGGCTTGCTTTCATTGCAAAACAACGAAATGAACAAGAAAAAGAAGCGAGATCTGATTGTATCTGGAGTTGTCCTGCTTCTCGCGATTTTAACACTAGTTATATATTTCATTTTTAGGGGACATGACAGGCAGTTGGCGCACATTTATGCTACTGCTTTTATTGTCGTTCACATGGTATACCTCGTGGCAACATCATTGATCCAGTGGCAAAGACGAGTCCGGCAATTTCAATAACCCGGCACCAAACGGAAACCCGCCCGGCAAAGCGCACAGGCGGGTTTTTGTTTCTTCTCGGGCCACTCGACCGAAGGCCGATTAGTAGTTCTCTGCCTTGATCTCGAAATACGCCCTGGGATGGGCGCACACCGGGCAGACATTGGGTGCTTCCTTGCCCACATGCAGATGGCCGCAGTTGCGGCACACCCACACGGGCTCGCAGCAGTCGCAATCCACGCTGAACACGGTGTTGTTCTTGATGTTGTCCGCAAGGGTCTGATAACGCTCCTCGTGGCTGAGCTCGATGGCGGCCACGCCCTCCATCATCTTGGCGATCTCCGGGAAGCCCTCCTCACGGGCGGTCTCGGCGAAGCCCTTATACATCTCCGTCCACTCATAGTGCTCGCCGGCGATGCAGTCCTGCAGGTTGGTGGCCGTGTTGGGCATGCCGCCGTGCAGCAGCTTGAACCACAGCTTGGCGTGCTCCCGCTCGTTGCCGGCGGTCTCCTCAAAGATCGCCGCCATCTGCTCATAGCCCTCCTTACGGGCCTGGGAAGCGTAGAACGTATACTTGTTTCTGGCCTGGGATTCCCCTGCGAACGCCGCCAGCAGGTTGGCCTCGGTCTTGGTTCCCTTCAAATCCTTCATCAATCATTCTCCCTTCGCATGTATTTGAAAGCGCGGGCCGGTTGGCCCCCGCGTTTCATCGGGTACTATTGGTTATTCCAGCGTGATGTGCTTGGCGTTTACGCCGTCCACGCCGTTCAGGCCGTCCAGTAAATCCTTCACGTCATGATCGGAGCCGCTCACCTGCAAAATGATCAGGCCCTCGTTGCTGCAGGCATCCCCGGTGCCGTCATGCAGACCAATGCGGGCTTTGATCTGGCAGCCGTTCTCCGTGAGCACATGCTGCACCTTTACGGCGTTGTCACTGCGGCCTTTCAATGTCATCGCGATGATGTTGTGGCTCATGTGCGCCCTCCTTGCGGCATTGCCGCTGTTTCGCCAATCCGGCGTATGAAAATGATACACTGCCGCAAACCCACCGTCAAGGGGATGTTTGGAAATCCTGTCAACCATAATACAACATATAGTATCAACCGATTAATAAGGTAACAACATATTGTAACCATTGGATGCAATCCGTTGTTACCAACGTGACATACTTTACCACCAAAGCGTCGGGCGGGCTGTGATTGCGATCACACACCCATCGTCAACATCAGATTATCAGTAACAACAGGCGTCATGTGATCATAACCATCGCACAAACCCGGTTTTGTCTGCCCGGTTGTAGCCGCAGCGCTCATAAAGCCTGAGCGTGCTGTCCAGCTTGGAGCCGGTCATCAGCATGATCTTGTAGCAACCGCTCTCTTTGGCGATCTGCGCAGCCCGGTCCATCAGCGCAGAGGCAATGCCCCTGCCCCGGTGATCCCGGTGGGTGACCACATTTTCGACGATGGCATAGGGCCGCATGTTGTGTGTGAGGTTTTCCACAATCACCAGAGTGACCGAGGCCGCCACCGCGCCGCCCAGCCCGCCCACCAGCAGGTGGTAGCGAGAGTCAGCATGGAAGCGGGCAAGCATCTCCAGCCAGCGGGCCATATCTTGCGGCTCCTCCGGCGGGTGCGCGGTGAGGTGGTGCTGGTAAAGCTCCAGCAGTGCTTCGGCGTCGCGGGGTTCGGCCTTGCGGATGGTCAGCATCTTTCCCCCAAAAGAAATAATTCCGACACGTGATGATATCCATTACAATGCAGTGCTACGCATCTTGTCCTCTATCACAATTCTTGATAATAACTTCATTATAAAAACATCTTCAACTATATCACTAAAATCAACTCCATAGTCAAAAAGCTTTACTTGATCCCGACCATGTGCAATTCCGCATCTATTCTCATTATATAAGTACCTTTCGATCTCTCCATCTGGGATTTTTAAACTCAGTTTTGCTAACCTTGCGATCGCTTTCTTTTTGTATACCGAAAAGACATTGATGCACTTTTCGCTTGTAAAGTCATTTGCTTTTCTATACCCCAAGAAGCCAAATTTATATTCAGTTATCCGACTTATATTTTTGGATATCCAAGCTTTTCCATTACTATTTGTGGCACTTTCAATAATCCTATAATAATGCAAATATTCTGAAAAGGGATCAAGCTGGCGTAATGCTGATGAATAGAGGCTAATCTCCTTGCTTACAGTAGAATATCTTCCACTATAATTGATATTCTTAGAAGTGAAGAATGCGGGATATCGAAACAGTATTACTCCGTAACCATACTTGATATCAAAAATCACCTCATAAGCATGATTAAGTAGATTGTTCTGATCGGAGTAGCTTCTAAATATCGGCTTAAATAAAGGAGTGTGGCCTTGATACAAGGATACAGGAATTTCATGTTCATAGGCTAAACAATTTGAGATGAATGTTACATACTCTAGAGATAAAGGCGTTTTAGTCAATGGTATAAGAACAACAGAATAAGTTGGATGTATCTGATTAAGTGCGACTATTGAATCAATTGTCACATCACCAATACAGTCCGATGAAAGACCGACTAGGTCTATGTAAAACATCTTAGTTTTTTTCATTCTCAATTCATAATACAATTCTACAACAAAATCAATACCATATTTCAGCTATCGGCATAAAGGATCAGATATAATATTAATCAACTATTTAGGTTCAGCTTGCTTAATCATATCCGATACCGCCACATCAGGATGGCGGTAATGATAACCAGCCTGGCCGATGCCGGTGGTGATGGCCCCGTTCGGGCACCAGTTGTAACAGGCCAGGCAGGTTTCACAATGATGGAGCCAAACAGGTGTGCGGTTCTCCATGCGAATGTTGGCCATCGGGCACACTTTTGCGCAAAGCCCGCAGCCGGTGCAGTTTTGGCTTGCGGAGAAAGTCTTGTCCAGCATGGCGATCATTTGATCGATATGTGTGCCCGGCTTGGCGCCGGAACGCTCCTCCAGGTTTTTCTGATACGCCCGGTGAAACACAGCCAACATGAGCGAGAAAACTCCTTCAATCAGTGGGTTGGCTATGAACATGCCTTTCCGCCTGCATGCGGTGTTTTTAACGATCCCCCTGACCCTTGTGGCGCATTGAGTGTAGATCCGGCCGCGCTTTTCACCGGGCTTGTGAAAGGCGTTTTGGGGCATGTGCACGCCATAGCCGGCGGCAAGCGCCCCGCCACGGCTTTTGAGGATGGACCGAAGCTCCCGCAACGAGCTGCCCGCCGCACCACCATAGTTGCTCACAGCGAAGATGTATTTCCCCCCGATGCCCATCAAGCTACCGGCATACCGCTTGATAACCGGCGGCAGGCCGCCGTAATACACTGGAAACACAATGCCGATCACATCGGCTTCAGGCTCGGTGCGATGCTCCGCCAGCGCCCTCGTGACAGGCGTGAGGGCTACCCCTGTTGCCTGGGCAAGCCCCCTGGCAATGGCAAAGGAATTCCCAGTGCCGGAGAAATAGAAGATTTCAGTTGCCATCCGATCCCCCATTCTTTGCATCCATACCACAGTAGACAACAATAGAATACCATATCCTCACCCATATGTCATAAGTGCCCTACGTTGACGGGCATCAAAATCAAGCATATCATGAATGTAAAGATACATACTGCTACACGAAAGAGGTTGTATCCATGTTGGAAAACATGATCGCCTTTCTGAAAGCCAACAGCCGCGTGATCGCCTTCCCGGAGGGGAAAGACCCCCGGATCCTTGAGGCCACCGCCCGGCTGCACCGGGAAGGCATCCTTGCGCCGCTGCTGGTGGGCAGCCGGCTGGAAATTGAGGCGGAGGCCACCAGGCTAGGCGTTTCCGTGGACGGCATTGAGATCATTGATCCGGCCAGTTCTGACCGGGCCGATGAGATGCTACGGATGATGGTGGAGCTGCGCCGGGGCAAGATGGACGAGGCGGCCTGCGCCGAGGCGCTGCGCCACAGCAACTATTTCGCCACGATGCTGGTGGTGATGGGCCTGGCCGACGGCCTGCTGGGGGGCGCCACCTATTCCACGGCGGACACCGTGCGCCCGGCGTTGCAGCTGGTGAAGACCAGGCCGGGCAGCAGCATTGTGTCCAGCAGCTTCATTCTGCACCGGCATTCCGCTGAAGGCCGCGACGAGCTCTATGCCATGGCGGATTGCGCGATCAACCTGGACCCCACCGCCGACGAGCTGGCGGAAATCGCCGTGGAGACGGCGCGGACTGCCCGGGTGTTTGGCATCGATGCCAAAGTGGCACTGCTCTCCTACAGCACACTGGGCTCCGGCAAGGGCCAGAGTGTGGACAAGGTGCGGCATGCCACAGAGAAACTGAAGGCGATGGATCTGGATTTTCCGGTGGAAGGTGAGCTGCAGTTTGACGCGGCCTTTGCCCCGGAGGTGGCCGCGACCAAGGCCCCCGGCTCCGCCGTAGCTGGACAGGCCAACACCTTCCTCTTTCCTGATCTCAACGCCGGCAACATCGGCTACAAGATCGCCCAACGGCTGGGTGGGTTTACCGCATTGGGCCCCATCTTGCAGGGCCTGAACGCGCCGATCAATGACCTTTCGCGGGGGTGTGTGGCGGAGGAAGTTTATCAGATGGCAATCATCACTGCGGCGATGAAGTAAAGACTGGCGAGAACGCAAGAGCCTGCCGGACCCGGTCCGGCAGGCTCTTTTTGTGTGCTCTGGTCAGCGCTCAAGCAGCGCCTTGCGGAACCGTAGGCTGAACACGGCTGAGACAACAAGCATCGTGCCGCCGAGCAGCGGATACATCGTGACCGCAAGCACCGCAGCGTTATCGAGCAGGAAACCGAGAGCGGCAACAAGGCTGTTTGCCGCGCAGGCCAGCAGTGAAACCCTGGCGGCGCGGTTTTCGCATCCCTCCAAGGATACGGCCAGCAACAGGCAGCTGGAACCCAGAAGCACCGTCCAGCCGAGCATATTGACCGCTGACAGCAGCGAGTGGGGGTTGGCCATCACGATCTGCTCCAAAACTACGCCACCGGCTTCCGCGCCCCACCGCGCAACGGTGAGCTGCACGAAGTAGTTGCCGCCGGAAGCCAGTGCGAAGAGCCAGGCCAGGGTGGCGCCTGCCCTGGCCGGCACCCTCCGGCTTTCCGGCGCAGCGGCACAGACCACCTCCGCCAGAAGGGCAAACGCAAAGCAAAACAAGAGCATTCCAGTATAGGAAGCAAGCTTCAGAGTTTGGTCATGACTCTTTATATAGGCCAAATATGGTTCGATGCCAGACCACACAAACAACGGGCCGGAACCCATGATGCCTACAAAGCAGCCCACATAGAGCAGGAACATCAAGCCCAGCGTGAGCGAGCTGGCAAAGCCGATCAGATTGGAAACCCTTGCAGGGTTGTTTTTTTGCATGCGAAACACACTCCTTCCAATTTTCAAAACGCGAACGGTCAAACCGGCAGCGCCTCCGGGAGTTTGAAGGAATGGTGGAGCAGCAAAATCCGGATGTTTCTGCGAGATATCACGCGCAATGTGGCAATGATGTGGTGCAGGAAGAGGAGGACTCCCATCCCGTTGACCGGGATTGCACAAGTGAGGGCCGGTTCTGAGGGTAAACCACCCACCAGCCCAGCAAAAAGAAGATACAACCGCCACGGAGCTATGCGCCCCCTGCGGCGCAGTAAAGCATGAGCAAGCAGCCCCATCGGGACCGCCGCCAGCAGAATCAGTGCAAATTGGAGGGCAGCAGAGCTCATTTGCGATTAACCTTCCAACTCAATCCAATACCGTTGCAGCACATCGGCCAGATGGCTGCCGGTGATCTCATTCTCCAGCACACCGCCGTTCTTCTGGATCGCCCGCGCGGAACCTGTATTCTGCTTGTCGCAGGTGATCAACACCCGCTTGAGGCCCAGCGCCCGGCAGCGATCCAGCGCCATTTTGAGCATCGCGGTGGCATACCCCTTGCGGCGCTCGGTGGGCCGGACGGAATACCCGATGTGGCCGCCCTCCCGAAGCAAATAGTCATTCAAACGGTAGCGGATGTTGATTATGCCCAGCAGTCTGCCATCGGTGCGGCGCTCTAAGAAGAAGGTGTCTGCTGTCACGAAGCCTTCAGGCGCGCGGTTTGCATCTCGCATTGCCTCCAGCGATGCCAGCCATTGACCATAATCCTCATATTGATCCAGGTAGCCGACTCCGTGAATCGGTGAATGGTGCTCCCGAAACTCCGCCAGGTATTCAAAGGCAGCGGCCTCATGCTCCGGTGCGGGCGTGACCAATATCAGTTCGTCCATGGTTCCCCCATCCCCACTTATCCCCAATAAAGCACATTAATTCTTCTTCGCCGCCCGCTCGATCTCCTCCAGCACGGCCAATGTTCCGTCGCCCTGCGCTTGTGCGTCCATCGCAGCCTTCAGCTGAGTGCGCTTGGCCCAGGTGTCCATAATCGCGTCATAGAGGCTCTCCACCGTCATGCCGTCCTGGTCAAGCACCTGCGCGAAGCCCTGCCGGGCGAAGCTCCTGGCGTTATCAATCTGGTCGCCCCGGCTGGCCGACAGGGGCAGCGGGATCAAGAGCATCGGCTTTTTTAAAGCCAGAAACTCAAAGATCGAGTTGGCCCCTGCGCGGGAGACGATCAGCTCCGCAGCAGCCAGCAGGTCATTGAGGCCCTCGGACACATACTCAAACTGGGCATAACCAGCCATGCTGCTCAAAGACTCATCCAGATTGCCCTTGCCACAGATGTGGATCACCCGGAAGGACTTCAGCAGTTTTGGCAGCGCCTGCCGCAGCGCGATGTTGATGCTGTTAGCACCCAGGCTGCCGCCCATCATCAGAAGCACAGGCAATCCAGTGGCTGAAAAGCCGCAGCGCGAAAGGCCACGGGCCGCATTGCCCTCCAGCAGCTCCCGGCGGATCGGCGTGCCGGTGTGGCGGGCCTTGCCACCCAAGTGCCGCGCCGTCTCGGGGAAGGTGGTGCAGATACGGGTGGCGCTGCCCAGCGCCATGCGGTTGGCCAGCCCCGGCGTGAGATCCGACTCATGCAGCACCAACGGCGTGCCGGTGAGCCGGGCGGCCCACGCCACCGGCACCGACACAAACCCGCCCTTGGAAAACACCACGACGGGCTTGAGCGTTTGCAGCAGCCGCAATGCCTGCGCGGCCCCGGCCATCACGCGGAAGGGATCGGAGAGGTTTTTCAGATCCAGATAGCGGCGCAGCTTGCCGGATGAGATGCCGTGATAGGTCACACCTGGCAACTTGCCCGCAAGGTCACGCTCCATGCCGGAGTAGCTACCAATGTAGTGCACATCCCAGCCGCGCTCGAGCAGCAGCGGGATCAACGACAGATTGGGTGTGATGTGGCCGGCGGTGCCGCCGCCGGTCAGAACGATGGTCTTGGGCATGGGGTCGGTCTCCTTGGGAAAGAGCTATTTATCCTGTAATCCATGCGCGATTTGATAAAGCTTTTTGCGCTCCTCAATTGCAGCACGGTCGGCATCGGTGAGCTTGCCGGTCTCGAGGAAGCGCTCCACCATCTCCAGCGTGGGCTGGGCCGCCCGGCCGCCGATGGCCGTGCACTTGATGGCAGACACAGCGCTGGAGAACCTTGCGCTTCTGGCGGTGTCCCACCCCTTGAGCATGCCGTAGATGAACGCGCCATGAAAGGTGTCGCCCGCTCCGGTGGCGTCCACCACGTCCACCTTGAACGCCGGGATCGTCTCATACACACCGTCAAACAGGCAGGCGCAGCCCCGCGCACCCAGCGTGACGGCCACAAACCGGGGGCCTCTGCCGGCGATATCGCGGCAGCAATCCTCCAGGCCGATGCCACGCATCTTATAGCGTGTCACATAATAAGACTCGCTGGTGATGAACGCGTCGATCATCGGCGCCATTTCCTCATATTCGGGCTTGTAGCCGTCAGCATCGAAGGACACCTGGCCGCCGGCTTCCCGCATCCACCGGGCAGCAGTGCATTCGGCCTCTCCGGTGCTGCTCAGGTGCAGCACGCGGGCCTGGGTGATGTATTCTTTATCCAGCTCGTCGGGCTTGACAGCCCGCACGATTTCCTCACGGCGCAAGAAATTCCTGCCGCCGGCTTCCCGGTTGGAAAGCACCACCGACATCCTCGTGGGGATGGCCGGATCTACGATCATGCGGCTGGCGTCCACATTGTTGCGCTCGAAATCTGTGATGCAAGCCCGGCCCTCATGGTCTGCCCCCACCGCGCCGATCATGCCGCAGCGCACACCCAGCCGACCCAGCGCCGTCATCGCCGTGGGCACCTTGCCGCCAAACTGGTAGCTCATCTCTAAGAGCTTCGCGGCCTGGTCCTGGCCGGGCAGGCGGTCCATGTTGATCAGGATGTCGGCAACCGGGCTGCCAATGCCGATGGCTTCAAGTTTTTCCATGGTCTCCTCCGGGGGTAGTATTTCCAAATATTTACTTTACCACACGAGGTGTAGCAAGTCAAAACACACCGCTATACCGTATGCGGCATTGGAGAAACGGTGTGACAAAAGAGCCATGTTTCCCTGTTCATTTGCTGTGATATAATTCAATAGCGCAAGAACATGAAGGGTGAGCACCATGGACATCCACACCATCCTGCTGGAGCTGGAATCATTGGGCACTGAGCGGCTGAAAAAGGTTTACCTGTCACAGGGTGCCCATGAGCCGCTGTTTGGCGTGGCCACCGGCGCAATGAAGCCGATCCTCAAGAAAACCGGCCTCAACCAGCCTTTGGCGGAGGAACTCTATGCGACCGGCAACTACGACGCCATGTATCTGGCCGGTGTGATCGCAGACCCCAAGGCGATGACCGGAGCGGACTTTGACCGGTGGATGGAAAGCGCCTATTTCTTTATGATCTCCGACTACATCGTGGCGGTCACGCTGTCAGAAACGGCAATCGCCCAGGAAGTGGCCGACCGATGGATTGCCACGGGCAAGGAGCTCTATGTGTCCGCCGGCTACAGCTGCTATTGCTGGCTCATCGGCAGCCGCAAAGATGTAGAGTTTGACTGCGAAAAGCTGAGCGCCATGCTGGACACAGTGGAGAAAACGATCCACAGCTGCCCCGATCGCGCCAAATACGCGATGAACAATTTCGTGGCCACCGTGGGAGTCTCCTATTTGCCGCTGCATGAGAAGGCTCTGGCAGTGGCTAAGGCCATCGGGGCTGTGGAGGTGTGGCAGGGCACAAAGAAACTGAGCGTCCCAGTGGCAGCCGAGGAGATCGAAAAGGCGGTGGCCAAGGGTCGGCTGGGGTTCAAGCGCAGGCATGTGAGATGCTAGTTTGCAGCACCGGCCCCCGGTGCTATAATAGGTAAGAGATTTGTGCCCGTAGCTCAGCCGGATAGAGCGCTTGACTTCGAATCAAGAGGTCGTGGGTTCGAGCCCCTCCGGGCACGCCAGCAAAACCCCGGGAATCATGCGGTTCCTGGGGTTTTCGTTTTGCCAGGATTGCCTGAAATTTTAGGAACCTGCTCCGGATAGTCTTTCCTGAACCCATGCCATGATTTCCAGAAATGATTTCATGCCTTCGGGAGTGTTCTCGCAGAATACGGTGAAATTGTGAAACATGCCCTTCCACATATTCAGTGTTATATCGGCCCCGCCGGCCAGCGCCTTTTCCTTCAGTTTCACATAATCATCAGCGCCAATTTCCAGTGTGCCGCAATGAATCATCATCGGTGGTAAGCCACTGAAGCTGCCAAAACTGGGAGATATGTATGGGTCCTTCAAGTCATTACCGCCTGCATATGCTTGCGCGCACAGCCTTTCAAACCCGATATCCAATACAGGATCCTTCTTTGCCAGCCGCACATGGCTTTCAGAAGACATCGTGAGATCGGTCCATGGGCAAATCAAAGCAAGACCCGCAGGAAGCGGTTCGTGGTGATCCCGCAGAAACATTGCAGCCGCGAGGCATAACCCGCCGCCCGCCGAATCACCCATATCCCTGCGAGAGAAGTTCACGGTAGACAGCGAGCACATCCTCCAGCGCCGCGGGATAGGGGTGCTCCGGCGCCAAGCGGTACTCAATCGTCAAAACAGGGATCCCGCTCGCCAGCGCGATCCCACCCGAGAAAGCCCTATAGCTGTTGATCGAGTTATAGCAATACGCTCCGCCATGCAAATAAATGAGAACGGTGCTGTTGTCCGCACCGGGCTTTCTTGCCCATTCTGCGTGGACACCTCCAATTACTGCTGACTCAAATGACACGGCTTTGGTCACTTGATATCTGGCTGCAAGCGCATCGGTCTTCGCTCTTTTCTCGCCGATGTCCATGGTCCGAGGAATGGCAAATCGAAGCGCCTTACTAAAAACAAATGCCCGCAAACTCATACTTTCCACCCCCAAAACCAAAGATATCAACTTAAGTTAATTTATACATATTGGATTATACTACGATTCCTTTATGAGTTTAATCAACAACCAGAGAAAATTACAAATTCCTCCACCGGCACAAATTCCTCTTGATGGAATAAGCGACAGCCGCTGCGACAAGATAAGGAAAAAGCAGGTGAGCAGGCATGCCATATGAGAAAGCCAGAGAGCTGGCGGACGCTTCCTATCAAAAGTGGGTTTCGGAAGAGCTGTTTTCCTTTGGGTGGTTCCTGACACTCTTCGTGATCCTGATTGTTTACACCGTGTGGCTCATCCTCCTGAAGAAGTACAAGATCACGCAGCTGTTGCTGATCGGGTCATTGGCCGCAGTGGTGTTTTTGATATTTGACATCGTGCTATATGCTTTCTATGGGTTTGTGGAATACCCAATATCACTGACACCGTATAAGCCATCCTTATTTGTGGTAAACGTGACGCTCGCTCCAGTCGCCATCATGCTGGCGGAGCAATACGCCAGCTCCTGGAAAGGCTTTCTTCTATGGGCGGCTGTCGGCATCGGGGCCATCACTTTCGCGCTGCTGCCGCTCTACAGAATGCTTGGAATTATCAAATTCCACAACGGGTGGAATTATCTGATCCATTTCCTGTATTTGTATGTTGTGGCCAATGGCGTTCGGTTTGTGTTCCTTTGGCTGAATGGCATCCAGAAAAGGCATCAGGAAGCGCATTGATTGGAAAACTCTTGACCCAAGTGTGACTGTCTGCACTAACATGGGCAGCCGGTTGAGCAATAATACAGTCAAAGAAATGCCATAATGGAAAGAAGATGGTACTGATGCCCGCCAATACAAAAACCGTTGATCCAGAGTTGCAGGAGCAACTGCTCACCAACCTGAAAGCCCGCTTCGTAGCAAACCCCAATCGCCACCCAGGCCTGGATTGGTCTGCCGTGCAGGCGCGATTGGAGGCAAGCCCTGAAAAGCTTTGGTCACTGAATGAAATGGAGCGAACCGGCGGCGAGCCTGACGTGGCGGGCATGGATGCCGCCACGGGCGAAGTCATTTTCTATGACTTCGCAGCAGAGACGCCAGCAGGCCGCCGGAACCTCTGTTATGACAACAAAGCCCTGGAATCCAGAAAACAGAATAAACCGGAGGGCAGCGCCATGGGCATGGCGGAGGCCATGGGCATCGGGCTGCTGACGGAGGAGCAATATCAAGGCATGCAGCAATTGGGGGAATTTGACCTGAAGACCTCCAGCTGGGTGCAGACACCGCCGGAGATCCGTAAGCTGGGCGGGGCGCTGTTTTGTGACCGGCGCTACAACCATGTGTTCACCTATCACAACGGCGCAGAGTCCTACTATGGTGTGCGGGGCTTCCGGGGCGTGCTGCGGGTGTAGAATCCCGCTGCCTTTCGCCATCGGCGCTAGCGCACCTCGGTGAGTTTTATCTCGTTCTTGCGATCCGTTACCCACCCACCGCGCATGTCGCTGGGTGGGTTCTTCGTTAATTAATCTCGTTCTCTAGTTTCAAAAACGTAGCACTGCCTGCGAGCAGATTTACTGTCCTTTTCGACCACTTTGTTCATTGCCTCTGCCGGATAAACCGGCTATCGGCTCTTTGCCTTTTCTCTCGACCTATTTTCTTAACAAGCTGGAGAGGTTCACGAGCCGCCCGCAGTGTATGTCTGAGCCGGAGATATGCCCCGGCTTTTTTGTTGTCTTATTGAGTTTATTTGTCGGCATATCCCTCTTGACGAATGTTCTATATAGTACTATCTTATATAGCAGGAGGTGGAAGAGCTGGTTGATAAGACAAACGGAGGCTTCCTGATCAGTAAAATCAAGCAGATTCAGGGCCGCGTGTTCGAGAAGCTGCTGGCGGAGCACGGCATCGATGCGTTCAACGGGGCCCAGGGGCGGATTTTGTTTGTGCTGTGGGAGCATGACAATATTCCGATCCATACACTTTCCGACAAAACAGGCCTGGCCAAGACCACGCTCACCGGTATGCTGGACCGGCTGGAGGCATCTGGCCACATCCGCAGGGCCTTTGACCCGCTGGACCGGCGAAAGGTCAACATCCTTTTGACCGAAACCGCCAGGGGGCTGAAACGCCAATATGATGATGTGTCGCGGAAAATGAGCGACCTGTTCTACGAAGGATTTGCCGACGAAGAAATCCTTCAGTTTGAAAACTGCCTTGCCCGTATTCTCAAAAATCTCACCGGAAAGGACGCGGCGAAATGAACGATGATATCAAGCGGGAGATCGGCATACTCCGTCAGAATGCCAAGGTGGCCTATGTGGCTTCGGTCAATCAAGACGGCTATCCGCAGATCAAGGCCATGCTCGTGCTGGAGCACGACGGCATGGTGACGCAATATTTTTCCACCAACCTGAGCTCACAGCGGGCACAGCAGTTTCTGCAAAACCCCAGGGCGTCGGTCTATTACTGCAACGAAGACCAGTTCAAGGGCGCGTTGTTCACCGGGGAAATGGAGGTGTGCACTGACCATAAGACCAAAGCCTTTTTGTGGCGCGACGGCTTTGAGATTTATTACCCCAAGGGCGTGGACGACGAGGACTATTGTGTGTTCAAATTCAAGGCGGACACGGTGAACTATTACCACGGCCTGAGCAACTGCACCGCTCCGGCAAAGGAGCTTTGAAATGGAGGAAATAACGAAAGATTCCGGCTGTTTCTTCACCCAGCAGCTCTTTCTGATCGGCACCACCAACGAGGACGGCAGCGCCAATTTCGCGCCGATCTCCTGGGTCAGCTTCACCTGGGGGCCGCCCTGCTGCCTGGTGATCAGCATCAACGGCACGACGAGGAAAAAGCAGACCACGCAAAACATCGAGCGCACCAAAATGCTTTCCGCCACGGTCGTCACGCCGGACCTGCTGGCCTTTGCCGAGCAGCACAACCGCGCCACCCAGCGGGAGGGTATACCCCTTCCACAGGAGTTTGAACGCGGCAGGGTGCTGGATGTGCCGCTATTGAAAGGCGCCAAATGGTCCTACGAGTGCGAGGTGATCCAGACGGTGCGAATCGGCGGGTGCGACACACACTTTGCCGCGTTCCAGCAGGTGAATGTGCGGGAGGATGTCCAGGCGCTTCCGTTCTTCGACCTGCGGCAGATCAACCCGGTTATTTATTCTCCGAACAACTATTTCACCATAGGCGAACATCTGGGGGAAATCGGCGACTACGCAAAATGAAAAACCCGCCTTTCGGCGGGCTACAGGGAAGGAGGAGAGAGGGAAGGAATCATGTCACATTGATTCTTTGTTGGTCTCCTTCTTCATAATTGCCCATCTGTATGGTATTTAAACGTATCCAACAGTAAATTCACATTCACAACAGGGAGCTTGAGAGGGTGCCTCTCAATACAGCTCACCGACCGTATAGTCGCAGCAGGCGGCGTATTCCTCCGCGGCGCGGAAAAGCACCGGCTGGATCGCAGGATAAGTGAGGTTTTGGGGCAGGCGGTCAAAGTATTGCACCTCCGCGATCTCGCTTTCCGGGAGGCCTGCGATGGAGGCCGCCTCCGCCCAATAGAGCATACCACAGCTCCGGCTGCCACCTTCTTCCACCGAATAGGCACACACCGGCATCAGTGTGGATGCCATCACGCCCGTTTCCTCGTAAAGCTCCCGCTGGGCCGTTTTCTCAATGGCCTCGCCGGGCTCCCGGTGCCCGCCGGGGATTTCCCACGTGGCGCGCTCCCGGTGGCGCACAAAAAGCCAGCGGCCCATGTGTCTGGTCATCACCACGGCAAACCCAAGCTCCCGGTCCGCCACGCAGTGGATCGGGTGAAGCGTCACGACAGGCATGTTGAACTCCCTCCGCCCGCCGGCTCGCGGGCTTCCCAGCAATGTTCATATTATCATTATAGCCTCTGCATCTGTGTTTGTTAATGGGGAGGTTGCCATTGCGCCCCTATGGTATAATAAGGGCAAAAAAGAGGGGGCGAGGGCATGAAAGCGGTGATCGACCGGTTTGAGGGCGATCTGGCGGTGCTCACACCGGTGGGCGGAGCCGGCGTCTTTTCCGTGAAGCGCGGCGAGCTGCCGCAGGGGGCTTCCACCGGATGCACCGTGGAACGGCAGGCAGATGGCTGGGTGATCCTGGCTGACGAAACGGCAGCCCGCCGCCGGCGTGTGGCCGAAAAGGCCCGCCGCCTGTTTCGGGAGTCTGAATGAGCCGGAGGAGGAACTGCCTGTGACAGCCCGTTACCGCCATGTGGTGTGGGATTGGAACGGCACGCTGCTGGATGACGCGGCGTTGTGCGTGTCCATCATGAATAAAATGCTTGCCCGGCGGGGCCTGCCGCCCATCTCATTGCCCTTTTATCAGGCGATCATCGAGTTTCCGGTGGTGCACTATTATGAAAAGTTGGGGTTTGATTTCACAGCCATCCCCTTTGAGGAAGTATCGGATGAATTTGTGGCGCTCTATCAGGCCGGTTGGCGGAGCTGCGCCCTGCAGGAAGGCGCGCTTGGAACCATCCGCTCGCTCAATGGCTCCGGTATCTCCCAATCGGTGCTGTCGGCCAGCCTGAGCGGCCACCTTACCGAGCAGCTCAATCACTTCGGGCTGACAGGCCTGCTCCATTCCGTTTCCGGCGCCGACGACCACCATGGCCGGGGCAAGCTGCACCTGGCCCGTGATCACGCCGCCGCCACCGGGGCAGACCCATCGGCCATCCTCTTCATCGGCGACACAGCCCATGACGCCGAGGTGGCCCGCGAGGCCGGATGCGACTGCCTGCTCGTTTCCTTCGGGCATTATGGGTTAGAGCGGCTGCGGCAGCTCGGGTTGCCTGTGGCCGAAAGCATGGGCGGTGTGCTGCAGCACATACTGATGAGCGATGAATCAAGAACGTGATATAGGGGGATGAATGCTGCAACAATATCGAACCGTCAATCATGCCCTACGGGGCGAATTAGACAGGATGCTGGAGTGCTGCGCCGCAGCAGATGGATATTTGCAGGTGGTCTATACAGACGCCTCAGTGAACCTGCATCCGCAGGTGGACTGCGCGTTCGCGATCCGTGAGGCCGGCATTCTGGCCGGGTTCCTGTTTGTGTTTGCGCCTTCGGCAGAGGAAGCGGAGTTCACGGCCATTGTGCACCCCGCATTCCGGCGCCGGGGGTTGTTCACCATGTTGTTTGCGGCAGCACAGGCGGCATGCCGGGCCCACGGCTACACCAACGGTCTATTCTGCGTGGACGGCAGGGCGCTGCACGCTCAATCTGTGGCAGACCATCTTGGCATGCCCCTCAGCCACATCGAATACCAGATGGAGCTTATGCTGCCGGACGGCCCCACGCCTGCCGCCGAAGGCTTCGCGCTGCGGAAACTGACGGAGCAGGATCTCCCAACCGTGATCCCGGCAATGGCAGAATGCTTTGGTAAAGAACCTGTGGAGGAAGAGGCCTACCTGCGCAACTGCCTGGCCTCAGCCGACCGCACGAACTGGCTGATGACAGACCGATCGGGCGTGGTTGTGGGCTATCTGGGAGAATACCGCGATGAGAAGGGCTTGAACCTCTATGGAATCGGCGTGCCGCAGCCCCACCGCGGCAAAGGGTATGGAAAGCGGCTGCTCGATCTGGCCGCGAGCCTGGCAAAGGCCGATGGCATACAAAAGCTCCTGCTGGACGTGAACAGCGCAAACGAACCGGCGCTTCGCTTGTATCGGGGGTATGGCTTTGTGTCTTGCTCTGAGACACGCTACTACACGATGGTGATTCAGTAATCTCACCCAACGAATGTGGAGGGGATCCCATGCCGATTGATTTGAATAAACTAACTCCGGAAATGGCTCTGGACTTTGTGCAGTATTTCGAATCCCAGGACTTTGAGCACGCCCCCCATTGGGCTACCTGCTATTGCCGCTACTACCACACCTCCTGCACCCAGCAGGAATGGATGGAGCGTCCCGGCGCGCAGAACCGCGCCGAGGCCATCGCCGCCATTGAAAAGGGTGAGATGGGCGGCTACCTGGCCTATGAGGGCGGGCAGTGCATCGGCTGGTGCAACGCCGCCGACATGAGCCTGTACCCCCGGCTGGCTGAGGCACGGGCAGAGCTTCCGACAGACTGGAAGGTGGGCATCGTGATCTGCTTCGTGATCCATCGGGAGCACAGAGGCCGGGGCGTGGCGAGGCAACTGCTCCGGCGGGCGGTGGATGATTTCCGCGCAAAAGGCTATGACGCGGTGATGGCTCTGCCCTTCGATTTGCCGGACAACAAGCAAAAGCAATATCGCGGCACGCTGAACATGTATTTGGAGAATGGTTTTACGCAATGCAAGCAGGAGGACGCGGTGCACACGATGGTACTGCGCCTGCGGGATGAGCAATGAACACAATCGAAGAGGAAAAGAGAATCGCCGGTGTGAAAGCCGCCGGGTTCATCAAAGACGGCATGACCGTGGGCTTGGGCACCGGCTCCACAGCCCGATACCTGATCGAGGAAGTGGGGCGGCGGGTGCGCCAGGGGCTCCACGTCACGGCGGTGGCCACCTCGCAGCGCACACAGGAGCTGGCAGGGCAGCTTGGCATCCCGCTTGCGGGCATTGACGACGTGGAGCGGATTGACCTGGCCATTGACGGCGTGGACGAGATTGACGGGCAGTTCAACGCCATCAAGGGCGGCGGCGGCGCACTCTTCCGCGAGAAGATGGTGGCGACTCTGGCCCGCGAGGTGGTTTGGATCATGGACTCCAGCAAGCGAGTGGACGCCATCGGGGCCTTCCCGCTGCCGGTGGAGATCCTGCCCTATGGCCACCGGCACACACTGCGGATGCTGGAGGAGCTTTCCCTGCACCCGGTGCTGCGGATGGATGGTGACAGACCCTTTGTGACGGACAACCACAACCACATTGCCGACCTGCACCTGGGGAAGGGCTTTACGATTCCGTCGGTTGCCGCTGCCTTGCGGTCTGTCACGGGTGTGTTGGAAACAGGGTTGTTCCTCAACACCTGCAACAGAATTGTGGTGGGCACAGCAGGCGGCGCGATGGTCTTTGAGAACCCAACGAAATAGCACCCCCTTCGCCAAAACCTTGCGGGAACCGGCAAAAAGGGCTATGATATTTTCACCCTAAAACAACATGCAAAGGTGCCGCGATGTACAGGCTTTTGATCGCAGAGGACGATTCGATCGAACGGGACGCTCTGGTGGACCTGGTGGACTGGCAGGCGCTGAACCTCAGGCTGACCGGCAGCGCCGAATCGCCGGAGGAGGCCATTGACCTGACCTATGCCGCAGGCTTTGACCTGCTGCTGGCCGACATCCGCCAGCCCGGCATGACCGGCACGGAGCTGGCGCTGGTGCTGCTCGGAAACCAGCCAAGGATGAAAGCCATCGTGTGCGGCGAGCAGGGCCGCCAAGAATGCACTGTGCGCCACATCGGGCGGCCCATCGGTATCAATGAGCTGAAGGCGGCGCTGGCCGCCGCCGTGAAGGAGCTGGACGAGGAGCAGGCCGGCGAAGGCCCCGCAGGGAGGCTTCGGGAGGCGGTGCACAACCGGGAACCTGCGCTGCGGCGGCACTTTTTTGACCGGCTGATTGCCGGTTCCTTATCTGACGGAGAGCTTTTGAAGGGCCTGGAGCACTTCGGCGTGGCTGCAGTGCAGGGCCGTTTCGCGATGCTGTTGGTGGAGCTGGACGGCTTCGACCGCCTTTCGATCAGCATGGACTGGGAAGCGCTGCAAATGGCGCTGGAGGCTGTGCGCGAGGCAGTGACCGGCCTGGGCCTGGAGGGCCTGCTGGACTGCGCCTATCTGGAGCGGGGCCGCTTCGGCGTGCTGCTGGACCTGACAAAGGCCGGCCGGGCAAAGGAAGCCCGCCAGGCGCTGCAAGCCGCGGAGAAGATCCGCAACGGCGCGTTGACGGCGGGGTTTTCCGTCACGGTGGCCGTGGGCAGCACGGTGGCGCGCCTGAGGGACCTGAGGCAGTCATTCCGCACGGCGGCATCGGCGCTGGCCGTGAAGGGCGAATGGGGCCGGGGCCAGGTGGTGAGCCATGCCGACGGCGCGGCAAAGGACTATGACCCCTCCCCTGTGGATTTGAACGCCATTGAGGAATCCCTGGCGCTGGCGCTGCAAACCGCAGGGCCTGCGGAGGCCCGCGCCTGTGTGGACCGGCTTTTCAACGCCGCCCGCCGCAAAGGGTGGGAAGAAGCGCGGTTAGGCGCTGCCTGCCTGCGGGTGCTGGCCGGCGTGCAAACCCTTTTGAATGACCTGGGCGAGCCGGACGAAGCCGTGCTGGAGGGCAACACGGTGTGGGGCAAGCTGATCGCCTGCACAAGCGCCGGAGAGCTGGCGGCCATCCTCAACCGCTGCGTGGAGCAGGCAGCCCTGCAATTACAGCACCGGCGCGAAAATGCCGACCGGGAGCTGGTGCGCCGGGCCATGGATTGGCTGGGCGGCCGTGTGGAAAAGCCGGTGACCGCCGTGGAGCTGGCGGAAGAGCTGAATTGCTCGCCCAGCTATGTGGGGGCGGCTTTCCGGAGGCACACCGGCAAAACGCTGGCCGTCTGCCTGCGTGATATGAGATTGGAAAAAGCTTTGGAGCTCTTGCAGGACCCGGCCAACCGCATCGGCGAGATCGCCATCCGCGTGGGCTACCCCAATGTGTCCGGCTTCTGCGCGCTCTTCAAGCGCAAGTTCGGCATGAACCCCGGAGAGTACCGGGAGGGGCAAAGGGCAAAGGCTTAAGGCTTTCACTGTTTATGAAGCAACATCAACCCGCTGCCTGTTCCGGCGCGGGTTTTTCTTCTCTGCCCACCCATGTGATGATCAGATCCTGCAACACATGCAGCACTACACAGGGCCAGATCGTGCCAAAGGCCAAATAGAACACGCCGAACACAAGCCCCAGCGCCATGGGCTGCAGCGCACCCTTCGGCCCCTGGTAAAGGTGCCCCAGGCCAAACAACACCGTGGAGATTAGCAGAACGCCAATGGCCGGCAGGGTTGGAAACAGCGCTCCCAGCGCATAAAACACAAACCCGCGAAACAGCAGCTCCTCCGTGAAGCCTGCCGTGAGCGCTGTGCAAGCCCAGAGCCTCCGCTCCCGGGTTGTAACAGGAACCAGTGGCGTCAGCCGCTCCGATACCTTTTGCGGTGAGGGCTTGCCCTGCCGGAAAGCGGAAACCATCGCAAACAGCGTGATCAGAAGGTAGCTCAGATAGAGCGCAGCCAGCACAGCCGCTCCAATGACCAGCCAGCCGGGGCCTGGTCGGAACCAGCCAAGGCCCAGATCCTCATTGCCATAAAAGCCGAATACAATAGGCAGAACCACCAGCAGTGCGGGCAGCCAAAGCCCGGCCATCTGGCTCAGATAGACATTTGCGCGGGCCAGCACGCCCTGTCGGATGGCCTCCACGATGCGCGGAAAGGACCGCATGCCAGCGAAAGACATGACGAGAAAGTAGAGGACAATCAGGGAGAAGAGGATGGGAAGAAGCATGGGGTGCCTCGACTGGTTATAAATTCCTATCCCTTTTATAAACAAAGTAGTCGAAAAGTATAGTAAAGACAAAACACAAGAAACACATTAGAATAGGTATAACTACTAGAATTATGACATTTGGAGCGAATAGCTCAATTTTGCTAGGAATCTCTTTACCTAAAACGCATGACTTTACAGTACATGCAATTTCTTCAAATATTGGTAATAAAGTAGGTGCAAATAGGCCAACAGCAGATATAGCAGTGACATAACCATCTGCTTTTAGATTAAACTTCATTATATCGCTTTTCAAACCCGACGGATTTTCCCGTAAAAATTGAAAATACGAAACAGCGTTAGAAGTCTTGCTTTTCTTTTTTGTATCCTTATCTTTCTCCATACTTATTTATCCACACTTTATTAGCTTTTATTGCTGTTAAGAATAGTCCTATAGAAGCACACATACAAATAAAGCTATAGTAAATATTCATAATAAAGTATGGAGAAAACAATTCCAGTAGAATTAAGATAAAGAACAACGATGACAGTGTTCCGAACAGCAAAAGATATATTTTCACAGGCAATGGCGCCAACTTTATTCTCCTAATAGTTCTTTCTAGAACATTGTCGTTTTGCGTGTAATAAACGTGACTTGGAGAAATATCAACCATTTCAATTATCTTAAACTTTAAGACCTGTTCACTTTCTCCAGTCTTGAACAACACAATATTGGAACTCTCATTGGTGATAGTCTTACCAGTTTTTTCTTTTTTAATTGTTGCAGTAGTAGAAGAACCAATGCACTCATGCATTGGATAATATGTAGCTTCATCATTTAATAATGCACAACTATTTGTCATAGTTTCTGTTATTATTCCTCCATGAGATGATTACGACACTCTTTGTCTCTCTTATCAATTTTCCTAATCATTGCATTGATTTCGGTTACAATTGCGCCATGAGACAATACTCTCTTAGGTACAGAATAATAATCTATGTCTGAGAAAAATCCAAAATCAGGAATATCCTCATCTTTCAATTCTTTAAACATTTCTATAGCCTGTTCCTTTTCCATTGGGCCTGCTGAAAGACTAAAGGAACCAACATCATCCTTTGCATCAATGCTTATTCCTATATCTATTATTTCGCTATCTGATAATAAACCCAAGATAGTATCATTATAGAATAATTTAGTCTTATGCTCAACAAATTGTTCCAACTTCATATCTAATTCTTTAATTCTCTTTGTTCTTAGTCCAATCCGTAAAATTTTCTGATTAGACATAAATGATATCTTATATATCTCTCTGATTAGCTTAGATGCAGCATCACAAAATTCAAAATTAGTCTCCGGATTAACCATTACAATACCAAAATGTTTATATGTAAAAAATACTTTCTTCTGCTTGTTTTCAGAAAAGAGTTCTAAATCCTCATCTTTTAGTTCCCATTTGTTTAATCCCATGCTCTCTTTTAATGCATATATATATCTACCCTTTGAATCAAAGAATTGGCTATCTGGCTCATACCGAATTTCCATTAGCATGACTGTTTTTTCCATTTTTACCCACCTTCACCACAATCTTATCTAGTTAACTACAATATGTCAATAGTATGGTTCGCATTAGTTGTTGCTTGGATTTGCCCATTCCCTCCAAATCGGTTAAAATAGACTATCCAAGACTTTTGGAGCTGCCATGATCCGCATTACAGACCTCAAGCTATCCATCGACGCCGGCCCGGGCGAGCTCCGGGCTGCCGCCGCTGCCGCACTGGGGCTCAAGCATAACGACATCCTGCAGTTGGAAATTCTTCGGCAGGCGGTGGACGCCCGCCATCAGCACAGCATCCTCTTCACCTACACTGTGGCGGTGGAGGTGCGCGACGAGGCGGCGGTGCTGCGGGCGGCACCCTCTGCTAAGGCGGAGCGTTATGACGCGCCGGTGTATGCACTGCCCACGCCCGGCGAGAAGAAGATTTCCACCCGGCCGGTTGTGGTGGGCGCGGGGCCATCGGGCATGCTGGCCGCCTGGGTGCTGGCCAAAGCCGGATACCGGCCTATTGTGCTGGAGCGCGGGCAAGACATGGAGACCCGCTGGGCCGACGCCGACGCCTTCATGGCAGGCGAGCCGCTGAACCCGGAGAGCAACATCCAGTTCGGCGAGGGCGGCGCGGGGGCCTTTTCCGACGGCAAGCTGGTCACCCGCGTGAAGGACCACCGCTGCCCGGAGGTTTTGAAGCTGCTGGTGGCATGCGGCGCGCCGGAGGACATCCTCTATTCAGGCCGGGCCCATGTGGGCACCGACCGGCTGCGGCAGGCCATCCCGGCTGTGCGCAGGCAGATTGAGGCGCTGGGCGGCGAATACCGCTTCGGCAGCGCCGTGAAGGAACTGGTTTTGAAGGACGGCACGCTGATGGGGTTGAAACTGGCCTCCGGCGAGACCGTGGATTGCGAGGCAGCAGTGCTGGCCATCGGCCACAGCGCGAGGGACACCGTGGAGAATCTTTTCGCCCAGGGCGTGGCGCTGGAAGCCAAGCCCTTTGCGGTGGGCTTCCGCGCCGAGCACCCGCAGGCGCTCGTTGACCGGGCAGCCTGGGGCGCCAAAGCCGGCCACCCAAGGCTGGGCGCGGCGGACTACCACTTGAACACAACAATCAACGGCAGGGCCGTCTATTCGTTCTGCATGTGCCCCGGCGGATACGTGGTGAACGCCTCCAGCGAGGAAGGCAGGTTGGCCGTCAATGGCATGAGCCTCAGGGCGCGCGATGGCAAGAATGCCAACGCAGCCGTGGTGGCGGCGGTTTCAGCGCTGGATTATGGCGATGGGCCACTGGCCGGCATCGCTTTCCAACGGATGCTCGAAGAAAAGGCCTATCAGCTGGGCGGCGGCTGGCACGCCCCGGCCCAGCGTCTGGGCGACTATCTGACCGGACAGAAGACGAAGGCCTTTGGCGCGGTGAAACCCACCGTGCGCCCGGAGGCAACCCCGGCAAACCTGAACGGCTTGCAGCCCAAGGCGGTGGAAGACGCGCTGAAGGCGGCCTTCCGCCAGTTTGACAAGCGGATGCCCGGTTATGGCATGGCCGACGCCGTGCTGACAGCTGTGGAATCCAGAACCAGCGCGCCCACGCGGATGCCACGGGGGCAGGACATGCAGGCCGAGGGCATCGTAGGGCTATACCCCGCCGGAGAGGGCGCCGGCTGGGCCGGGGGCATTGTGTCCGCCGCGGTGGACGGCATGCGGGCCGCCGAGGCCCTGATCTCCACATGGAGGGTTGAGTAATGGACAAGCTGCTGCAATCGCTGGATCAATTCAAGGATCTGCCGATCGTGAAGATCTTCGCCGGCCTTTTTTCAGAGAAGAGCCTGGCCCCGCTCATCGCCAAATATAAGGACCGCGTGATGGAGAACCCCGGCGGCCTGGCCAAGGAGCTTCTGGTGTGGGCGATCATTCTGGCACTGCTGGTGTTCATTGTGGACCAGGCAATCTATTGGAGCAAGCCCGGCAGGATTTATGAAGCCAGGGAAAGCTGGCTGGCATTTGCCGACGGCGTGAAAGCGGCGTTCCGGCGCGTGAAGGCGTTCGTGGGCGGCCTGGCCTCCGGCGGGAGGCGCGGCTATGGGCGCAGATAGCAGAGGCGGCTGCCACCGGGTGCTCGTGCACATCGGCCATTATGGCAGCGGTAAGACGGAGCTTTCGCTCAATGTGGCGCTGGCGGCGGCAAAGGCTGGCCGCAGCGTAGCGCTCTTTGACCTGGACATTGTGAACCCCTTCTTCCGCTCCGGTGAGCAGAAGGAACTTCTGGAAGCTGCAGGAGTCCGCGTGGTCGCGCCGTTGTTTGTAAACAAGACCGTGGAGGTGCCGGCGCTGCCGCCTGAAGTGCAGATGGCCTTCAGCGGCGCCTATGACCTGGCGGTGCTGGACGTGGGCGGAGACCCGGCCGGGGCAACGGCACTGGGCCGTTACCACAGGGAGTTGGAATCGGTAGACAAGTGGGTGCGCTGCGTGGTGAACACCTGCCGGCCTTTCACAGCCACTGCCGAGGACATCGTGGCGATGGCCCGGCAAATGGAAGAGCGCGGCCGGGTGAAGATCGACGCCCTCATTCACAACACCAACCTGGCCAGTGAAACCACGGCGGATCTGATCCTGGCAGGCGAGCAGGCAGTACTGGACGCGGCAAGGCTTCTGGGCATCCCGCTGGAATTCACAATGGCCCGCCGCGACCTGGCTGAAGCCGTGCGGGCGCAAAGCCGCACACCGGTGCTGGCTGTGGAAAGGCACATCAAGCCGATCTGGCTATAAACGGGGGAAGCCTGTGATCACCGAACTGCTGGGAGGCCTCCTGCAACTATTGACCGTGGCGTCGCTGGTGGCGGCGGCCACGGCTTTTCTGTTGGGACTTGGCAAAGCGCAGGTGCCCGGAGCGCCTTTGCACGACATGCCCTCCATGGATTGGAAGAAGACGCTGCTCTGGGCCGCCGCGATGACGTTGGGCTCAAGGCTGGCGCTGGTGCTGCTGGCCTATCTGGGGCTGGCCGCCGCCAACGCATTCGGCTCGGAGGATGTGAAACTGCTGCTGGCAGGCTACGGCTTTGACAAGCCGTTCCCGCCGATGGAATCCATGTTTTCCCGCTGGGATGCCCCCCATTACCTGGACATCGCCCGGTTTGGCTACACCTCAGACCAGACCACCAACGGCGGCGAGCAGCATTGGTTCATTGTGTTTTATCCGCTCTATCCGGCGCTGGCAGCGCTGCTGAAGCCGCTGTTTGGCTCGGTGTTCAGCGCTGGCACGGTGGTGTCGTGGCTGTCACTGACCGGGGCAGCAGCTCTCATGATCCGGCTGGCCGCCATGGACGGAAACGAGGCGCAGGGCCGCAGGGCAGTGAAATACCTGATGGTCTTCCCCGCCGCTGTGTTCTTGGGCGCGCCTTATACGGAGAGCTTGTTTCTGTTGCTCACGGCGCTGTGCCTCTGGGCGCTCCGCCGCCAAAAATGGTGGCTGGCAGGGCTGATGGGCTTCTTCGCCGCGCTCACCCGCAACCTGGGCCTGCTGCTGGTGGTGCCCTTCGCCGTGGAGATCCTCGATGCGCTTGGAGTTTTCCAGGAGCCCCGGCGGCTTGCCACCGGCCGGTTCTGGCTGGATTTTCTATTGCGCGGCGCGTGGATGCTGCTGATCCCCGCCGGGGCTGCCGTTTACCTGCTGATCAACCAGATCGCTTATGGCGACCCCTTCGCCTTTTTGCAGATCCAGGCCAATCACTGGGGCCAGAAAATGCAGGCCCCCTGGCTCACCGTGAAAACCACCTGGGAGAACCTGGTGGGAGACGGCGATAGCAACCTCAAGCTTTACCTGTGGGGGCCACAGCTCGCTGGCATGCTGGCGATGCTGGCGGCGCTGCCCTTTCTGATGCGCAAGCTGCGGCCTGCCTGGGCCGCTTACCTGCTGGTATACACCATTGTGGCGCTCACGCCGGCCTGGCTTTTAAGCTTCAACCGCTACATGATGGGAGCCGTGCCGCTCTTCCTGGGGCTGGCGGCGCTCACAGAGAAACGAAAGACTGCCGACTGGATTGTGACAATCCTGTTTGCGGCGGCGATGCTGTTCCTCGCGGCGGGCTACCTGATGTGGCGGCATGTGGTGTAGGGATAACCAATGGGCCGGGACGGAGCCCGGCAACAAGAGGAGAGAGGAAGCATCTATGTCCTTCAAGCAAAAGTTCCTGCAACACCCGTTGATCCACACCTTTCAGACGCTGGAGCGCAATCCCAAGCTGTGCGTGCTCACCGAGCCGATGTTCACGATCCCCTATTACCTGCTGGCGCCCTTCATCACGCTGTATATGGTGGCGCTGGGGCTGGATGACAGGGGCATCGGCTATCTGCTCTCCATCGGTATGGTGGTGCAGGTGGTGGCGGCACTGCTGGGCGGCGTGCTCACCGACAAGCTGGGCCGCAGGCTCACTACGTTTGTGTTTGACCTGATTTCCTGGTCGGTGCCATGCCTTGTGTGGGCCTTCGCGCAAAACTTCTGGTGGTTTCTGGCCGGGGCAGTGCTAAACGGCCTGTTTCAGATCCCCAACATTTCCTGGGGGCTGCTGCTGGCGGAGGATTCGGACAAGTCCAAGCTGGTGAATGTCTACTCCTGGATCCAGATCACGGGGCTGTTCGCGGTGTTCTTCGCACCCATTTCGGCCTACGCGCTGGGCAAGCACGACCTGGTGTCACTGATGCGGGTGCTCTACCTGATCTTCTTCGTAACACTCACCATCAAGATCGTGCTGCTTTATCTGCTGGGCCGGGAGACCGCGCAGGGTGAGATCCGCATGCGGGAGACCAAGGGCGTGCCCTTCACGAAGATGTTGGGAGAGTACAAGGACATTTTGAAACAGATCCTCTCCTCGCGGCCTACGCTGCTGATACTGGCATTCCTGGCGCTGACAAATGTGTGGAGCCTGGCCATCGGCAATTTCTTCAGCCTTTACGCCACCAAAAACCTGCAGGTGTCTGAGCAATGGGTGCCCATCTTCCCGATGGTGCGCTCGGCGCTGATGCTGGTGATTATGTTCTCGTTACAGGGCCGGTTTAACCGCCTGCCGCTGCGGAATGTACTAACCGCCGGGCTTGGTATCTATCTGGCAAGCCACGTGCTCCTTATGCTGGCACCGGCCAAAAACCTCGCGATGCTCTTTGGCTACGTGCTGCTGGAAGGCTTGGCCTTCTCGATGGTGCAGCCCAGGAAGGACTCCATGCTCATCTGGTTTGTGGATGAAAAGCAGCGAGCCCGCATCAACGCCTTGCTCTATGTGGCGATGATCGCGGTTTCTTCCCCCTTCGGGGCGGTGATCGGCTGGCTCTCCGGCATTGACCGGCGGCTGCCCTTCGCGCTCAACATCCTGCTGTTCCTCGTGGGCATCCTGCTGGTGGCCCGGTCGAAGACGCTCAGGGAGCATGAGCAAGAACAGGCAGGGGAAAAGAACCCATTGGAAGAAAAAGGGGTAACACAGGCGGGATGAAGCGCAAATCCCCCCTGTCACTACAGTGACATCCCCCCTAGAATTTTTGCCTTTGGCAAAAACAAAGGGGGTGAAGAGAGCATGATACAACTAGCTCGGTCTATAAAACACCTACAGATAACAAGAAGCGGGCATAAGCCCGCTTCTTTCTGTTCAGAGACAACTTTAGATTTTGAACCTCAGCACATTCCAGCTGGCAGCCGGCAGCCTGCCGGAGAACACGCCGCCGCGCACCGCGCCGCCGGAGGCAAAGGCCGGGGCCACGTTGTCGGGGTTTTCCTCGGTGTTCACCGCGGCCAGGTCGTCATGCCGCAGCACGATGTGGTCCAGGAACTCAGCCTTTCCGAGGCCCCTCAGGTCGATCTTCACATCCATCGCCTGCTTGACCGAGCGGTTCACCGCGAAGACCGCCACCTCGCCGGACTCCTCGTTGAGCACGGAGGAAACATCCAGATAGGGCACGGCGTCGTAGGTCTTGGCGTCATACTTGGGGCTGTCCACAATGGTGCCCAGGGAGAGGCCGCGGCCAAACAGCGACGCGTGCATATAGGGCCAATAGATGGTCTGGCGCCAGGACGGGCCGCCGTTGCGGGTCATGATCGGCGCGATCACGTTCACCAGCTGAGCCAGGCAGGCCACCTTCACGCGGTCGGCGTTGCGGATGAGGGCGTTCAGCATCGTGCCCACGACCAGCGCGTCAGACATGTCATACTTGTCTTCCAGCAGCTTGGGCGCGATCTGCCAAGGCTCATTCTTGCTGTCGGCGTCATTGCTGTGGAACCACACGTTCCACTCGTCGAAGCTGAGCATCAGATCCTTCTTGCTGCGGGTCTTGGCCTTCACAAAGTCGCAGGCGGACACGATTTCGCGGATGAACTTCTCCATGCCCATGGCTTCGGCCAGGAAGGTCTGCATGTCGCCGGAGCGGTTGCCGTAGTACTGGTGCAGCGAGAGATAGTCCACGTTTTCATAGCAGTGCTCCAGCACCACGCGCTCCCATTCGGCATAGGTGGGCATGTTGCGGTGGGAGCTGCCGCTGGCCACCAGCTCGATGCTGGGGTCGGCCCACTTCATCACCTTGGCGGTCTCGTTGGCGATGCGGCCATACTCGTCGGCGGTCTTGTGGCAGATCTGCCAGGGGCCGTCCATCTCGTTGCCCAGGCACCAGAGCTTCACGTTGTGGGGGTCGGCGTGGCCGTTTGCCTTCCTGAGGTCAGACCAATAAGTGCCGCCCTTCATGTTGCAGTATTCCACCTGCTGGCGGGCTTCGTCCGGGCCCAATGTGCCCAGGTTCACAGCCAGCATGATGTCGGTGCCGGCCTTTTTGCTCCAGTCAGCAAACTCATCGATGCCCATTTCGTTGGTCTCGATGCTGAACCAGGCCTGCTCGGCCCGGCGGGGGCGCTTTTCCTTGGGGCCGATGCCGTCGCGCCAGTCATAACCGGACACGAAGTTGCCGCCGGGGTAGCGCACCACCGGCACGTTGAGCTCTTTGATGAGCTGGATGACGTCTTTGCGGAAACCCTGCTCGTCAGCCTCGGGGTGGCCGGGCTCATAGATGCCGCCATAGACGGCGCGGCCGAGGTGCTCGATGAAAGAGCCGTAGAGGCGCTTATCCACCTGGCCCACGGCGAAATTGCGGTCAAGGGTCACATTTGCTTTCAGCATGGGAAAACCTCCTGTGTGAAGTGATGAACGTTTTACCAAGTGCGATCACTATCATACGGAATTGGGGGAAGGTTGGCAAGTGGGATTTTATTTGGAATGGGATGAAAATTGAGGGATTGGGCAGGGTTCAGGCCTGTTGCCCCTGAACTCCCTCCGCCCTCTACGGAGGGCACCTCCCTCTAGAGGGAGGTAGGGAGAACGTGATTCTTGGCTCTTTATCCCCTTCATAGAGGGAGATGTCATCAAATTGCAACGTTGAAGTGCAGTAAAGCAGATGAGAGGGGGAGTACCCTGGCAGCACTCAGATATCCCCCCAAAATGGCACATTTGAAATACTGGAAAAATCAATATCCGTCTGGGATTTCCCAAAGAACTCAACCTCGAAATAGGATCGAAGGTTTTCACCATAATAAATGATGTCGGTCTGATACACTGAGTATACTGGCAGTTCTCCAACTCCAAACACACTGGGCATGTAGCAATGGGAATATACAGGAATGAGTTGCGGCACTTTGGCAAACTCCTTGATACAAACCCGCTTTGCTTCCTCGATATCCAGAGGCCGATCACCCCATGGTTTATACCAAAAGCCGTTATGTTCAACGTCGAACAGAATGCCCTCCAACGGCCAATTCAACATATCCCGGATGTGTTGCATGTTATCGTCGCTGCGGCTACGCCAATTATAAAAGTTTCCAGAGACCGGCAGGGCTTCGGAAACAAACTCCCGCAACGGCAAAGGAAACGTGAGCTGGTATTCCCGCTCTATCCAATCAAACTCTGCTTCAGAAAGGCCCGTCTGAAAGCCGACACCTGCCTGCTGCAATCTCTCGATGATATCTGCATACATACCCAAATGGCACTCCCTCTGCATGTCACAATGCGGTCAAAGGATCGCTTCCAAATCCTCTTTCAGCTCCCTCGTGCCGAAGAAATTGCCTGTGGCAAACTGCCCAATGCAGAACCGCACCACAGCGATAAAGATGGTTGTCTCGCCATATTGCACCTTTAGCATGCTGCCCAAGCCATTGAGCATGAATAACGATACAGACCGGATGCCATCCAACACTATCTTCCGGTCATTCGTCTGTATAGTAAACGAAGAGCCATCCACAAACAATAACCCTTTATCAACCTTTGTCTTTAAACCGATGGAGTCTCCAATGTGATAAATCACTTTATATCGTTTCATGGTGCTCCTTCTATTCGAGACTCAATACTCTTTCATTCTACACAGGTGTAGAAATTCCTGCCTTTATAGCGAAAAACCACTCTTCAGAGTGGTACCATTATCAACAATGATTTAGTTCTCGCAGTCGGGATATTCAAAACCGCCCTCTCGGGCGGTTCATCATTTCCACTTTTCCAGCGCATCCCCAAAGGCCTGGATCACTTCCCCCACCGCCTCGCGCACCGGCGCAGTCATCTCTTCCCCAAACTCCAGGCAAGCCGGCTGGATGCCCAGGATCGTCGTGCGGCAGCCCAATTCCTTGTGCAGATAATCCAGCATCACTTTGAGGGGCAGCATGTGCGTGCTGAACGACACGCCGCCTACCACTTGAGGGTCCACATCGCAAAGCTCACCGGGTGCGCCGCCAAAGTCCGCCGCGTCGATAATCAGCACATGATCGGCCTTGAAATCCTTGATCACGCCGGTGAAGCACTCCGGAGCCGTGCCGCCGGACCACACGCGGAAACGCTCCGGTGATAAGCCGAAGCGTTCAATCAGGGCATCCGTAATCATGACCCCGGCGCCGTCATCGGCCATGAGCTCATGGCCAGCCCCGAGGATCGCCAGGCGACTTGTGCCTTGCAGAAGCCCGGCCAGAAAACTATTCAGATTCATGGTCGCCAATGTCCACGGTGAGGTCTGCACGCTTGAAGTTGGCCAGCTCAAACTCGGGCGTGATGGCCAACGCGTCCTTGTTGCAGCTGTCCACACACTGGGCGCAGTAAATGCACCGGTCCAGATGCACGATGGCCTTGAACTGCTTGTCGGCCACCTTGATGATCTCGATGGCATTGGCCGGGCAGTCGCGCATGCAGAGCTTGCAGCCGACGCACTTGGACGGCGCGAACTTCAACCGCCCGCGATAATTGGCGGGCTTGGCGGATTTCACATAGGGATAACCGGTGGTGGCTGGCTTCTGAAACAGCGTTTGCAGCACCTGGGGCAATATTTTACCAGCCTTGCTCATTTCACAACACCTCTCACAATCAAATCCAGCAGCAGCTGGCCCAGCGTGAGCGGCGTGAGATAGAGCCAGCAGAAGCGCACCATTTGCTCGATCCTCAGGCGCGCCATCACGCTGCGGAAGGCCGCCAGCAGAAACACCACTGCCAGCGTTTTGATCACATAAAACACAAAGCCCAGAATCGGGTTTGCGGAAAACAGCGGGATATAAACGGCGGACAGGATGCTGGCCAGCACCACCATCTCCATGTCGATGGCCACGCGGAAGATGGCCAGGTGCCGCCCGCCATACTCGGTGAAGGCGCCGGCCACGATCTCGGTCTCTGCCTCCGGTGTGTCAAAGGGCACGCGCTCCAGCTTGCCTTGCGTTGCAATGAGCGCCGCCACAAAGCCCGGCAGGTTCACAAGCGCCATCAGCGGGTGCTCGGCATAATACTGGGCCATGCCGGAAAGCGACCAGGTGTTGGCCAGCAGCGCCGGGCCCAGGATCGCCGCAAACAGCGGCACCTCATAGGCGAAAAGCTGCGTCAATGTGCGCACGCTGCCCAGCGCCGCGTAAAGCGACGAGGAGTTCCACCCGGCCAGAAAGAAGGTCAGCGTGGGGATGGTCAGCAGGTAAAGAATCACGATCACGTCGCCGGCGAAGGGGAACAGGGACTGGGTGCCCCACACCGGCACATAGAGGAACGCGGTGGCAACCGCCGCCATCGCAAACACCGGCAGCGCCTTGAACCAGCGGCGGTCGGCCTCGCAGGGCACGATGCTCTCCTTGCTCATGAGCTTGATTGTGTCTGCCAGCGGCTGGAACCAGGGCGGCCCCTTGCGGTTCTGGAAACGGGCGTAGAGCTTGCGGTCCACAAACTCAACCACCAGCGAGTAGGCCATCAGGAAGAACAGGCCTGGGAAGATCAGCATGGTGAACACTGCCATTTACCGGTTGCCTCCGATTTTCATGGTGGAAAAATCCAGGCCCCGCTCCCGGTGCCAGTCGATGCTGTATTGGCGCAATGTCGCCCAATCCAGGGCGGACTCGCGCCCGCTGTTCAGGTCACGCACCAGCGCCACGCGGTCGGTGCAGGAAAAGCACGGGTCGATGGCGGCGATCACAATCGGCACATCGGCCAGGTAGCCGCCCTCCAGCATGTGGGCCACGGCGGCGGCGTTGGCCATCGTGGGAGCACGGAGCTTGACGCGCTCGGGCTTGTCGGTGCCGTTGGAGCGCACATAGTGCACATCCTCGCCCCGGGGAGCCTCATAGCGGCTGATCGCTTCGCCGGCGGGCACCTTGCGTGGGAACTTGGCAACCACGGGCCCGTCGGGGATGTTGTCCAGCACATGCCTGATGATCTTGTAGCTTTCGAGCAGCTCCTTGATGCGCACCACCGCCCGGCCAAACACATCAGCATGGTCGTCGGTGATCACCTGGAAGGGCATCTCGGCATAGGCGGCATAGGGGTCGTCACGGCGCACATCGCGATCCACCATGGCGGCACGGGCCACCGGACCGGCAGCACCGAGGCGCAGGGCGTCCTCGTGGGAAAGCTTGCCCACACCGGCCATGCGCAGGTGCAGCGTTTTTTCGTTGACAGCCAGGTCCAGGTAGTATTTGGTGCGTTCCTCCACCTGATCGATGGCCTTGCGCACCTGGTCAAGCTGATCGGCATCGAAATCGCGGCGCACGCCGCCATAAGTGTTGATGCCGTAGTTCACGCGGTTGCCGGTGAGCAGCGCGCACAGATCCAGCACCAGCTCACGGTCACGCCAGGTGTACATAAAGAGCGTGTCAAACCCCAATTCGTGGCCGGCCACGCCGAGCCACAGCATGTGGCTGTGGATGCGCTCCAGCTCGCCCACCAGCACCCGGAGCCAAGCCGCGCGCACAGGGATCTGCACCTGGGCGATCTCCTCCACGGCCTGGATGAAGGCGGTGGAATGGGAGTGGGAGCAAATGCCGCACACCCGCTCGATCAGGTAAATGTCCTGCATATAGGTGCGGCCCTCGCAGGCCTTCTCGATGCCGCGGTGGTTATAGCCAAAATTGAGCGCTGCGCCCACGACCTTCTCACCATCCAGCGCCAGCACAAAATTTTCCGGTTCCTTGAGCGCCGGGTGTTGGGGCCCGACGGGGATTACGACCTTGCCCATGTGTTCAGCTCCCTTCCCCTGGCTGCGCCGGGGCTTGCTTTTTCCAGTCCTTGCGCAGCGGGTATTGCCCCTCCGGCCAATCGTCCGGCAGGGGGTATTTGATATCGCCGGGGATGCCCGTGATGGTCACGCCCAGCAGGTTGTGGATTTCCAGCTCATACATTGTGGCGCCTTGGAAAAGCCCCGTCACTGTGGCAAACACCGGATCATCCTTGGGCGCGAAGGCTTTCAGGTTCATCATGATGCCGCCGCGGGCCAGGTGATAGATGATCTCCCAGTTGTCGCCGGAATCAAGCCCGGTCATCGTGCAAAGCGACTGGAAGCCCTGCTCGTCTTTCAAAAAGGCGATCACCTCCAGCACCCTGTCGCGGGGGGCTTCGCCGAAGAGGCGGCGCTCCCGCGTGACCTGGCACTTGCCCTCCATGAAACCAAAGCGATCCACCAGCGCCTGGCGGATGGCCTCTTCCTGCTCATGCATTGTTTTCGTCACCTTCCTCAGGGGTTTCCTGCGGGATTTCCGGTTTGACCGCCTGGCTTTCCTTGTTTTCCAGCGAGGAGAGCAGCTTCACCACACCGTCGATGATGGCCTCCGGTGTGGCCGGGCAGCCGGGGATATAGGCCGACACGGGGATGGCCGCGTCAATGCCGCCCTCCACACCGTAGCAACCCTCAAAAACGCCGCCAGAGCAGGAGCAGGTGCCCACAGCCACCACAAACTTGGGCTCGGCCATCTGCTCCCAGATGCGCTTCAAACGGTCGCGGGTCTGCATGGTGACCGGCCCGGAGCAAACCAGCACGTCGGCGTGGCGGGGCGTGCCCTTCTGCTGCACGCCAAACCGCTCCAGGTCAAACCGGGGAGCCAGAGCAGCCAGGATCTCAATGTCGCAGGCGTTGCAGGCGCCGGTGTTGAAGTGGATGATCCACGGCGACTTCATCCTGGCCCAGGTGATCATCTTGTCAATCACGGACATCTTCATCACTCCTGAACAACACTTTAAGCGCCAGCGCCGCCACGGCGATGAACACCACCGCCGCGAACCAATGGCCCGCCGGAGCGGTGGCAATGATCAGCGCCGCCACGTGCATGATGGTGAAGAAGAACGCCACCGGGAAAAACTCCTCGTAATCCGGCTGGATCTTGTTCACATCCACATTCTGACCGCAGGCGTAGGCCCTCTCCTTGCCGGCATAAGGTGTGCCCTTTGCGGCAAACCGGGAAGACAGCCAGGAGAACCCTCCTGCCAGCCCCAGCATGATCAGAAAGGCCACCGGCGGGGCCAACACAAACAGCAAACTCATCATTTCACTCCTATCTTATGCGCCAGGCGCGTGGTTGTCGGTGATCGGGGGCACAAACCCTCATTTTTGCCCTCTGGAACCCTCTCCCCCTGCCCCTCCCCCTTCAAGTGGGAGGGGAGATTCGTTAACTCCCTCCGCCGCTTGCGGGCGGCACCTCCCTCAAGAGGGAGGTGAGGAACCGGGTCCCCTGCTTTACCCCCTTCTTGAGGGGGGATGGCCCCGCAGGGCCAGGGGGGAGTTTGCGGGCCGGGGTGGAGCCCGGCCACTACTGGGCCTTATATCCCGGGCAAGTATGGAACCCCGCCCCAGCCAAGATCCCTATTCCCTCAAATTCGTCAGGTTCCTCGTGTCCACCGACCCATTGTGCTGATACACACCAATGACAATGCCGGCAGCGATGGCTGTCACGATCACCTCGATCACAATGAGCATGATCGCGAAGGTCTGCGCCTCAGCCATGCGGCCCATGATGGCACCGGCCAGGATGATCAGCAAGGTAACGGCTTTGGTGAGCACCTCCAGCGAGATGACCACGCGAATGAGGTTTCGGGTGGTGACCAGGCTATAGATGCCGGCGGCAAACACCATCGCAATGCCCATGATAAACAGCGTGAGCAGCATCAGCGCTTCACCGCCTTTCCTTTGAATAGCACGACCACACCGAACACACCGGCCAGCACGATCAGAATCGCGCCCAGGATGTCCAGCTGCCGGCTGCTCCACAGCGCCTCGCGGGCAGCCGTGTTATCCGCAGGCATAGTGGCCAGCACCAGCGGCAGGTTCGGGAACAATATCCACACCAGTGTGCCCAACACGCCAAGAGCCGCCGGCAGCCACAGCGTCTTGCGCATGCGCTTGTAGCTGGCCTCGGTTTCCTCCTGGCTGGAGAGATTCTTTGTGAGGCTGATCGTGCTCACAAACACAGCCGTGATCAGGCCCGCGCAAACCGAGAGCTCCAGCACGGCGGCCAGAGTGGCCCCCATCAGATAAAGGATCACCGTGAGCACCGCCGACGTGACGGCCAGCGCAATGGCGGATTTGATCAGGCTGCGTATCATCACCGTGCATGCAGTTGAGACCACCAGGCCCAAAAGCAGCAACCCGTAAACCAGCGTGTTGGATTCCAAAGCTCTTCCCCCTCGGGTTTTGTTCTCAGGCGCTAAAACAACTTCATGGACTGGAACCAGCCCAGCAGGAAGGGCATCGCAATGCCAGCCGCCACGGTGATCCCGGCCAGGATGAGGGCCGGCACCGTGTAGTGTGCCCCGCCCTCGCGGATATTCTCAAGGCCTTCCCGCAGTTTGCCGAAAAACACCTTGCGCTGCAGGATCAGGAAGTAGCCCAGCGTGATCACGCTGGCCAGCAGCGCCACAGCGCCGAATGCCACCTGCCCGGCCTGCATGAGCGCGATGATGATGAACAGCTTGCTCCAGAAGCCGGAGAGCGGCGGCACACCAGCCGTGGAGAGGAACCCCACCACAGAGGTGCCGCCGGTGATTTTCATGTTGTTGGCCAGGCCGCCCAATTGGTCCATGTCGCGGGTGCCGGTCTGGGCCTCCACGGTGGCGGCATTCACAAACAGTAGCGACTTGAACACGGCGTGGTTGAAGAAGTGCAGCAATGCGCCAAACAGCGCAAGCGGCGTGCCCAACCCGGCACCCAGGATGATATAGCCCACCTGGCTCACACTGGACCAGGCCAGCATGCGCTTCATATCTTTCTGGCCGATGGCAGCCAGCGCGCCCACCACGATGCTCACGGCGCCCAGCACCATAAAGGGCATCCCCAGGCCGCTGCCGCCGAACACATCCTTCATCAAGCGCAGGATCAGATAGACACCGCCGGCCTTGGTCACAATGCCGGCCAGCAGCACGGAGACCGCAGGCGGGGCGGAAGTGTAGGCCCCCGGCACCCAGCCGTGGAACGGCACAAGGCCCGCCTTGACCGCAAAGCCCGAGGCCAGCAGGATCACGGCGGCCTTCATCGCCAGGCTCGCAGCACCGGCGTGGCCAGAGAAATACTGCGCAAGCGAGTCGTAATCAAGTTTGCCGAGCGTGAGATAAATGAGAGCCATGGCGGTGAGCATCAGGATCGTGGCCACCGCCGAGAGCACCAGGTATTGGAACGCGCCCTCAAATCCATCCCGCTCCTTCTTCATGGAGATCAGGATGAAGCTGGACACTGCAGTGAGCTCCAGGAAAATGTAGGCGCTGAACAGGTCGCGCACCAGCACGATACCGCTCATGCCCATCACGGCCATCAGCGTGAGGTTGGCGAAATTGAGGCTGTCGCGGCCATTGTTGAGCACCACTGCCACAAACGCCACCAGCGCAATCGTGAAGAGCGCCGCCGAACCCATGAAGTCCACAGCCATTGTGTAGCCAAAGGGCAGGTCCACTTTGCCGATCAAAGACTGCCACAGCGGCAACGACGGCATGAGCGCCAGCGCCATCAGAACAAGGCAGATCACGCCGCTGATCCAGGGCGCGGCCTTTTCACCGTGCTTGCGGCTCAACAGGTTTTGCAGTATGACGCCCGCCAGGGGGATCAGGAGAAAGAATGCTGGCATTGTGCTTCCTCGCAAATAAATTCACTCATCATGATCAAACCAAACTCTCTACCCCCTTTGTCGGCGCAGAGCGCCGATTCAAGGGGGGATGGCCCCACAGGGCCAGGGGGGATTTCTTATGGGCTTCTGCTGCCCATAGAACCCTCTCCCCAACCCCTCCCCCTTCAAGTGGGAGGGGCACAATGGTGGGCTTACCTGACTAGAAGATTGTGAAAAACAACACCGCCATCACCACAGCCCCGCCCAGCACCCACAGCAGATACATCCAGTGCGCGCCGTTGTGGGGCTTGCGGATGAGCCAGGAAAGGCCATTAGCCACCCAGGCAAAGCCATGGTTGAACACCCAGTCGATGGCCCGGTCGATGGCGAAAAGAACCTTGGAGAAGCCGTTCACCAGTTTCATGCCCAGCTCGTAGGGATCAAACCAACGCTTCTCGGCGGCGTCATAGATCTGCTTGAGACCGGGGGCGTAATGAATGTGGTCCACCGCGCCCAGGCCCTTGCCTGTTTTTTTGACACCGTAGAGGTGGTTGGCCACGGCGGCGGCCAGCACCACCAGGGAGATGATCACAAGTGTCCATGTGTGCGGCAGGCCGGCGAAGGTCTCGCCCTCCAGACGAGCGCCCAGCACAGGCTGTATCAGGCGCTCGAGCGGCAGCGCGTTCCACACGCCGAAGAGCGTGCAGAGCGCAGCCAGCACGATCATCGGCACCAGCATGGGCAACGGTGCTTCCTTGACATCCTTGACCGCCTCGCCGGGCTTTCCGAAGTAGGCCGCATGGCCCAGCTTCAAGAAGGACGCAGCGGTGAGAAATGCGCCCAGCGCGGCACCGGCATAGAAGATCCAGCCGCTTTCGAGCGCTCCGTCAAAGATGAGCTCCTTGGAGAAAAAGCCGTTGAACGGGGGCACGCCGGAGATGGCCGCCGCCGTCACGAGGAAACAGGCGAAGGTCACAGGCATTTTACGCCCGAGACCGCCCAGCTTTTTAAGGTCTGTGGTGCCGGTCTGCTTTTCCACTGAACCGGCGGTGAGGAAGAGGCCGGACTTATACATCGCGTGGTTGATCATGTGGAACAGGCCTCCCACGATGCCCACCGGCAGCGCCGTGCCGATGCCCAGGATCATGTAGCCCACCTGGCTGATGGCATGGTAGGAAAGCAGGCGCTTGTAGTCTTTCTGGATGAGCGCCATCATCACGGCCAGCAGGATCGTGGCCACGCCGATGGTCATCATCACGGTGCTCATCACGGTGCCGTGCTCAAATTGGAACAGGTCCATGCTCACACGCACCAGCAGATAAATGCCCAGCAGCTTTTCCAGCGCCGCCGGCAGAAAGGCCATGAAGGGCGTGGGCGCGTCATCCGCCGCGTCGGGGATCCAGCTGTGAAACGGCATGGAGCCGGCCTTGGCGATTGCGCCGATCATCATCAGTATGAATGCCGCCGCTCCAAGGCCTTCCACCGGCAGGCCGCTGATTTTATCCATCGTGAGCGTGCCGGACAGGTGGGCCGTCATGCCGATGCCCAGCATCATGCACAGGTCGGCCGTGCCATTCAGAACCAGCGCCTTCATGGCGGTTTTGGAAGCTTTTATGCCGCCGGTCAGGATCATCGCAAACAGCATGCCCAGCAAGCCTTCCCAGAAGAACAAAAGCACGATGAGGTTGTTGGCCAGCACAGCGCCGTTTACAAAGGCCAGCGTGAGCAGCAAAAACGCCCAGAACATGCGCGGGTAAGGCTTACCCTTCATGAAGGAAGAGGCATAGAGCGCGATCAGCAGCCCGAAACCGTTGACGGCCAGGCCGATGAAGGCGCTGAAGTGGTATAACCGGAAATTGAGCTCGATGCCGTTGCCGCCCCAGGGCAGCACGAACGAGAGTTCGCGGCCTATCAGCGCGATGGAGAGAGCCAGGTTTGCCGCCGTGGCGATCAGTGCGAAGGTGACCTTCACCCATTTATCTGTTTTTGGCAGCAAGAACACGCAAAGCGCAGCCGCCATTGGGATCAGCACCGGAAACAATAATATCGCGCCGTTCATTTCAACATCACCGCCATCCCGTCAACAATCTGCGAGGCGAAGTTGGATGGGAAGACAATGAGTATCCCACCGAGAATGGACAGGGCGGCCAACGCCACCACGGAGGCGACCATTGTGCGGGAGCCTTCCCGCGGCATCTCATGATCCCCTTTATACTCTCCCATAAACACCAGCACAAACGCACGCAGCAGATAGATCACCGTGAGCACCGCACCCAGGATAAACACAGCTGCCATCCAAGGCTGCCCGGCCTCCACCGCACCATTGATCACCATATACTTGGCAAAGAAGCCGCCAAGCGGCGGGATGCCCATCACTGAAAACGCGCACACGGCAAAGGCCGCCGCCGTGACCGGCATGGTCTTGATCAGCCCGCCCAGCTTGCGGATGTCCTTGGTGTGCGTCTTCTGCTCCACGATGCCGGCGCAGAGGAACAAGCCGCCCTTGGCCAGGCTGTGCATCAGGATATACAGCAGACCGCCGGCGGCACCCATCGCACTGCCGGTGGCCAGGCCCAGCAGGATGAATGCCAGCTGGCTCACCGTGGAATAAGCGATGATGCGCTTGATGTCTGTTTCCACAATGGCAGCACCGGCGGAAACCAGGGCGCTCACTGCAGCGATCACCGGCACCACCGTGTGCCACACATCGGGGAGGATAAATGTGTTGAGGAAAAGCCGCGCGAAGGCATACACGCCGATCTTCACCAGCACCGCTGCGTGCAGCAAGCTTGTCACCGGCGAGGGAGCCACGCCGGCGTCTGGCAGCCAGGTGTGCAGCGGCAGCGTGGCGGATTTGCTCAAGATGCCGCACAGGATCAGAACCACGGCCCAGTCGGAGATTGTCTTGCCGCGCAGCGCCGCCAGTTCAAACGTGCCATACTGGTTGTAGACCAGCACGAAGCCCAGCAGCATCACGAGCGCGCCGGCCACGGTGATCAGCATCGCCTTGTCGGCCCGCAGCACATATTCCTTCTCGCGGAAGAAACCAATGAGCCTCCAGCAGGCCACCGCGGAGATTTCCCAGAACAGATATAAGTAGATCAAATTGGTGGAATACACCAGCCCCATCATCGCGCCGATGAACAGCACGACCATCAGGTAGTATTCATTCTGGTGCCCGTAGTGGCTCACATAGCTCATGGAATAGAGCACGATCACCGCCGCAACGAAAGAGCTTGCCAGCGCCATGAACACAGCCAGACCGTCGGCCATGAGGCCGAAGCTCAAGCCCAGGGGCAGCTCCAGCCGTAAAGACGCCGGGTTGCCGGAAAGCGCACCGGGCAGCAAGGCGACGGACGCGCCAAAACTGGCCAGCACAAGCAGAAGCGCCAAGGCATTACGCAACTTGGGGCTTCGCGCACCGACAAGCGGCAGGCACAGTGAACCGACTATGGGAAGCAAGACAGCGCAAAGCAGAAGAACTGAACCCATCAGCGTCTTTCTCCTCCAGTATGGTTGCCGGATGGCATTTCTGCGCTGCACCGGCCTGGCGGATCCGCTGGGTCGAAGTAGGCGTAGAGTGCACAGCACCATTGCTGCGGAAACGGGTGCCCCCGCTTCTAGTCCATTCGGTAAGCGTGATACATTATACAGCTTGATTGAAAATTTGCAACCAGTGTTAATCTTTTAACATGCGAACCATTAGCAGTGCTATGTTTCTTATTTCAAGAAGAAGGAACCACACTGGCTGGCTTTGAAATCCTTCTGTGACTGGGTGAATGCGCAACGGCACGAGAGGATTGTACGGAAACAAAACCGCACGGGAAGGAGTTTTCTGCGCAAAGACGCGTGCAAGCCTTTGTCCGGGGCAACAGGTAACTTATGGCAGAATTGCATATTGTTTCATGCTTTAGTATATTTATGCATTGTTGGATCGTTTTGCTTGCTTTTTCTTCTCTTCAGCCCAAGCAGTGTTTTCCGCCACGCGGAACCGCACGATCCGCCGCACCAGCTCCAGCGGCAGGGGCTTGTCCATCGGGAGTTGGATCGCGCCCTTGCTGGTTTTGTAGCCCCCCAGCTCCGGAAGGAACGCCTCCACACCGGAAGCACCGGGATAAAGGCCGATGTGGTGCTTGAAGCAGGCAAAGTGCACCAGGTTTCCTTTTAAATAAAATGTCGGCATGGCATAGCTGATCTTTTCCGTGGCCTCCGGCGCAGTTTCATGAATGCACTGCCGCAGCGTCTGCAGCCTGGCCTGCACCTCCGGCGGGTACTGGGCGATGTATTCGTCGATATTGGAATAGGGGAGCTTGGATTCTTCCATGATGATCCCTTTCATGTACTTTTGTGGGGCAAAAGTACCAAAACCCCCGGGGGAGGCAAATTCTCAAGACCTCTTCGATATCGTCATCAGGGCGGGCCGACGACAACTCCTCGGTCGCATCGCTCCCTCGTCAAACAGTCGCTCGGCCTGATCGCCCTGATTTCCACATCTCAGAGGTAGAATTTACAGTCCCCCGGACCCCCTAAGGAAACGGTAGATATTTGATGTTTCGCCTGAATCATACCCAATGCCAACCGGCCTGTCAATAAACTACAATGGGCGGGATCGCTCCCACCCATCAGACTTGATTGGAGTACAATCAAATCTTCACCGGCACCTTCTTCACATACTCCCTGTACTGCTCGCCATAGAGCCCCTCAAGGTACCTGTGCTCCTCCTTCACAAACACCCGGTAGGCCAGATAGACTGGGATCACACCCAGCAGAACAAGCCAGCTGTTGAACAGCAGAAACAAACCAGGCAGCGTGAGGCAGATCATCACCGTATACATCGGGTCGCGGAGGACTGCATACAGGCCGGTGGTGGCCAGCTTCTTTTCCCTGGTGGCCTTCAGCATCGCAAATGCAGCCACCATGTTCAGCGAGAAGCCCACCACAATCAGGGCAAACCCGATGATATTCAGTAATTGGCGGTTATCGGTAATCGAGAAGGTGGGTTTGGCCAGCAGGCTGACGGCTTCGGCCGCGGCCAGCCAGAGCAGTGTTGGCAGGGCGATCTTGTGGCCCACACCCATGACGGACATTTTCTTAATCATTTCAATGCTCCTTTAAATATTGATTGATGGTAATGAAATATTACTGTGCACTTTTGCATGTCAAAAGTGCCAAAACCAACCGGGGGAGGCAAATTCCCAAGACCTCTTCGATGTCGTTGTCAGGGCGGGCCGACAACAACTCGTCGCGCGGGGCTCGCGCTCCTCACACAGTTGCTCGGCCTGATCGCCCTGCCTTCCACATCTCAGAGGTGGAATTTGCAGTCCCCCGGACCCCCTCTAGAACGGAGGTTACCGCTGTCACCGTTTGGTGAACACGAAATTCAGAAACTCAATGTGCTCCCGCACCATCTGCTGCAACTCCGCGTTGTTGTCCAGCGTGCTGCTGCGGTCCGTCTCCATATAGCGGAAATAGAGATAGAGAATATAGCTGTAGAATTCACGCGCCAGCACCTTCGGGTCCAGCCGGGGGACCATGCCCCGGTCCATCATTGCGCCAAACACCTTTGTTTGGAATTCAATCGGCTCATCGATGAAGTGGTGGTTGAACATCTCACGGGCCCGCTGGTTTTTATGCCGCTCAATGGAAAGTATGCGCCAGATCTTCATAAACAAGGGATTGCCCACATAGGCCTGGAACCCCTGGATGTTGAGCTCGATATAGGCCTCCGGCGTGCTGTTGGCCAGCGTCTCCAGCATTTCCCCCTCGGGAATGCTCATGAAGTCGAATTGCTGCTTCAGGTAATCAAAAATCTCATCCAGGATCTGCTGCTTGCTGGCGAAGTGGTTATACAGCGAGCTTTCCTTGATGCCCACTGCCCGTGTGATCTCACGGATGGAAACCTCGCCGAAGCCACGCTCGGCAAAAAGGTCGATGGCAACTTCCAAAATCCTGTCCTTAGTGCTCATACTTCCTCCTCAATACCCCACATAGATGCCGCGCATCACTTGCCTCGCGATGCCCATCAGCACTGCAGCCAGCACGTTGGCGAAGGGGTTGATCTTTGTGTCGTAATAGTAGCGGCACTTTTTGTCAAGCCAGCCCTTCTCAGTCCAATGGGCTCTATCCGCCTCGCCGAACACAGCGTTCATCCGCCACATGCGGAAGCCCATCAGCTTGCCCAATGTGGGCTTTGGCAGGTTTTTATCCCCCAGTGCGGCCCAGAACTGAGCAGCCTTTTTCACGGCGGCTTTGTCTGCCTTGGCGCGGAACTTCTCGGTGAGCGCCTCATAGTGCGGCACGCCCAGCTCTCCCAGCCAGGTGCCACCCCAGCTGCTCACGTTTTCCTTCATGGTCTGGAATGTGCCCTTGAACATGCCGCCGCCGGACGACACGCCGATGAACTTCACGCCGAACAGCGCCGGCCGGTGCCACAGATAGGTGAAGTAGTCCAGAAACTTCTTCATGATGGCAGTCACTCCCTGATTGTAGACAGGGCTGGCCAGCACCACAGCGTCGGCTGCCGCCATCTTGTCAAACAGAGCCTGCACCTTTTCGGCCTCGCGGCAGGTCTCCTTGCCCTTCAGAATGCAGTTGTGGCAGCCGGTGCAATCGCGCAGCGCCACCTGCGACAGCATCACGTACTCAAACTCCACCTCGCCGTGCTTCTGCATTTCCTGCTCCAGCCGCTGCACGGCCTTCAGCGTTTCACCCTTGCGGGGGCTTCCGATGATCGCGACAATCTTTTTCATTTCTATTTCTCCTCCCACTTTTTCAATGCGAACGAACACTTGTTAGTTTGTGATTGCAGTATAAACTAACAAGTGTTCGTTCGTCAAGAGGTGATTTGAAAATTATTAGAGTTTTTTTGAAAAAGTCCTTTTCCCCAGAGCTAACCCTCACCGGCCCTCTCCCCCCAACCCCTTCCCCTTGCTTTAGCATCATTCCTTCGGAATGACACTAGGTAGGGGGGAGCATCCCCCCTTGCCCAGCTCCATGATGGCGCAAGCCAAGCATGCCGGGCTATGCCGAAGGCATGACCAGTCCTGCAGGGATGCAGGCGAAGCATACGAAGGAATTTTTGCCTTTAGCAAAAACAAGGGCGGGTAGGGAGCCCCCCCTCCCACAGTGATGGGGGAGGGGCAAGGGCGAGAGGGCCTTTGGGGGGAGGCGGCTAGATGTAGGGCGAGTATAGGAAAAGGGGCCGGGGAGTGAGTACCAAGTCCAGCATGGGTGAAGGGGCCGGGGTGGCGAGGACATGGCATTAGGTAGAAAATAAAAAGCGGGCCGCTCGGCCCGCCATGGTATATAGAATTTCAGCTACCCTCTCTCAATCCGGTTGATGTCGGAAAACTCCATCTCCACCTTCTTTTCACGCGGGATGCCGTCCACCTCCGGGGGTTGGCTCTGCCAGTCCGCCTGCTGCACCGGCAGCTCCACAAAGAACTCCGCGCCTTCACCGGGCCTGCTCTCATACCAGATGCGACCCTGCAGCAGTTCCACCAACGCCCTAGTGAGTGCAAGGCCGATGCCGCTGCCATCGCTCATGCGTGTGAGCGTGGTGTTCACCTGCCGGAACCGGTCAAAGATAAAGTCTTTGCGGTCTTCCGGAATGCCCTCACCGTCGTCTTTGACCATAATGGTCATGCAAGCAGGGTTGTTGGCAACGGCCACGGCGATATGGCCGCCCTGCCTTGTGTGCTTGATGGCGTTGGAGAGAAGGTTGAGCATGATGCGCTCCAGCTTGTCGCTGTCCATCGGCATCAACCGGCTGTTCTTATCGCTGGAAAAGGTGAGCTCGATGCCGGCGTTGGCCGCATAGCTTCGCACCGACTCGGTAAGCTGCTGGGCTAGCGACACCACATCGGCGTTTATGAGCCGGGCCTTCATAAAGCCGGCCTCGATGCGTGTGACGTCCAGCAGGTTGCCGATCAGGCGCAAAAGCCGCAGCGCGTTCTGGCGCATGATCGCCACTGTTTTGCCCAGCTTGTCCTTAAGCTCCGACCCGCCGGCTCCCCGCAGGCGATACTCCATCAATTGCAGATCCACCAGCATGATGGAAAGGGGTGTCTTGAACTCGTGGGAGACATTGGTGAAAAAATCAGTCATCGTGCGGTTTTTGTCCGCAAGCTCCCCGGTTTGCTTTTCCAGAACTGCAATGCGCTCCAGAAGCCGCTGCTCATCCTGCTTGAGGCTGGAGATATCGGTGGTCATACCCACCATTTTGGATGGCCGCCCATCGCTGTCATACTCAATACGGCCGCGGTTCATCACCCAGCGGTATGCACCGGAAGGCTCCGCCGAGCGGTATTGCAGAGAAAAACTCCCGCGCCTGTCTGCCACGGCCTGCTTGAGCTCGCCATCCACCCGCTCCCAGTCGTCGGGGTGCACAGCGTCAAACTCATCGCTGCCGCCGGCGGCGCGGCTGGAATGCCACTCGGTGTTGCTGGGGATGTCATACACCCAAAGATCCTCGGCAAGCTTTTCCAGCATGCCGGTGAGCTCGCTGTTTCGCCCTTGCTCCGGCTGGCCCGAAAGACCGGCATCGGCAGCTTGCCCCGCCGCCTGGGCCCGCTCTTCCTTGAGAACATGCACAATGCCTGTGACCTCTCCGTCGCCGGTTTTGGAAAGCGACGCGGAGCCGCGCATCCTGAGCACCCGGCCATCGCGGGCGGTATGGCGCACATCCAGAACGACGCGGCCGGTTGAGAGCAAGCTGGAATACAGCTCCTCGAACCGGGTGCCTTCATATTGCGTGTTGAGCAGCTCATCGATGTTTTTGCCGCACGCTTCCTCACTGGTCCAGCCATACACCTGTTCGGCGGCTTGATTCCAGCTTTTGATACGGAAATTGCGGTTCGTCAGGATGATCGGGCAGGAAAAGTCCATCGCTACTCCACCAGATACATATATACACTATTATATCCATTTTATGACTGTGATGATACATCTATTTAAAGATATGAATCAAGCAGCCCGGTTATAGCGCAAACAGATCCAAAATTGCCATTGGAAGATGATCAGGCCTTGCCGATCTTGCCGATGTCAGAAAACTCCATTTCCAGCTTGCGGGAAAGGGGCATCGCATCCACCTTGGGTAGGCGGCGTTTCTTGTGCGATGGCAACACCGGCAGCTCCACACAGAACTCACTGCCCACACCGGGCGCGCTGGTAACCCAGATCCTGCCTTTCATGAGCTCCACCAGCGCACGGGTGAGCGACAAACCGATGCCACAGCCCTCGCTGGAGCGCGTCAGAGAAGAATTGGCCTGCCGGAACCTGTCAAAGATGACTTCCTGGCGGTCCTGCGGGATGCCCTCGCCATTGTCGCGCACGCTGAGCAGCACGGCATCGGCCCCGCACTGCAGCTGCACCTCAATGCTGCCTCCGGCTGGCGTGTGCTTGATGGCATTGGACAGAAGGTTGAGAATCACGCGCTCCATCTTTTCGCTGTCCAGCGGCATCAAGCGGCTGGGGCAGGAGCTTGTGAAGCGCACGGACAATTCGGCTTTTGTGGCGATGTCACCCACCGACTCCACCAAGCCGCGCACCAGCTCCACCACATCGCCCTCGGCAAACTGCGGGTTCATAAACCCGGCATCGATCTTGGTGACATCCAGCAGGTTACCAATCAGCCTGAGGAGCCTTAATGAGTTTTGGCGCATCACCGTGATTGCCTTATCAAGCCCCTCGTGGCGGGCGCTGTTGTTTTTCATCCGGTATTCCATCAGCTGCAAATTGACCAGAATGATGGACAGGGGTGTTTTAAACTCATGAGAGATGTTGGTAAAAAAATCGGTAATGAGATCGTTCTTGCCCTGAAGCTCCTGGGCCATGCGCTCAAGGTTGGTTTCCGTGTTGAGCCGGTGAATGGCCGCCGCCACATGGCTGCAAACCATCCTGATTAAATCCAGCTCCCATGCCTCAAAGGACTCCCTGCTGCCGGAGCCGAAAGCCAGAGTGCCAATCACCTGATCCTTTACAATAAGGGGGGTGCAGGCATAAGAGCGGATGCCCATTGTCAGGATAGCGGCATATTCCCCCGGATCACTGTTTTGGGTGGCTGTGAGCACGAGGGGCTGCCTTGTGGCAGCCACCCTGCCGCTTACGCCCTGGCCCGCGGCCTTGACGGCGCAGGGAAGCAGCTGTGTGGGCGTGAGCCCCTCGCTGGCGTTCAGGTGCAGCTTGCCGCCTTCACCGACCAGATAATTGACGAACATGTCGCAGCCCAAAAAGAGCATCACAGATTTGCAGGTGTCCGCAATGAGGCTGGGGGTAAGATCCTGGAGCAGCAACCGCTCCATGATCTCAAAAAGGAATTCATTTGTCCTGGCAGCATATGCCGGCAAACCATCGGAAGCCACTGCTTTCGGCAGGCGCGCCAACGCTTGGGGGGCCTGTGGAGGCTGCTCCATGGGGGTCACCTGCTGCTTGTGGCGGGAGTTATGGTTATTGGCTGAACTTCGGGTCATCATGGCTTCTCCCGGCATTCGGCAGGTGGATTATGCCATTGTCTGGCAGATAATCAAAAGTAATTGTCAAAACAAAAATATAATAACACAATTTATATCTTTATCAAGATATAACATATCGACATAAAATAGTAAACCTCCCCAGAAATCGAGCCATATCGACAACGCCTGCTTTACGATGGCGCTGCGCAAATGCCCCAAACAGTCCAAATTTGCCGCGCTGGCAATCGGCAACCCGTTGCGGTATAATCCTCTTGCGCCAATTCTCTATTCATGCAAGAGTTTTATGGATGAAAGGAACCGAAACAGCATGCAGTTGATCCCTCCTGCTGAGCACAGCAAAGCACTCTCCCTCTTCCAGCACAGCGGCCACCAGAGGAAGCTTGCGGCACTGGCCGAAGGCAGCATCAAGGGGCAGGTTTGGGCGGACAGCGACAATCCGGGAGCCGCTATCGTGGCCTACCAAAACAAGCTGATGGTGGCCTGTCAGGTGCCGCCGGAGAGGTTCGCCGGCAAGCTCAGGGTCTTCCTGCTCACCGAGGTGTATCAAAAGCGCCTGGGCGGCGGCGGTGACGCACAGATCTTCTGGGATGGCGAGGCCGCCTATGAGGCGCTGCTGATGGCGCTGGGTGACAAATGCCCGGCTTTCACCCTGCGGGAGTATTGGGAGCTGGATGACCCACACAACGCAACGAAGGCCGTGGCGTCAGAGGGATATGAGATCGCAGCGGTGGACGAAAGCTTGCTGGCGCGGGGCCTGGAAAACACCGACAGACTCCAGGAAGAAATGTGCTCGGAGCGGGTCTCGGTGGAGGAATTCCTGCGGCATAGCTTCGGCGTGTGCGCGGTGAAAGACGGCGCGCTGGCTGGCTGGTGCCTGAGCGAATACAATTGCGCCAAGGGCTGCGAGATCGGCATTGAGACGGTGGACGGCCACCGGCAGAAGGGGCTTGCCCGGGCGATGGTTTCCGCCTTCGCCGCAGAAGCGGCCAGGCGGGGCGCGGCTGCCATCGGATGGCACTGCTTTGCCAGCAACGGCCCCTCGCGCCGCACAGCCCAATCGGCGGGTTTTGCCAGGGTGCTCGAATATGGCGAGCTGATCTGCTGCTATGACACGGCGGTGCAATATGCCGTGAACGGCAACCTGGCCGATAGCCAAGCCCGGTTTGAGGAAGCCGCCGCATGGTACAGCCGCGCCTGCGCCGATGAGGCGGCTCCGCTGTGGGCTTATGTGCGCCAGGCAATGACGCTGACCAGCCTGGGGCGGCAAGATGAGGCCTTTGCCTCGCTGAAAACCGGTGTGGCCAGGGGCCTTGATTGGTGGGACTGGCTGGACAGCGAGCCCCGGCTCGCACCACTGCGCCTCGATGGCCGGTGGCAGGGGTTGATGGAAGGGGATCAATAAGCAGAACATAAATGGAACGCCCGGCGAAAGCCGGGCGTTTTTGTCATAGACGGGCCGGGACGGAGCCCTCAATCCCAGTCGATATCCACGTCGCCATCCATGGCGTTTTCGGTGATCAGCGTCATCGTGATCCTGCCCGGCCCAAATTCGGAGAGGTCTATTGTGGATACGGTGTTGGGGCCGCTCAGCTCCAGCGCCGAGCGCGTGTTGCCCTGGGTGAGCTCCAGCGTCATCTTGCCGCTGCCCAGGCTCGATTTCACCCGCACTTCTTTGGGGGTTTCGCCGTCATACTCCAGCTGGTTGTTGGTCTTGCTGCCATCCATCTTGTAAAAGCTCAGGTGCCAGTTGTGGTTCACATTGCGCTCCACGCTGCCGATGGAGATATGGCTGTTGGGTACATAATTGCCGTTGAACCGCAGCACACCCAGCATCCCAATGGAGAGAGCGCCCAGGATCACAAGGGCGATGCAGCAAAGGAACGCCACCATCGGCCAGCGGGCCGGTTTGGGCAGCGGCTTCATCGGGGAGGCTTCGCCGCCCACAGCCCCGCCACAGTGGGGGCAGAATGCCACGTTGGCCTGGATGGCCCTGGAGCAATGGGGGCACAGGCCGGCAGCCTGGTTGCGGCCCGCCGCCAAATAGATGATGAGCCCGATGAAGCTGGGCACCAGCAGCACCACCACCGTCCACAACGCGGCGTTGAGGCCCCGTGCTTTTGCATCCTTCCAAGTCCAAATGCCCAGAAACACATATGCCAGCCCGCCCAGCACCACCAGCAGCAGCGCCGGCACCATAATCAAAATGTTCATATCAGTCTTGATTCCTCCTTGAAGGGTTTGATTTTGAAATAACCAAACAACGTGATCAGCCAGGCCGAGAACGTGCAGACACCCAGCAGCAGCGTACCCGCTGCCACCCACCGCCAGCTTGTGGCCAGGGAATACAGCAGGGTCATCAGCGCGGCGGAAAGCGCCGTGCCGCCCAGCGCCGGCAGCCACCACAGCGAGGGGCTTTTCCGCCCGGCCTGCCGAAGCTGCCGTTTGGTTGCCAGCACCAGGCCTGCGGCCGGGCATTCCTCACAACCCAGCGACTCGATGAGCAGCTTGTCCAATTCCCTGTCGTCAAACTTCATGCGGCCCATAGCCCTTCGCCTCCAGTCCTTCGCGGATCAGCTTCCGTGCCTTGAACAGTCTGCTTTTCACTGTGCCCGGAGGCAGCCCCAGCGCCCGTGCCGCCTCTTCCACCGAGAGCCCGCCGGCGTAGAGCATCGCCACCGGCTCCCGGAGCTTGATCGGCAATGCCAGCACCTCCGCCCGCACCGCGCCCCGGAGCTCCCGGTTTCCGGCCTCTTCCTCCAGGCAGAAGGGGCTTGGCGCGTCCGGCGGCTCGCCATCCTCCCCCGCTGCGGCCTGCGGGGCGATCCGCTGCCTGCGGGCGGCCTTGTCCCCGTCGCGGCGGTGGGCCTTGGCGGCGATGGCGAGCAGAAACCCCAGCGGGTTTCGCTCACGGTCGATGCGGTGGGCCAGCTCCATGGCCTTCAGGAAGGTGCGCTGGAATAGATCGTCGGCCTCCTGCTTTCCCCCGGTGAGCCTTGCGCAAAAGCGGTACACGGCATCGCCGTGCAATTCCACCAGGTTTTCCATCTCCACCGGGTTCAAGCAGTCACCTCCCACAACCCTGTATCCCCGCGTGGGGGGAAACGGTTCATTTATTCCGAAGTTTTTGAAGACCATGTATCCGTTGGATTGTACATCTTTCCGTGGTATATTCGAAGAGCATTCTACAAGTAAAGTGGAGAGCACCAATGAAAGACAATTGGATTTTCCATGACCCAAAAAATGTTGGAGTGATTATCCAAAGACAGATTGTTATGGGAGAAAAGCCAATACTTCGGGTTTATCACGATGTTGACGATGGTATGTGGCAATTTCTATGTGATGATGAGGTGGACATAAAAGATGGGATGATGATTGCCTTATCTGAAGCGTTTCAAATAGACAACACAATATCTCAGGTTGCAGACCTTCCTTTAGGATGGGTCGCATGGAGAAGATCGCCAGGTACTGTATGGCACAGGCAAAAAATTGATGACATCGAGTCTTCCGTTTAGGTTATGGACTATACAATATTCCGTGTGTGAATCGAAGTGTAGACTGTGCATTTGAAAGGAGCGGGGAAATGATGGATTTTCCGGAGTTTATGAAGCGGCCCGCCAACCAGGTGCCCGTGCAGCAGCAGAACACAGCCGATGTGGAGGGGTATTACTATACTGCCTCCGACGGGGGCCAGATGGCTTTTTGGACATGCCGCGCCGACAGGGTGTCCAAAGAGCATGCCCATGAGTTTGATGAGTACATGGTGTGCGTCTGCGGCGAGTATGTGGTGACCATCAACGGGGCAGAAACGGTTCTGCACGCCGGCGACGAACTCATGATCCCCAAAGGGGCTGTGCAGGGCGGCAGATGCAAGGCTGGGACCAGAACGATCCACGCGTTCGGGGGAAGGCGGATCATAACAATATGATCATTTATTTGTCCTAATCCGCCATTTCGATTAGCGCCGACCCGGCAGGGTCATGTCTCCCCCTGTTCCGTTCAATCACCGCAGGATTATTGTTCGCATAACAATACAAACACCCACCGGGGCAGGAATTATACACCCCGATGTCGATGCTGGGCGTGCAAAGGCAGCCAGGCCGCTGGCCCTTGTCCTTCGTGACAGGCAGATTAAGGCCCCACAGGCCGTTGATGAGGGCCGCGTCCACACACCGGCCATGGCCGATGCCCAACGAAGCGAGGTCGATGCCCTCAGCGCAGGTCATGAGATCAATGCCGCATTGCCTTGCAATGGGCGCAAACGCCGCAGCAATGGAGGTTTTCACACCGTCGTCCATCGGCGCAAGCAGGAGCTTGGCGGCGTTGGCGGCGGTGTTTTTGTAGTCGTCGATGAAGCTGATTGTGCAGCGTTTGGTATAGCCCCGAAGCACATGGGCCAGCTGGCCGAATAAATCAACATGGCGTTCCATGGTGTATTCGGGGTTCAGCAGAACAGGGTCATACCGCCACAGCACCCGCTCCGGGCCGATGGTGTCGGCAAGCCTGCGGAATGTATCCAGCAGCGCGGCTTTGTCTCCGAAAGCCGGTTCAATCTCCGGGCCGTAGCCGGTGAGCGTGAACTGGAAGTAATAACGGTAACCCGCCAGCTCATGCAGCCGGGGCAGCATCGGCGCGGGGTTCTTGCTCCAGAACACGATGGCATCCACGCCCTCCGGTTTGAGGCTCACGCGCCGCTCCTGCCGGGGGTTCCTCGGGTTGCGGGCAATGGCAAAGCCCTCCCGCAGGCGATGGAACAGCCAGGGGGAGTAATAGGCGGGGATGTCGGTGCGGCGGGAGATGCTAATAATCATTTGTTTTATTCAACGTCGGAATATGGAGATTCGGAGCAAGCAACTCGGGCGGGTATTGTGCCCACGAAGACGGGCGAGGACGGAGCCATGAAGACGGGCCGGGACGGAGCCCTCGGTTGCATAGGCGAGCAGCACACGCAGTGTGCGACCAGCCGGCCCCTACTGTTGGAGAGAACAAAATCCCTACCCTCCCTTATTAAGGGGGGATGCCCCCTCAGGGGCAGGGGGGATTTCCTAGGCAGTGAGGCCGGGACGGAGCCCGGCCCCTACCGTGAAACCCTCACCCCCTACCCCTCCCCCATGGGATTGGGGGAGGGGTAGCTGTGCGGAAATTACAGCGCCCCATACACCGCATTGCGGATCCTGGGCATGTGATAGCCCTCCTGGTTGGGCATCATCTGCTGCATATAGGTGATCGTGAGCTGCTCGGCGCGGTCAATGAAGACCAGCGTGCCGGCAAGGCCCGCCCAGCCAAATTCACCAAGGGGTGCGCTGCAGCCGCCGACGGCCCGGTCAGTGAGCACGCGCACGCCCAGGCCGTAGCCGTAACCGGCCATCTGCTCCCAGTTGAAGTCGGCCATTTGCGTGGCGTTCAGGTGGTTGGTG
>JAEZSE010000047.1 GCA_023421955.1 Bacillota bacterium
ATGCATACGCTGCACAAGGTCTGGTCATCCAGAATATAGTTCAATTCGCATTTTGGGCATTTCCTCAACGCCATAGTATCACCTCTGTTAGTTATGGGTGCAAATCTACACTCAATATAATATAAGCCGGAGCCGTTCTGTCAATAACTTATTTTTTATGGATTTTAATCTGGCAAAACCTACATTGGCAAACCATTTCCAAAAAGGTTGATTTGGCCAGTGAATAATATTAACATATTTGCATTCCATTTCGAAGGAATGACGTCATGCGTCAAATGACACATGCGCAGAAGCGTAAATACTGTCAAATGGAAGGAAGGAATTATGAAGAGAACCAGGAAGATGATGCTCGCGACCCTGATGGCTACCGCAGCCATCACGATGCTGCTGATGTCTAAGGCACTAGCGGCACCCGCCGGGGTTGCGGGGAGCACTTACCCGACTCAAAGCCAACTGAGCCAGTTGATCAACTCAATGGGCGGCAACCTGCCAGCATTCGGAACCATTACCACCAGTGATCTGAACAAGTTACTGGAGCGGTATGGCTACAAGGCTGCGATCAATGGATCCACCTGCCCCAATGCTCCGAAGAGCACAGTGACTCCCTCGGCCACCGTTGCTCCAACAGCGGCCCCGACGGTCACGCCAAAGCCCACGGTGACGCCTGCCCCGACGGCCACACCGGCTCCGACAGCCACACCGAAGCCCACGGTGACGCCTGCCCCGACGGCCACACCCGCACCGGCAAGCGGCAGCATGAGCTCCGATGAGCAGAAGATGATCAACCTGGTCAATCAAGACAGGGCTGCCAACGGCTTGAAGCCGCTGGTGTTTGACGCCACTCTGCGCGCTCCGGCGCTCCTGCACAGCCAGGATATGTCGCAAAGCAACTATTTTTCCCACACATCGCCCAACTACGGCACCTTCTCTCAAAGGCTGAAGGCCTCTGGTGCGAGGTATAGCTCTGCTGGTGAGAACATCGCCATGTATGGCTCTGTGGAAGCGGCCGAAGTCGGCTTTATGAATTCTGCGGGCCATAGGGCAAACATCCTGGGCGATTATACCCGTGTCGGTATCGGCATCGTGTACAACCAGAACAAGGGCGTCTACTACATCACACAGTGGTTCGCGAAGTAAATTCTGTATGTAGACTAAGCCAAACCCGACGTCAATGAAATGGAATATTGCCCCGGTGTGCCTTCGAAAGCGCCGGGGGCGGCAAGGGGAGCGAAATAGAGTCGCTCCCCTTGTTTTGTCAGCATAAATGAACAGGGAGCCGTGACTGGCTCCCTGCCCGTTAAGTACATTTGGCTTTCTCAGTCATCCAGCTGCGGCGGGAAGATCGGCAGAGCGAAGAATTCATCGCAGATGTTTTCTGCAAACTCCTCGCAAGGCGGGATGCGGCAGAATCCATAAGCCGGTATTAGCAAATCCACTTCCGCCACGATCTTCAGTATCACGGTCACACATACGGTGATCACGAAGGTGTTGTCACCCACCCAGGTGCCCTCCACGCAGATGGCGCTCACAATATCGTCCACAAAGAACGGGATGATCGAGTCGTCTGGCACGAACAGAATCACATCCTTGCGCACGGTGACAGTGGCTTTGCCTGTGAATTCGCGGTTGTTGGCGTCCAGGAACACTACCTCGATCGGTACCTCAACCGTGGCCCTGACCCTGGCGAAGTGCTCCCTGTTGGGGATGGGGTCGATCCGCACATCGTGCAAGGTGCCCTTTACGTCTGTGCTGCGGCAGCTGACGAACTCAAACGGCGGCACAGGGGCTGGAGTCAGCGGGTGTATGCAGTGAAGGGAGACGCGGACATCGTCGAGTTGTTCCTGCTGCAGGCACGCGTCGTACACTTTCTTGACTTGTACGCAGACGCGTTCGATGCAGCGGAAGTTGTTGTTGACGCCTGCCGCGTTGGCGCCTTCATTCTTGATGCGGCAAGGCATGTGCTCCTCGCCGGCGTTCTTGTAAGAATAAAAGGACATGACAGAACCTCCTTTTCATAGCCTTGTCGGTGTTCATTAGCATAGTATGAAAGGGTTTCACCGAGTGTGAAGCCTGCAAAGAACACAGTTGTTATGTATTTGCGGTTTCTGCTGATTCGCCCGTTACCTTATGGATTCCTGAATATGGCTGGATGTGTGCCATAACGAGCATGCCACATTGCATAGTATGTAGTATTGCCATATGAAGTGAGGGGATCATCATGGTTGGAAGCGGTGCTGTGTCGGTTGTGGAAGTGGCGGGCCTGCGGCAACTGATCTCAATGGATAAGGGTCACAAGCTGGAAATCAAGCCACCGGGCGGCATGAGCGTCATCATAGAAAACAGGCCGATCACTGAATTCTCCGCAGCGGTGGACATGGAAGGAAGGCTCCATGTGGCTGCGTGGCTGTTGAGCAGGCAGCTGATGTATTACACCTCCGCAGACGGCGCGGTGTTTACAAAGAACACGCTGTTGAAAATCGACGGAGGGTTTCGGCTCAAGGATTGCCTGTTGTTTGCCGATACTGAAGTGACCGTGGCTTATGTAGCGGAAACGGAGTATGCAAACACCCTGGTGTGCTATCGGTTTGAGGCCGGGGACTGGGAGGGACGCCGCATTGTGGAGGTGGAGCTACCCCAGCAGCGGCTCACTGCCTGGCAATTTGACGGCTCTCCAGGCGGCACGGCAGTCATCTATAGTGTGAAAGAGCCGGGGCGCACGTTGGTGTTTTCCCGGCCGGTAACCGGCGACGGTCCGGCGGAGCCTGTTGCTACCATCAACGGCGGCATGACCGAATTCTGCGCCTTGACCGCAGGCGGTGTGCGCCAGGCCTGTTGGCTTGCTGACGGCCACCTGATGGCCAATGGTATGCGCCTGACCGAGGAGCCGTGGAGTAGGGAGTGGCCCTATCTCAGACTGGCGGATCGCGGTGTGTATTGCCTCTGGATGGCCGGCGGCAAGCTATGCGGTGCGCAGCTGGGCGGTGAGCGGTCAGCGCTTCGGCCCGTGGCATTGCGCGACCCACTGCCCTGCATGCTTGCGCTGCCAGGCGAGCTCAGAAAAGCCGTGGTGGAAAGGGCAACTCTGCAAGAGCCATCCCTGCAGCCGGAGGTAGAAGGTCGTCCGGCCAAAGCATCGCAGCAATACCCATCCGGCAGGGAGTTGCAGGGTGGATCCGGGGAATTGTCATTGACTGATATCGTACGCAACCAGGCGATCTACCTCACGCGGATGCATGAGAGCCTGAGCGCGCTGGAACGCAGCGTGCTCAGGATGCAGGCGGAGATGAACCGTCTCACTAAGGAGGTAACTGCTCTGATGAAGGTCCGCGTCGAGCCAGCCAGGCCTGATCCAGCTGTGCGCGCCGCTGCCTCGTTCCGGCCTTCTGAGGCCGATACGGCCAGAATGGTGGAGGCTGATTTTCAACGGGCGCGTCAGGAAGCCAGGGGAAGGGCTTCTGTGAAGCCACCGGAGTTTGACAATGCTTTGCCGGCAGTTGCTCCCGTGCAGTTGGAATCTGAAACGGATAACACAACTGTGCCTACGGGGGATCAGGAAGAGGGATCCACATACAGTGGAGCATGAGCGTGGTAACAGCCAGCATTGACATCAAACCGCAAGAGTGCTAGAATACGGAAAATTAAAGGCCATGACAGGAAGAAGTACGGCCAGGGATCCCCATTCAGAGAGCACCCGGTTGGTGGAAGGGGCGGGGGAGAAGGCCCGAATACATCCTCAAGCTGCGCACTGAAAGGCTTTTGCCCTGTAAGCTGCCGCCGGGGAAGCGCCCGTTATAGCGCCGAGGCATCAAGCGCAATGCTTTGTGCCCGATGAGGCAACCCCAGCGATGGGTTTGTAAACCGAGGTGGTACCACGAGGCTTTTCGCCCGTCCTCCGGATTTCCGGAGGGCGGGCTTTTTATATGAAAGGAGACCAGCACCATGACCATCGACGAACAAATCCGCATCATTGCCAAGGGAGCTACCGAACTCATCAATGAGGAAGACCTGCGCGCCAAACTCATCGATTCTCAGCGCACCGGCAGGTCGCTTACGGTGAAGCTGGGGCTGGACCCCTCCGCGCCGGACATCCACCTGGGGCACACGGTGGTGCTCCGCAAGATCAAGCAACTTCAGGACTTGGGTCACCGGGCGGTGCTGATCATCGGCGATTTTACAGGCCGCATCGGTGACCCCACCGGAAAATCAAAAACCCGAAGGCAATTGACAGAGGATGAGATGCAGGCTAACGCCCGCACGTATGAGCAGCAACTGGCCAAGATATTGAACCCGGATAAGACCGAGTTCCGATTCAACAGTGAATGGCTTGGTAAGTTGAACTTCGCCGATGTGGTGAATCTTGCCGCAAAGACCACTGTGGCCCGCATGCTGGAGCGCGATGATTTTCACAAGCGCTTCGAGGGCCAGCAGCCCATCGGTGTGCATGAGTTGTTTTACCCGTTGATGCAGGCATACGACTCTGTGGAGTTGAGGGCTGATATCGAGATCGGCGGCACCGATCAACGCTTCAACATCTTGTTTGGCCGCAATCTGCTGCAGGATTACGGCCATGAACGGCAAGTGGCGCTCTTCATGCCGTTACTGGAAGGGATTGACGGTGTGGAGAAGATGAGCAAGAGCCTTGGCAATTATATCGGCATCGATGAGCATCCATACGACATGTATGGCAAAGTGATGTCCATTCCTGATGGTATGATCGTGCGGTGGTTCAGCCTGCTCACCGACATCCACCCGGATGAGTTGGGGCGGATCATGATCGCCCTGGACCGGCAGGAGATAAATCCCCGCGATGCGAAGATGCGTCTGGCCCGTGAAATCACATCTCTTTATTGCGGGCTTGATGCGGCGCACGAGGCTGAAGAGCATTTCCGCAGAGTCTTCCAGCGGCGGGAGCTGCCGGAGAACCTTCCCGAGTACGCGGTGCCTACACCACTACTTACCGATAGAGGTGTCGATTTGCCTGCGCTGCTGGTTGCGTTAGGGTTATCTGCAAGCGCAAGCGATGCCCGCAGACTGATCAGTCAGGGGGCTGTGCGTGTAAATGGGAATAAGGCTTCATCAAATAAGCTTGAGGGGTTGAAAAGCGGAGATGTGGTTCAGGTGGGAAAGGTGAGGGCGGCCCGGATTACGATGTAATATCTGGTATCTGTTTCGAGTTGTAAAACTAAAGTGATCCTGGGCTTGCCAGTAGGGGCGGGGTTCCATACCCGCCCCTTACATCAAGTAGGCCTCAGGAGCAACTCACCGCTCGCAGGATGGCTTGCTGCCGTTGCTGTAATGGTTGGCCATGCACTCCTTGCAGTTTGCGTGCCGGGGGCATTTTGCCTTTTTGCAGGGGCAAAGCTCCGGGTTGTGCAACGCGATTTGCTTCTTTTTCTGTTCCATGAATTTCTTCCCCCTGTGATGGTTGATTACTGCTGACCCCAGATAACTGAACCCCACGATCGGCCCGCTAAAGTTTTTAACTTTGGTCATTGGCTTGAAGTGCAAAACGCCGGGGCGGTTGGTTTGGTTGCCGGGGCAGACATCCTTTTCCTGCCCATCCACTCGTACGCGGCACCACACATGGCCGCTCACCAGCGCGGGCAGCATCACGCCATCCCGAATGATCTTGGGAAAGTTGTTGCGGATCGCGTGCACCAACCTACTGTCAAAGCCCAAATCTTGCAGAATCAGGTTGAGCGCACCGGCCTGCTGCCAACAATAGCCCTGGCCTTTTTCAAAAGCCTTGCCCGGCATATCAAAGGAATTGAACCAGGAATATTCCATCGTGCAAGCGACCAACCGCTGGGCATACTCCACCAGCTGCCAGCCCGTAAGGCATGTGGCACGGCATTTTACAATTGCTTCGGAGATGGTCATTCTGACCTCAATCGTTTAGTTATTGATCAAATTGTAAACGAAGTTTGCTTTCGAATCAATTGATCAGAATCATGTTTTGGTTTTCTACTCAGGTGACTTAAATATGTCGGTTTAATATTTACTGTCGGGAAAAATTGTTGCATCGTCATCACAGCAGTGTTATAATGTTTGGGCTTAGGCTTGAACATGATAAGGAGACGTCATCATGGATGTATTGAAGGTCGTTCTCGTCGTGATATTGTTATTATCCTCACTGGTATTGATTGCAGCTGTGCTGATGCAGGCAGGCAAAAGCGCTGGTCTGTCAGGCACCATTACAGGTGGGGCTGAGACGTTCTTTGGAAAGAATAAGGCCAAGTCTTATGAGGGCAAGCTTGTGTTGGCGACCAAGATCACCGCAACAGTGGTGTTTGTGGTCTCTCTCGGGTTTGCAATCATTGCCCGGTTCGCGAGCTAGTAGAAATTGTTTCAAACTCCCCGATCCGGGGAGTTTTTTTGTTTTCCTGGTTTATTTGAACAAGGGCAAGCACTAATAGATCGGCTCGAAAGGAGCATACTGAATTCAAGTGAAAAAACAAAATGGGCATAAAGGGCTTAAATGGATAACACCCGTTCAAAGCATTGACAAAAATGGCGCGGACAGGGAGAGTGTTGATTTGGAACTGTCTGAAAAAATTCTGGATCTCATCGCACAGCGAAAAATCCCGCTGCCGGAGAGCACGCTTGTATCCGAGCTGGACTGCACCGGAGAAGCAATGGCTGAATGCCTGAACACCATGGTGCGCGATGGGGTGCTAATGCAGACGAAGCGCAAGGGTTATGGCCTGCCGGAGCAGATGGGCTGCGTTTGCGGGGTGTTGAAGGCCACAGCCGGTGGTGCTGCGTTCATTGTGCCAGAAAGCGGCGATGATTACTTTGTGCCGATGACCGGCCGCATGGGCGCCATGCATAACGACCGCGTGATGGCCCGGGTGGTGAAGTCCGCTCATGGTGATAAGCGTGGCGAGGCTGAGGTGCTGCAAGTGCTCAGGCGGGCCAATGGCAGAATTGTTGGCGTATACCGGCGCATTCCCGGCGGAGGCATTGTCACGGCGGATGAGCGCAAGCTGGGCGCGATATTTGTCCCACAGGGCTGTGAGCGCGGTGCGTGGGATGGCTGCAAGGCCGTGGTGGACATTGTCCATTATCCTGACGAGCGCCGGGACATTGAGGGAAAGGTGACCGAGGTGCTGGGTGACCAGGGCGAGACCGAGGCGGAAATCCTTTCGATCATTCGCGCGCTGGGTATCCGCGATGTATTTCCGCCCCAGGTAAGGGCTGAGGCTGACGGTGTTGCATCGAAGATGGCCGAGGGCTTGGAGCACCGGCTGGATCTGCGAGATGAAACCATCTTCACGATCGATGGTGCTGACGCCAAGGATCTGGACGACGCCGTTTCCATCAGCCGGTTGCCAAATGGGCACTGGAAACTGGGCGTACACATCGCTGACGTATCTCATTATGTGAAGCGGGGTGGCGCCATCGACAACGAGGCATGGAAGCGCGGCACCAGTGTTTATCTGCTGAACACCGTGATCCCGATGCTGCCAGAGCGCCTGAGTAATGGGGTATGCTCATTGCATCCTGGTGAGGACCGCATGACGCTTTCCTGTAATATGGAGCTTGACGAGCATGGCGGAGCGGTGTCTGTTGAGATGGCTGAGAGCGTAATCCACAGCAAAGCCCGCCTGACTTATGACGAGGTGAATGCCGTTTTGGAGCAGGATGATGCTGAAACGAAGACTCGCATTGCACCTGTAGTAGAAAAACTTCTTCTGGCCGATGATCTCCGAAAGGTATTGAACCATCGGCGTATGGCCCGTGGCGCCATCGATCTGGACATCGACGAGCCTCATATTCTCCTTGATGAAAAGGGTATGCCAATTGAGGTGACCGCGCGCTACCGGGGCCGTGCCCATAAGCTTATCGAGGAGTTTATGCTGGCAGCGAATGAAGCGGTCGCACTCTGGTTGGAGGAGATGGGCATGCCGGTGCTCTTCCGTGTGCATGAGCCGCCGGATGGAGAAAAGATGGCCGAGCTTGCGGTATTCCTTAAGAATCTGGGCTATGGGGCAAAGGGTCTTCGGCATGATCCGCATCCCAAAGCATTGCAGGCAGTGCTTTCAGAGGTGAAAGATTCGGCCCATGAAAGCGTCATTGCGCGCATCATGCTGCGCAGCATGAAAAAGGCCAAATACTCCACGGTGAATGCGGGCCACTTCGGGTTGGCGGCTAAGTACTACTGCCACTTCACTTCTCCGATCCGCCGCTATCCGGATCTCATGGTGCACCGGATGATTCGTGCGGCGCTGCGGGGTGAGGCGGCCACCAGCTTCGAGGGTGTAGCTGAGCAGGCGGCAGTGCAGTCCAGCGAGGCGGAACGCACGGCGATGGAAGCCGAGCGGGCAGTTGACAACCTGAAGATGACAGAGTTTATGGCCAATAAGGTGGGAGAGGAGTTTGATGGCGTGATCTCCGGCGTGACTGAGTTTGGTGTTTTTGTGGAGCTGCCAAACCTGATCGAGGGCCTGATCCGCATGACCGAATTGCAGGATGATTACTACGACATGGACAAGCGCACCTACAGCCTGGTCGGCCGCCACACCGGGCGCCGGTTGAGCTTGGGGGATAAAACCCGCGTGCGCGTGGCCAGCGTGGATGTGGCGGCCCGGCAGATCAACTTTGTACCAGCCCGGCAGGTGCATTAGGATGTAGCCAGTAGTCAGTAACACAGAGATTATGCATTAATAGATCAAGGGGTGGTTCTCGCTTGAACCACCCCTTGATTTAGTCTATTTTACGTTCCAAATCATCGTATGATTACGATGTCAATCCTGCGGTTTTTTGCCCGGTTTGCCTCGGAGGTGTTGGGTAGAATGGGGTGGAATTCACCGTTGCCTGTGGCTGTGAGTGTGGTCGGATCGATGCCACAGTTATCTATGAGGAAAATGACCACATTTGTAGCGCGCTTGGTTGATAACTCCCAGTTGGATGGGAATTGTGCCGATTTGATGGGCACATTGTCGGTGTGGCCTTGCACAAAGATGCTCTTATCCAGCCTTTTGATGATATTGCCGAGAGTTTTCAACACCGATACACCATTCTTTTTGACGTCGGCACTGCCTGAGTCAAACAGAACGAGAGAGTCAATCCTCAGTGTAATTTCATTTCCATCGAGCAATACTCTCACATAATCTCCGAGACCGTAACGGGCAATCGCTTGCTCCAGCCTGCGCAACACATCGTCAAGCTCTGTGTCTTGCGGTGGAATTGACGGGGTAACATCTGGCGGGAGCGTAGTGGCATTTGCATTGGTGGCGCTTGGCGTTACTCGCAAGCTGGCCGTCGGCCTGGCGGTGCTGGTGCTCTCCACAAGAGGATCACTTATGGAATCCCCTTGTTCATGGGCATAAGGAAGCCCCACGCCTTCATAGGCGAACTGGCCCTTGAACGATTCGGCGATCTCCTGAAATTTGGCCTTTTCAATAGTTGCCATGGAAAAGAGCATGATGAAGAATGTCAACAAAAGTGTGACCATATCCCCGTATGTGCCCAGCCAATCTGGAAGGCCCTCTTCTGGCTTCTTTTGCCGTTTCTTCATACCCTGGTTCCTTCAAACCTAAATACCGTTTCTGCAGGCATTCGCAGCTTAGGCGCTTTGATTTGCTTGCTCGGGCTGTTCTTCCGTCTTTTCAGGTCGCTTGAATTGCAGCTTTTGCGCAGGGGTTAAAAATGTCATCAGTTTGTTTTCTATCACCGCCGGTTGCTCGCCTGTCTGGATGGATAAGATGCCCTCCAGCAGCATCCGCATGGCATTGGCTTCCTCTTCACTGTTTTTTGCCAATTTGTTGGAGATCGGAGTGCAAACAAAGTTTGCCAGCACACTGCCATAAAACGTTGTGATCAACGCTACGGCCATGGATGGGCCTATTTTGCTGGGGTCATCCAGCTGGCCCAGCAGCAATACAAGGCCCACCAGCGTGCCAATCATACCCCAACTGGGGAAGCTCTTTGCCAAAAAGTCAAACAGACCCTTATTACGCTCATGCCGTTCCAGCATGCTGTCAATCTCCATCTCGAGGATGTCCTTGGTCAGTTCCGGATCATAACCATCAACCACATATTCAAGCGCTTTTTTAACAAAAGGATCCTTGATGCTTTCCTGGTCTTCCTCAAGTGACAAAATGCCTTCGCGGCGGGCTTTCTGGGCCATTTGGATGATCATGCGAAGGTTTTCCAAAAGGGAGTCTTTCTTGGTGGTGAACACTTTCAGTGTCAATTTGAGGATCTTACCAACCTCGCTCAGGCTGAAACTCATGAGCGCTGAAGCAATGCCACCGCCTAAAACGATCAGAATAGAGCCGGTATCGTAAAAAGCGCCCAGACTCCCCGGGATTTTAATTGTTCCCAAGGCATCGCTGAATAATATCGATATAATGATGCTGAGAACTCCTAAAATAATACCGCCGATTGTAGCAAAATCCATGGTCTGCTCCTGTAGGTGTTGAAAGCATATACTTGGTCAACTATATATGCCCAGCAGACATGGAATCATAACAGTTATGCGCAAAACTGTTAAATGAAACTGATATCCGGATATGGCAAAAACTGCCTCTATCGTGAAATGGATCAATCGCTATTATCTGCTGATGGTGACGTGATACTTGAGGCTACCTGTGTATTCACCGTTTTCATCAAAGCAATCCTCACCTAGATAGGCATAGGCGGTGAGGTCGATTGAGGCGACCTCCGAATACCTGCTGCCGGCGTGGAACTTGATGTTCGTGATCAGCACGCTTTCGCCTTCCTTGAGGAGCCGCTCTTGCAGGTGCCAGGTGCCGTAGTCGCCGTCTGGGTCCTTCCTGGCGCTGTCATACAGGTAGATCTCCACATATTTTGCGAAAGGCTTCGGCTCCCGGTCGATTGGTGGGGCGTCACCTGGCCGGCGGATGTTCAAGTGAAATACCTCTCCAGACTTTAGAGTAATATCCACGGCATACCCGATCTGGTAGCCGTCCTTGCGGTACTTTCCCCAATACTTCTCCACCAGTCCCTTTGGCGTTGTTTTTTCAACGCTCGCCGTGTCTGTTGGAAGTGCGAAGAACTCCACATTTTTCTCGCCCTTGACCAGGTCTGCATCATACTCTGTTGCGAGTTTCCTTGTGCTGCGGAAATATAACCGGAGCACTTGCGGCCCATTTGGATCCACCGTCGGCGTGGGCTCCACCGTAGGCGTCGGTGATGGAGACTGTGTGGGTTCCTCTGTGGGCGTTGGCATGGGGGTAGGGATGGGCGTAGGCGTGGGTGTGGGCTCGGCCGTGGCGATGGGTGTTGGTTCCACCGTCGGGTGGGCGGTTTGCACAGGTGAAGGCTGGGAGCACGAAGCCAATGACAGCGATAGAATCAAACTTGCGGCGTATAAAGCAAACGGCTTACTTATGGTTCTTTTCAAGGCTCTTTCTTCCCTTCGCTGCCTGAATGGTGCGGCTTTGTGGTGCTTGACAAAACTTCTCCTATTATAGCATTTTTCTGCTCCCCGTCCACGTGGAAAACAGAATCGTGTGTGATTCCGGTTACCGTAATGACCGACGGCTATGATATAATACCTACCATAAACACACAGGAGGGTATAGCGATGTTGTGGAAATGCAGCGTATGTGGAATGGTTGTGGAAGGCACCGATGCTCCCGATGTTTGCCCTAAGTGCGGAGCCCCGAAGGAAAAGTTCGTAAAGCTCACCGAGGAAGAGGAAAAGAAGGTTGTCGCGTCTGACAGGACCAACGACATCCATATGGAAATCGCGACGCTGGCGATGAAGATCGCAGCACTGGCTGAAGAGGGCATCAAGATTAACCTGGATCCGCCCTGCGTGGCGCTATTCACCAAGGCCAAGGATGAGGCCTGGATCATCAAGCAGCGCAGTAAGGCCGAGATCGCCGGCCACATCGGCAAGGGCAAGTGGTAAATCATAGCAAGCAGTATCAGTGGCAGGTTCGAGAGGGCCTGCCTTTTTGCATCATAGAACTCGTATTACAGACTGATTAATTGGTACTCAATCCTTTGAAATATTATCTCAAGTACAATGCACTCACCCCCCACCCCCCCTCTCCCATGCATGCGAGAGGGGGAGAGAGCTGGGGGGTGTTTTCGCTCAATCGCTCAAACTCACATTGCCAATACAAAAAACCGTGTTATAATACTTGGAAAGCCGGCATCTGCCAGGAGCCGGACTCGGCGCACCCAAAATCCAAAACTGTCAGATATCCCTGTGGCGGCACCGCAGGTGACGCTGCAATGTGGCGGCACCGCAGGTGACGCTGCAACAAGGAATTTGAACGGAGGCGAAACCATGAAGAACAAGACTTTTCAACTCACCGCGACCGCATTGATGATCGCATTCACCCTCATCCTCGGCCTTACCCCGCTCGGTTTCATGACGATTCCGTTTACCGGCATTGATGTTACGTTGATGTGTATTCCGGTGATCATCGGCACGGTGATGCTGGGCTGGAAGCAAGGGCTGCTGCTTGGGCTGGTTTTCGGGCTGACCAGCACATACAAGGCGCTCACCGCGCCGTCACCGTTATTAGCACCGTTGGTGCAATTCCCGTTGGTGCTTTATCCAAGCATTTTTATACCTAGGCTGCTGATCCCCCTGGCAACATGGGGATTTTACAGGCTCACGGTCAAATTGCCAAAAGCCGTAGGTCTTGGATTGACGGTAGCTGTCGGGTCACTCACCAACACCATCTTTTTCCTTGGCATGGTTTATCTTCTTGGAGCTGCCCCTCTGGCTGAGCATTTCAAGATGACCATTGAGGTGGTAGGCATCACGTTGGCTGGTGTCGTTGTTACGAACGGTTTGCCCGAAGTGGCGGTAGCCCTGATAATATGCACTCCAATATTGCTGATACTCAATAAACTGTATAAGAAGGACTAATATCCATGATCATCACGATGGACGTGGGCAATACGAACATCAAAACAGGCATCTATGCGGGTCGCGAGATGGTGCAGTATGTGCGCTTCTCCACCGACATGGGCAAGACCAGCGACGAATACGGCCTGATGCTCTTGCAGTTCCTGGCGCTGAAGGGTATCGGGGTGGATCAGATCGAGGCGGCTGTTGTGTCCAGCGTGGTCCCATCCATCAACTTCACAATCGAGCATATGTGCCGCACCTATTTCAACTTCGAGCCGCTGATGCTGGGGCCGGGGGTCAAAACCGGCCTCAACATCCGTTATGACAACCCCCGGGAGGTGGGCTCAGACCGTATCGCCAACAGCGTGGCGGCCTATGACCTCTACGGCGGGCCGGTGATCGTGATCGACTTTGGAACGGCAACGACGTTCAATGCAGTTTCTGCTGAGGGGGAATTCCTTGGCGGCGCGATCATGCCGGGCATTAAGCTTTCCACCGAGGCGCTGGTGGCCAACGCTGCCAAGCTGCCTCGCATCGAGTTTGTGAAGCCGGAGACGGCGATCAACCGCACCACGAGCAGCAATATGCAAGCCGGCGTGATCTACGGTTTTGTGGGCGCGGTGGACAACATCGTGACGCACATGCGCCATGAATTGAATGATCAGGCAGCGCAGGTGGTGGCGACCGGGGGCTTTGCGCGGCTTATTTCGCCGGAGTCCAAGACGATCGGGCGCGTGAACGGCAGCCTGACGCTGGAGGGCCTGCGCATCATCTACGAAAGGAACAGGAAAGCCGTATGAGCGAGAGAGCGGTCAAAATCGCCTTTTTGGGGCTGGGCAATATTGGCGGCGGCGTGTTCACGACGCTCATCATGAACGGCGAGGGCATCGCCCACCGCGAGGGGCTTCGCTTCCAGGTGAAGCGTGCTTTGGTGCGCAACCTGGATAAACCTCGGCCCGTAGGCGTGCTGCGAGAGATGCTCACGACCAACCTTGACGACATCCTGAACGATCCGGATATCACAGTCGTCGCGGAATTTCTGGGTGGCGTGGAGCCGGCTTTTACCTATCTGAGCAAAGTGCTTCTGGCCGGCAAGACCGTGGTGACAGCCAACAAGGAAGTGATCGCCCACCGGTGGCCGGAGCTGGAGCAAGCTGCGCGGCAGGGTGGGGCGGGGCTTTACTACGAGGCCAGTGTGGGTGGCGGCATCCCGGTGATCAAGACGATCAATGAATCTTTGCAGGCCAACGAGCTCACTGTGATCAAAGGCATCATCAACGGCACCACAAACCACATGCTTTCCAGGATGAGCCAGGCTGGCATCGGCTATGCCGAGGCGATTCTGGAAGCCCAGCGGCAGGGCCTGGCCGAGCCTGACCCCACCAATGATGTGGAGGGGTATGACGCAGCCTGCAAGCTTTCCATACTGGCGTCCATCGCCTTTCACGCCAAGGTGCCGGTGGGCAGTGTCTATCGGCAGGGCATCACAGCCGTCACTCCGACAGACATCGCACAAGGCCGGGAGCTTGGCTACGAGATCAAGCTGCTGGCCATCGGCAAGAAGCACGGCCGCACCATCGAGGCCCGCGTTCACCCCACGTTCATCCCCAGGGAGCACCCGCTCTCAAGTGTGAGCGGCTCCTACAACGCTATCTTCCTAGAGGGCAATGCCGTGGGCAACCTGATGCTCTATGGACGCGGCGCAGGCGACCTGCCCACCGCCTCGGCGATCATCAGCGATCTCATTACGGCGGCCAAAGCCAATCACCACCGCTACAACACTTTTGACAACACGCAGCCATCCAGCACCTTTGTGGATATTGCTTCCGACTGGGATACCCGCTATTTCCTGCACCTGGATGTGCTGGACAAACCGGGCGTGCTGGCTGAGGTGGCCGGTGTGCTGGCCCGTCACAACGTGAGCATTGCGTCCTGCGTGCAACGGGGGTGGGACATGAACACCGTCCCGCTCTTCATTATCACGCACCGCACCCGTGAAAAGGCAATGACCTCTGCTGTGGAGGAGTTGAGACGCCTGCCATCAATACAAAACGTAGCTGGGCTCATCCGAGTGGAGGATTGATAACTAGCACGCATACCATGTCAAGGAGGATACAACATGCTGATCACGACCAATGAAATGACCACCGAGGTGCGCGAGAACATGCGCGGCGGCGCAGGCCAGGCTGCCATCACCCACATTGCCCAGGGCGACGCACTGCCGAAGAATGTGAGGCTTTCCGCCGCGATTAAGCTGGAACCGGGCAGCTCCATCGGTTACCATGTGCATGAGAATGAAACGGAGATTTTCTACTTTGTGAGCGGCTCCGGCAAGGTGGATGACAACGGTGAGGAAAAGGCTGTGAAGGCAGGGGACTGCCTGATCACACCCAGCGGCACCGGGCATTCGGTGCAGAATGACGGCAGCGAGACGCTGGTGTTCTTCGCGGTGATTGTTTTAAGTTGACCATCTAGCGGTCTGCTCCATAGCCCCACTCCTCCCTTAGGGGAGAGGGAAACCTGATTGATTTGGATGTCAATACGGGCGGGGCTCTGTACCCGCCCATGAAAAAGAGTGCCTTGTGGCACTCTTTTTATGCTTTTCACTCACTCTGTATGAAATACTTCACCCAGTAGCACTCCCCATCCCTTGAGACCAGCGAGTGGTCAAACCCAGCGGGTCTGCCAAATGGCCGGGCTGGCACCGCTTGCAAAAATACCTTCATACCATCCACAAGTACCGACCCCACATAGCATTGCACCGCTCCATCTGTTGGTAGCTCGACGATCTCTGCATCGTGGGCGCTGCCGTTGAATGGTCGGGCTGCGGGCAAGTCTTGCAGCATTTTTTCAAATTCAAAGGATACATCATCCCACAGGGGCGAATAGACTGGGGGATGGGGCGTGGGTCGGGGTGCTCGTTTCAACACCAGAGGTTTCCGGTTTGTGGCCGTGTTGGGTTGTGCCGCGCTGGCAATCTCCGTCCCTCTTTGGGCCTGGGCCGGCAGTGAGCGGGCAGGGCTTTCTTTTTGCAGTACAGCTGTTGCTGTGTTTGCGCCAGCGATTTCAACCGCCGCTGCAGCGCCGGGTTTTTGCTCCGGCAATGGAAATGGGGGTTCGGATTTGCTGGATGGCTCACGAAAGGAAGGCCTTGGCGCCACCTCCGGCTGCGCGGCTGCCGGCAGCTGGATCGCGGAAGTCCTGACCCGCTGTGGCTTTGCGGTAATGGACTGCTTGCTGTAGCTCAACAGCTTTCGACGGGCTTCGGCTTGATCAAAGGGCCCTGTGCCCAAGATGCCAAACAACAGCGGCTTGCCGCCGGACATCACCCACAAGGCGGCAACGCTGCCATCGGGGCACTTCACAGAGTTGGAGAGCGGCTCAGGGGGCCGGCATTGATAGCCGCGGCTGGGGCCATATTGCAGCACAACCTCGGCGGTGACTGCGCCGGGCAGTTGTGCGGAGATTGTGTACTCAGAACCCTTCGGCCCGCTGGCATAATGGCAAATACCTGTTGCCCTTGCGCCATCGACGCCACGCAGCGTCGTTCTGCCGGTTTTTCTTCCCTCAATCATCGCAATCACCGGTGAAGTATATGCGATGGGGCAGAGGAATATGAAAACCTCGCCAAGTGTGTATAGATCCACTTGGTTATATAATGCAAACAAGAGCGGCATCAGTCCGCTCTTGTCAAGTTCAATGTCTGGTTCTTGTGTCGTTACATTGATGCAAATCCCAACGTATCCACAAACCGCATAAAACCTGCCAGACCCTCTGGGTTGTCCTTATAGACGCCACAGTCATCCAGCACACGCACGCATTTTTCACCGCACTGCAACCGGATCAATGCCATCGCATTCTCATAACTCTCTTGCAGGCCATATTGTGTCATCATGTCCCGAAGCCAGTTCAAGTGCTTGCTGAGGGGATTCGTTGGGTTTTCCAACGCCGCCATGTTGAATGGTTCCTGCCCGCACAGGATTCTTGCCAGCCCTTCAAACTCCGATTCCAGCCGGCCAGGCAGGATGAACAAGCCCATCACCTCGATGAGCCCGATGTTTTCCTTCTTGATATGGTGTAGATCGTCATGCACATGGAAGATGCCCATTTTGTGGGCCTCATCGGTGCGGTTGTTGCGCAGCACAATGTCCAGCTCATAATCGATGCCTCTGCGTCTGGCGATGGGTGTGATGGCGTTGTGAGGCGTTCCATTGGTGTGTGAGAGGATGCCCAGGCCTTCGTCACTGTGTTTCTCCCAGGCGGTCAGCACAGCAGCAGCTGCATCGGTGAGAGTATTGGGATCACAGTGGCGCAAGCGCAATGCAGACATGGGCCAGCAGACGATTTCCGCATGCAGCCCCGACCAGCGGCTTTGATTAAGCCGTACAGCCGCTTCGGCCCGGGCCATCGGCATATCCCATACGCCACCCTGGAAATGATCGTGGTTCAGTATTGAGCCGCCCACGATGGGTAGCCCGGCGTTGGAGCCGATGAAATAGTGCGGGAACCGGGTGATGAACTCCATCAACCGCACGATTGTGTCTCGGCTGATCTTCATTGGGATGTGCTCTTCCCGCAGCACGATGCAGTGCTGGTTGTAATAGACATAAGGCGAAAACTGAAAATACCACTGCTCGCCGTTCAGTTCCATTGGGATCACCCGGAGAGTCTGCCGGGCTGGGTGGTTCAAACGGCCAGGATACCCCACATTGCTCGGGCAGAGCTGGCATTTGGGGTAGCCCACCTGTGGCAGCGTCTTGAGGCGAGCCACTTCGAGGGGGTCCTTCTCCGGCTTGCTTAGATTGATCGTGACTTCCAGCGGGCCGTATGGGCTTTCATGCATCCAGGCGATGTTTTTGGCAACGCGCTCGGTGCGGATGTAGCCGCTTTTTCCGCACAAATCATAAAACCAGTCACAGGCAGCCCTGGGGCTTTGCCCTTTTTCGATTGCTGTAAATTTTGCGGCGACCTCCGATGGCCGTGGCATCAGGCAGCCCATGAGTTTTGTGTCAAACAAGTCGCGCTCTGTCTCGGTGTCATTTTCAATGATGCCTTTTTGCAGCGCATAAGCGATCAGGTTCTCCAGCAACGGGGCTGGGGATGTATTATCTTTTTCAAGAAAGACTTCTGTGCAGCCGGTCTCACATTCCGGCTCCTCCAGGCGGAGTGCTTCCAGCAATGCATTTCTTGCCTGAGGCACATCGAGTTTTGAGAGCAAGCCGGAGGCGATGCCATAGGCAAGAAGCAGTTCAATGTCGTGAGCCGGATTCATAAGCCAGTTCCTTTCGGCTTGAAGTCAACTCATTATAAACAAACATGGGGGATTTGGGAAGATTGCGCACCCATAAAAGCAAATACCCGCCCAGCGACATGCGCGGTGGGCGGGTAACGGCTTTGCGTACGAACATTAACTCACCGAGGCGCGACAGCACCGATGGCGATTACGCCCCATAATCTCCCTGGAAGCTCACCAGCGTAGCGTCGTAAACGCCGTTGATGCGCAGGAAGTCGTTGACCAGCGTGGTGTTCTCACCGGGCAGCCTCAATTCCATTGTGATCTCCACGCCGTTCTGCGTCACCGTCTTGGACTTGAGCCTTGCGTTGCGGGGCAGCTTGTGCAACGCGTAGGTGACCTCGCCGGCGCAGTTGAAGTCGTGGCGGATGATCAGCAGATAGGGGAAACTGCCGCTTCCCTTGATCGAATAGATCACAAACAGGATGATCCCTATGATTCCACAGCATATCATTGCCGGCAGCTCAAACCCCGCGCCGATTGTGATGCCGGAGGCAACTGCCCAATACATGAATACAGTGTCCATCGCTTCTTTGACCGCCGTACGGAAGCGCACGATGGACAGTGCGCCCACCATGCCCAGCGACAGGATCACGTTGGAGGAGATGACACGGATGATCAGCGTGGTCACCAGCGTGAGCAGGATCAACGAGGAGTTAAAGCTTCGGCTGTAAAGCACGCCGCTGAATGTGCGCTTATATACATAGAAGATGAACAAACCGGCACCAAGGCCAAAGAGCAGAGCAATCAGCAGCCGCCACAGGCTCAGGTTGCCTGCCTGCAGCGCACTGTTGCCAATCTCCTTCAGGATATCCATGATTGATTGTTGTTTTCCGTCCATGAGTTCCTCCTGTGTATATCGGTTTTCTAAATCAATGGAAGCGGCGGCAAAGCACGTATTTGGACACTGCTGTGCGTTGGCCGGGCATTCCCTGGAGCAACGCCTTGATGTGATCGGGCAGGAAGTTGTCAAACTTCACTTCCATCACGTGGGTGTCTGGATCCAGCACCGGAACCGATGATGGAATGCCGGAGAACAGATTGTTTGAGTAATGCCCCGAGCGTAGGTTCAGGTCAAAGGTCAGACGTACGTTGCCGGCGGGATAAATATAGGCCTCACGGAAATAGTCCACCAACACCTTGGGCTTGTATTGCCTGCCCTTTAGAAGCCCGTAAAACTCATTCAACAGATTGCTTTCGCTGGGGTAGATCGCGTCATAATCTCCGGCCAGGATCGCGTCGCATTGGGGTCTCGTGAGAAGCAGCGAATCCTTGGCTGTGTAGTACGTAACTTTTGATTTTTTTTCCAGAAGAATGCGTTTGTCGCTGTAGCGATAGATCCGGATGCGAAACTTGCTGCGGAAGGCATCGCCTTCCACCTTTTCAAACAATGCGCCATCATACGCATCGTCAAAATAAAGGCTGCGGATCGCATAACCCCGGGTGTTGGGGTCTGCGTTTTTATCCAGCGGCATCACGGCAGCCACGCGGTCGCGCAGCCATTGCCAATCTGCCTCGCCGATGATGTATTTCAGTTCATGCCGCAATACACGGGATTCTTCAGCCAATGCTTCCTCCAGGAATTTATCATGTCTACAGGCAATACATACATTCCATTATACCACAAATTGCCATTTCATAAAAACATGAAAATGCACCATCCAATCATTGGATGGTGCAATGTCACAATTAGTTCCCACTCTTTAGAGCATCCATTTCCGTGTCGGTCAGGTTGAAGTACTTCTGCATGTAGCGCAGGTTCATCTCCGGGCGGATCCGGGCAAATGTCCTCACGAGCTCCACTTGGCGGTTCCAGCTTTCAACGGAGCCGGTGGCTTGGCCAAATCTGGTCTTGACGAACTCCTTGTCCCTCTGCATATAGGGGGCGATGTTGGTTTGAAGCTCGTCAATGCGCGCGAGCACCCGGTTGGTTTCAAACGTCACTGTGGCGTGATAATAGAACCGCTTGATGAACTTCTGCTTGAACTGCTCATTTTCCAGCAGTTTTCGCACCAGCACATTGCTGAACATATGGCCAATGCCATTGCCTCGCGGGTCGAGGAACCGGCTGAAGTTGTCGCGATAATATTCGCCGCGATATTCTTCGCTCTGGTCCGCGAAATAGAACCCCCAGTCCAGGTCAAAGAAGATCCACTTCCACTTGCCATCCGGCGCCTGTGGCTTCCAAAACTTGATGTTCCCCAGGTCGGAGTTGCCGGTATAAATTTCAAGCGTGCACCAGTCGATGTAGTTGTCAATATCGATTTTGCTGGCCACGTAGTCATAGTTTGCTTTCACCGACAGATCGTGGGTCTTCACATACTCGATCAGATCTTTGTAATCCTTGTTGGAGCCGGTGATCGCTGTGCCGTTGCCCGTCAGCAGATCGATCTTTTTGGGATCGAGGTTGTGGTGCTGGGCAAGGAACTGCTCGTTGACCTTCTCCATGATGTCGTAGACGCCGAAGAACTCGCCGTTGACAAACAACACGCTCTGCCGGTAGGCCTGAATGTCAGTGTCAGGCGCGGTCTCCTTTGCCAACCCAAGCTGCAACGCACCACGGATTCTGGACAGGCGGGCGTCCTGCCCGGAGTTTCGGATCATTAGCGTTTGATAGCTTTTATACGGCAATTCGGGGAATACTGAGTAGTCCAGGCTGCTCTTGCCATACTTGCCCCGGGCATATATGCCGAAGGACTTCTGTGCATTGTCCTTTTTGGACTGCGCGCCGGAGATCTTGATGCTCACAAACTGCGACAGGCCAACGGTACCGTCGTTCTCCAGCAGTTCGAAATGTGCGCGGCGCTCCCAATCCTTTGAGAAATTTTCGTAGATTCCGGTCGCCGGATCCCACAAGTTTTTCGGGTCAGTCACGATGCTCACAACCGGCAGGTTGATGTTTTCGGCGATCAGGAATGTGGACGTGGCCTCATCGCTTGGCAGGTATCCGTCGCGTGTTGCCACGGCTCGCACCACCGTGGTTTTGGAGATATCCAGCGCCCCGGTGTATTGCTTGCTGGAGCCGTTGGGAGTCGTGCTGTCGGTGGTGTAGCGGATTGTTGCCTTGCTGTCGCCGGTGCTCAGCGTGACTTGCTGAGCTTCGCCATACTGCCCGGCCTTGAGATTAAAGATCGGGGTGGGGGCGAAGCCGGGATAGCCGTCGGGGTTGGCGGCACCAGGCGTTGGGTTATCCAGGTATTTGAAGACCGGATTGCCAGCGGGTCGGCCATAGGTGATGCCCGCCCGTAGCGCCGGCACGAAGCAACGGTCCGCGATGGCGCCGTCGGGCTTGGTCAGCACCAGGATGTCACCGCCGCCGCCGATGCTAAAGTCGGTGTGTAATTTTTTTTTT